>CAZWRQ010000128.1:0-13462 GCA_964636395.1 uncultured Holophagales bacterium
TCCTGGGAGAGGGCGGCGCCGGGGATCGTCAGCGTCGTCGCGACGACGAACGCGCCCAACGCGCCGGATAGCTTCATCAGGGACATCTGTGCGTACCTCCTCTGCTCGACCGGGAGCCGAAGTCGACCGTGCGGGCGAAACGCTCCCGATCCTCGCTGAGCGTCCATTCTCGCTCACGATCCGGTCGGGCGCACGATCTCCGTGTGGGAGCGGCCCCTGGCACGCGTTTTCGATACGATCGCTTCGATGGCCCCCCGCCCCGCAGCTTCGGCACGACCGCTCGCCGCGCTGGCTCTCGCGGTGTCTCTCCTGCCGTTCACTCTCCCGGCGGGGCCTGCGGCGCCCTGCCCGGCCACCGTGCCTTCGCCCGCACCGGGCTGCTGCCCCTCGGGCGCCCCGCCCGCCTGTCCGGCCTGCCCTTCGGAAGGGCGTCCCACGGCGCCGACCGCGCCGAAGCGAGCGGCCGCCTGCTGCTCCCCGGCGGCGCTCCTCCCGCGCGCCTCGACGCTGATCGAGACGGAGGCCCCCTCGGCCCGGGCTGACGGCCTCGCACGGGTCCGGTCCTCCCGCTCCACGGCGCACGCGGACGCCGACGCCCGCCGGTCGTCCGTCGCCGCCGCGTCTCCTCCTCCTCGCCTTCTCGCCTGCACCTTCCGGAACTGAACGGTCCCGCGGGAGATGCCACGTCTTCCGCGCCGCGAGAGCGGATCGCCTCTGCCCTCCGACCGACGGAACGCGCGCGGCCCGAGGCCGCGCCCCCAAGAAAAACGAAGAACCATGAAGGAGAACCTCATGCGTCAGATCGCTTCCCTCGCCCTCGCGCTCGCCCTCGTCGCCGCCCCGGCCGCGCTCGCCGGCCCGGAGTGCGCCGGCCACTCCAAGGCCGCCTCCTGCTGCACGAAGAAGGACGGGGCCGACGCCGCCAAGAAGTGCGACCCCGCGAGCTGCAAGAAGGACGCCGCGAAGTGCACGCACGCCGACAAGGCCAAGTGCGCCGAGGCGTGCGCGAAGAAGGCCGAGGCGCCGAAGCCCGCGAAGAGCTGAGCGCCGACACTCGAGTCCCCGCAGGGGCCCGGACGCCGACGGCGTCCGGGCCTCCTTTTCGTTTCGGGCCGCTCGGCCGGTGCCGCGTGCGGCGCGGCCCCGTGAGAAGATGGCCGGCCGGAGGGCTGAGGAGGAGCGGTGTCGAGAAGCCGGTCCGGAAGCGGAGCCCGATTCGCGGGCGCCCTCGCGTTGCTCTCTTCGCTCGCCTTCCCCGTTTCCGCCCAGCTTCCGTTCGAGGTGATCGGCCTCGGCGACGGCCTCCCCCAGTCGCAGCTCCCGACGATGGCGCAGGACCGCGACGGGTTCCTCTGGATCGGGACACTCGGAGGCCTCGCCCGCTTCGACGGGAACACGATCGAGACCTTCTCGACGAAAGACGGCCTTCCCTCGAACTACGTCGAGGAGCTGCTCCTCGACGACGAGGGGACGCTCTGGATCGGCACCGTCGCGGGCGTCGCGCGGTGGCGCGGGCGCAGGCTGGAGCCGTTCCCGGCCGCCGGCACCGCGCGGTGCCGCGCGATCGCGCGGGACGCGGACGGGCGGATCTGGCTCGGGACGGAGGACGGGGTCCTGCGCTGCGAGAAGGACGCCTGCGCCTCCGTCCTCGGCGGGCCGGAGCGCCCCGTGACGACGTTCGACGTCCTTCCGACCGCGCGCGGGACGTACGCGGCGACGGGCCGCGGGCTCTACCGAATCGAGGGCGCCGCCGCCTCCCCCGAGGGTGGGCCGCCCGCGCTCGGTGACGGCAGCCGCGCTCTCGCCGAGACGCCGGAGGGACTCTGGCTCGGCACGGCGACGCGCGGCCTCTGGCTCCGGACCGGCGCGGAGTGGAAGCCGGTCCCGCTGATGCCGCGCGGCGGCCGGGCCGTCTTCCGGATCACGCTCGCGCCTTCGGGTACGTTCTACGTCGCGACGAACGACTCCGGGCTCTTCCTCCGCCGTCCCGGGACGGTGGCGTTCGAGCGCTGGAGCACCGAGAACGGGCTCCCCTCGAACGTCGTCAACTTCGCGTTCGAGGATCGCGAGGAGAACGTCTGGGTCGGGACCGACGTCGGAGGCCTCGCGCGCTTCCGCGGGCAGCTCGTGCGGAACCTCGGGGCGAAGGAAGGGCTCCCGTCCTCCTGCGTCTTCACGATGAGCGAGACGCGGGACGGAGACCTCTGGCTCGGCACGATGCGGGGGGCCGCGCGGCTCGCGCGCGGCGCCGAGCCGCGCGTCGTCGAGGTCGTGGGCGAGGGGCAGGGGCTCGCGAACGAGCTCGTCTTCCGGGCCGAGCGCGGCCCCGACGGGAGCCTCTGGGTCTGGTCCGAGGGGGGCCTGCAGCGCCGTCGCCCGGGCGAGGAGCGTCTCGGGCCGGTGGACGAATACGGCTCCGCGATCAGCGCCGACGTCTGGGGGTTCGTCTTCGACGAGGACGCACGGCTCTGGGTCGGCAGCCGCCGGGCGGCAGGCGGCCTCGCGGTCCTTCGCCCGGACGGCGCGTGGCGCGTCTTCGACCGCCTCCCGGACGGCTCGCGGATCGACGTGGCGCACGCTCTGGCGCGGCGCCGCGCGGGGGGTGTCTGGGCGGCGTTCGGCGCGCGCCTTGCCGCCTGCGACGGCGAGACGGTCACGCCGCTCCCCGACCCGCCCGCGGCGATGAGCAGCCCCTACGTCAACAAGCTCTTCGAGGACGGCAAGGGGCGCCTCTGGGCGGCGAGCGGCAGCGGCCTCGCACGGCTCGAGACCGACGGGACGTGGACGCTCCTGACGGACCGGCTCGGCAGCCCGTACGTCTACTTCGTCGGCGAGGACCGGACGGGGACGGTCTGGGTCGGGACGACGCGGGGCGTCTACCGGCTCGGCGCGGGCGACGCCGTGACGCCGTTCACGCCCGACGACGGGCTCGCCGGCTGGGAGACGAACATCAACGCGTTCCACACCGACCGCGACGGGGTCGTCTGGATCGGCACGGTCGACGGCCTCTCGCGCTACGACCCGGCTTCGCACCGCCCGAACGCACACCCGCCGCGCGTCGTCGTCGAGTCGGTCCGGCTCCCGGGCCGGACGGTCGCGTTTCCCGACCGCCTCGAGCTCGCCTGGTCGGAGCGCTCGGCCGCCTTCCGCGTGGCCGTCCTCTCGTTCCGCGCGCGGGGCCGCACGGCCTACCGCGCCCGCCTCGAGGGGCTCGAGGAGAGCTGGCTCCCGCCCCGACGCGAGCCCGAGCTCCGCTACACGAACCTCCCCGCCGGCGACCTGACGCTCCACGTCCAGGGGATCAACGAGTCGGGGCTCTGGGGCGAGGTCGTCACGATCCCCATTCGGGTCCATCCCCCGTTCTGGATGGCGGCCTGGTTCCGCGCCGTCGTCCTCCTCGCCCTCGCTGTCGCGGTCGCCGGAACGTTCCGCTGGCGGACTCTCGTCCTCCGCCGGAGGAACGAGGAGCTCGAGCGCGTCGTCGCGGATCGGACGGCCGACCTCGCCACCGCGAACGACCACCTCCGGAACGCCCAGGGCGAGATCGCGCGGCTCCTCGAGGCGAGCCCGGCGCCGTCCGAGAACGTGGCGAGCTGGTCCCAGGCGCTCGCCGCCGACGTCGCGGGCGCGATCGGCGCGGAGCGGATCGGCATCTGGGAAGTACGGGACGACGCCGTCGTCCCCCTCTCCGACGCCGGCCTCGAACCGCCGCGAATCGACGACCTCCGCGGCTCGGCCCTGGGCAGCCCGCGCCCGCTCCCGTCGGAGGAGGGGTCGGTCGTCGTGCCGGTCTCCGGGATGAGCTCCGAGCTTCGCGGCGCGCTCCTCGTGCAGGGGCCGGCGGTCGTCTGGGGCGAGACCGAGCGGCGGCTCGTGGGCGGGTTCGCTCACCAGCTCGGCGCCGCGCTCGACATGGCCCACATGCGCCGCCAGCTCTCGACCCTGCGCGAGAAGCGGGAGGCGACGCTCCGCGAGATGCACGAGCAGGGGATCGCGACGCTCCAGATCTGCCCGCTCTGCGGGCGCTGCTACGACCAGGCCGCGGAGGAGTGCGCGGTCGACGGCTCCCCGCTCGACACGCCGCGACCGCTCCCCTACGAGCTGCTCGGCCGCTACCGGTTCGAGCGCATCCTCGGGCAGGGGGGGATGGCGACGGTCTTCTCCGCCCGCGACGCGCGCCTCTCCCGCGACGTCGCGATCAAGCTGATCCGGCCGGAGCACTTCGGCGACTCCGAGCTGAAGGCCCGCTTCGAGCACGAGGCGCGGACGATCGCCCGGATCTCGCATCCCGGCGTCATCGGGCTCTTCGACTCCGGAGAGCTCCCCGACGGCACCGCGTTCCTGGTGATGGAGATGCTTCGCGGGCACGACCTCGCTCACGTGCTCCTCGAGTGCGGGACCGGCACGCCGCGCCAGGTCGCGCAGCTCGCCCGCGAGGCCGGCGCGGCGCTCGCCGCCGCCCACGCCGCGGGGGTGGTCCACCGCGACATCAAGCCGGGGAACCTCTTCCTCGCCGACGACCCGGCGGGCTTCCGCGTGAAGGTGCTCGACTTCGGCCTCGCCAAGGAGATGGCCCACGAGCATGGTCTGACGCGCACGGGAATGGTCGTCGGGACGCCGGAGTACATGTCCCCCGAGCAGGTGCACGGCTGGAACGTCGACGCGCGCACCGACGTCTACTCGCTCGGCGCCGTCTGCTACGAGGCGCTCCTCGGCCACCGGGCGATCCGGGGCGAGGACCTGGGACGGATCATGGCGAACGTCATCGACGAGGTCCCGCCCCCCGCCTCGTCGGTCCTCCCCGGAGTCCCGGAGGCGGCCTCCGCCGCCCTGGCGGCGGCGCTCTCGAAGGACGTCTTCGAGAGGCCGTCCGACGTCGCCGCCTGGTCGGAGACGCTCGCCGCCTCGCTCGAGACGATGCCGGACGGCCTCGCCTCGGGCTGGACGAGAATCGACTGACGCGCGCGGCGCGGCCGCGCCCCGGAGGATCGGCATGAGACGAAGCCGCCTGCTCCCGGTCGTCGCGCTCGCCCTCGCGGCGATCGTCCCCGTCCTCCCGGCCACGGCGCAGGAGGAGAACCGCGCGACGGACGCGCAGCGGCTCCGCCGCTACAAGGGCGCGATCGCGAAGTACGAGAGGGCGCTGAAGCTCCTCGAGAAGAACGACCGCGAGCGGGCGCTCGACGCCCTCGCCGTCAGCATCGAGGAGATGCCCGACTTCCCGGATTCGCACCTCCTCCGCGCGCGACTCCTCTACGGCGAGAAGGAGTACTCGCGCGCGCTGGAGGAGGTCGTCGCCGCCCGGGCCGCTTACGAGAGGACCGCCGACCTGCGCGCGGGGATGCACGCCGACCGCCGGAAGGCGCTGACCGAGAGGCTGCGCGCGAAGGACGCCGCGATCTCGGAGCAGTCCGGACGCCTCGCGAAGGCCTCCGCCGACCAGAGACAGCAGATCGAGAGGCTCGTCGCCCGCCTCCAGGGCGAACGGTTCGACATCGAACGCGAGCTCCACGAGTACCGGCCCGACCCGCAGGGCGTTCCGGCCCGCTACAGCAGCCTCCACGGGAACGTCCTCCTCCGCCTCGGACGGGACGCCGAGGCGATCGAACGCTACGAGGAGGCGTTGAAGTCCGACCCGGCTTGGGGCGAGGCGGCGAACAACCTCGCGAGCCTTTACCACCTCGCGGGGAAGAACGAGAGGGCGCTCGAGATCGTCACCCAGGCCGAGAAGCTGGGCGCTCCGCTCCATCCCGAGCTGAAGAAGTCGATCGAGGCGGCCCTGGCCCGCCTGCCGTAGCCCAGGGCCTCTCCTCCGGTTCCCCCGCCCCTCAATCGGGCATATGCTTACGAGTCGCCGGCCGGGGCGGCGTCCGCGCCCGACCCCGTCCGAAGCGAGGAGGTACCGATGGGCACCAGAGGACGCGAGATCGTCGGCATCGACGTGGAGAAGGTCATCGAGATGCTGAACGCCGCCTACGCGAGCGAGTGGCTCGCCTACTACCAGTACTGGCTCGGCGCCAAGCTGATCAAGGGACCGATGAAGGACGCCGTCGCCGCGGAGCTGAACCTGCACGCCACCGAGGAGCTGAACCACGCCGTCCTCGTCGCGAACCGGATCATCCAGCTCGGCGGCACGCCGCTCCTCGACCCGCACGAGTGGTTCGACAAGAGCCCCTGCGCCTACGACGCCCCGAAGGACCCGTACGTCTCGGTCCTCCTGGCCGAGAACATCGCGGGCGAGCAGTGCGCCATCGACACCTACAAGAAGCTGATGGACGCCACCAAGGACAAGGACATGGTGACGTACAACTTGGCGCTCACGATCCTCGAGCAGGAGGTCGAGCACGAAGAGGACCTCCAGAGCCTGAAGGAGGACCTCGACCTCCTCTTCAGCCGCGGCAACAAGTAAGCCGCCCCGGCCGTCGCCCGCGAGGAGAGATGCCCCGTCCCTGCTGCCGCCGCCGGATTGCCGGGGCCCCGCCCGCCGGGGTCTTCAAGCCTGCCGGCATCCCGGGCCGCTTCCTCGAGGAGGTCGTCCTCGGGCTGGACGGCCTCGAGGCGATCCGCCTCGCCGACCTCGAGGGGCTCTACCAGGAGGAGGCGGCGGCGCGGATGGGGGTCTCGCGGGCGACGTTCGGGCGGATCGTCGCGGAGGCGCGCCGCCGCGTCGCGGAAGCGCTCGTCGAAGGGAAGCTCCTCCGGATCGAGGGGGGGCCGGTCTCGGAGGCCGAGGAAGGCGCCGAGGCCGCCCCCGTTCCCCCGAAGGCGAAGCGTTGAGCGTCAGCCGCGTCCCGCGAGTCCACCTCGCCCACCTCCCGACGCCCGTAGAGGAGATGCCCCACCTCACCCGGGTGCTCGGCGGCCCGCACCTCCTCGTCAAGCGCGACGACCTGACCGGCCTCGCCCTCGGCGGGAACAAGACACGCAAGCTGGAATTCCTCGTCGCCGAGGCCGAGGCGCGCGGGGCGCGGACGCTCGTCACCGCGGGAGCGTTCCAGTCGAACCACTGCCGGCAGACGGCCGCCGCGGCCGCCCGATCCGGAATGGGGTGCGTCCTCGTCCTGACGGGCGAGACGCCCGCCTCGCCCACCGGCAACCACCTCCTCGACGTCCTCTTCGGCGCCCGTGTCGTCCCCGTGGCGGACCGCGCCGACCGGGACCGCGTCCTCGCGGAGACGGTCGCGACGCTCGCGGCCGAGGGGGCGGCGCCCTACCTCGTCCCGTACGGCGGGAGCAGCCCGACCGGCGCCCTCGGCTATGCGTTCGCGATGGAGGAATTCCTCGCACAGGAAGTCGAGGTCGACGCGATCGTCTTCGGCACCTCGAGCGGCGGCACTCACGCCGGGCTTCTCCTCGGCCAGCGCCTCTTCGGGTTCCGGGGGAAGGTCCTCGGGATCAGCATCGACGAGCCCGAGGAGTGGCTCGCGGCGCAGGTCTCCGCCCTCGCGTCCGACGCGAGCGAGCGGCTCGGCCCGCGGATCTCCTTCTCCCCCGCCGCCGTCCTCGCCGACGACCGCTACTGCCGCGCCGGCTACGGAGTCCTGACCGACCTCGAGCGCGAGGCGATCCGCCTCTTTGCTCGGCACGAAGGGCTCCTCCTCGACCCCGTCTACACCGGACGGGCCGCCGGAGGGCTGATCGACCTCGTCCGGAAGGGCGTTTTCCGGCGCGACGAGCGGGTCCTCTTCTGGAGTACCGGCGGCCAGCCGGCCCTCTTCTCCGAGAGATATCGGTCCGCCCTCCTGTCCTGACGGCTCCCGTCGCGCCCCGGAACGAAACCCGAGGCCCGCTCGGGCGTAAACGACTCTGGAGTGAGCAGCATGCCAGCGACAAAACGTCTCTCCCCCGCCACCGCGGCCTCCGCCGCGGCGCTCCTTCTCGCCCTCTGCGTTCCCACCGCCCCCGTCCGGGCCGAGAGCGCCCTCTGGCTCCGCGCCGCGGCGATCTCCCCCGACGGGAAGACGGTCGCCTTCAGCTACCGGGGCGACCTCTGGACCGTCCCGGTCGCCGGGGGCGCGGCGGCGCCGATCACCGTCGCCGCGGCCTACGACACCGCGCCGGTCTGGTCACCCGATGGAAGGCAGATCGCCTTCGCCTCCGACCGGTACGGCAACTTCGACGTCTTCGTCATGCCGGCGACCGGGGGTGAGGCGAAGCGCCTCACGTACCACTCCGCCGACGACACGCCGACGAGCTTCACTCCCGACGGCAAGGCCGTCCTCTTCAGCTCGGCCCGCCTCGACGCCGCGAAGAACGTCCAGTTCCCCACCGGCGCGCAGCCCGAGCTCTACCAGGTGGCCCTGACGGGCGGCATGCCGGCGCAGCTCCTCTCCACCCCGGCCCTCTACGCCGTCTGGGACAAGGCCGCCGAGCGGCTCGCCTACTCGGACGTGAAGGGCTACGAGATGGAGTGGCGCAAGCACGACAACTCGTCGTTCGCGCGCGACGTCTGGGTCTTCGAGAAGAAGAGCGGGAAGCACACGCGGCTGACCGCGTTCGGCTTCGACGACCGCCAGCCCGTCTGGTCGCCCGACCAGAAGTCGCTCTACTACCTCTCCGAGAAGAGCGGCACGTTCAACGTCTGGAAGCTCGACCTGGCCGATCCCGGAAAGCCCGTGCAGGTCACGTCGCACGAGACCCACCCCGTTCGCTTCCTCTCCGCCTCCTCCGCAGGCGACCTCTGCTACACGTGGGACGGCGAGGTCTGGGTCCGCCCCGCCGGCGCGAACGAGAGCCGGAAGCTCTCCGTGACCGCCGCCTCCGACCGGCGCGACCTCGAGGTCGCCCCCGTCGACGTCGCCTCCGACGCGAACGAGCTCGAGCTCTCCCCGAACGGCAAGGAGGTCGCCTTCGTCGCCCGCGGCGAGGTCTTCGTCGCCTCCGTCGAGCACGGCGCGACCCGCCGCATCACCGACACGCCCGGCCAGGAGCGCTCCGTCAGCTTCTCCCCCGACGGCAAGAGCCTCCTCTACGCCGGCGAGCGCGACGGCAGCTGGAACGTCTACCGGACCGACCGGACCGACCCCGAGGAGACCGCCTTCTTCAACGCCACCGCGCTGAAGGAGTCCGCCGTCGTCGCCACCCCCGCCGAGGAGTTCCAGCCCGCCTTCTCGCCCGACGGCAAGGAGGTCGCGTACCTCGAGGAGCGGACGACGCTCAAGGTCGTCAACCTCGCCACCGGCAAGAGCCGCGTCGTCCTCCCCGGCGACCTGAACTACTCCTACGCCGACGGCGACCAGTGGTACCAGTGGTCGCCCGACGGCAAGAGCTTCGCCGTCCAGTTCCTCAGTCCCACCCGCTGGTCGGGCGAGGTCGGCATCGTCGACGCCGCCGGCGGCAAGCCGGTCTTCAACGTCACCCGGAGCGGATACGAGGAGGAGGCGCCGAAGTGGGCCCGCAAGGGCGAGGTCCTCTTCTGGGCCTCCGACCGCTTCGGCACGCGCCAGCACTCCGGCTACCCCCGCGAGCAGGACGTCTTCGCCGCCTTCCTGACGAAGAAGGCCTGGGACCGCTTCCACCTCGACGAGGCTGCCTACGCGCAGCTCGTCGACAAGGAGAAGGAAGCCGAGAAGAAGAAGGACAAGGCCAAGGACGCCGACAAGGGGAAGGACGGCAAGAAGGCCGCGGGCAAGGACCCGAACAAGGACGAGGACGAGAAGGCCGACGGCGACGTGAAGCTCCCCGACCCGGTCGCCTTCGAGCTGGACGGCCTCGACGAGCGGATCGCCCGCCTCTCTCTCCACTCCGCGAGCATCGACGACGCGGCGCTCACGCCCGACGGCGAGACGCTCGTCTACCTCGCCCGCTTCGAGAAGGGCTCCGACCTCTGGAAGTACGTCCCGAGGAAGGAGGAGGTCAAGCTCGTCGCCAAGCTGAACGCCGAGCGGGGAGCCCGCCTCCGCCTCGACCCCGAGGGGAAGAAGGCGATCGTCCTCGCCGACGGGAAGCTCTCTTCGATCGACCTCGACTCGGGCAAGGCGACGCCGATCAAGGCCTCCGCGAAGGTCGAGCTGAAGGCCGCCGAGGAGCGGGCCGCCCTCTTCGAGCACGCCTGGCGCCAGACGCTGAAGAAGTTCTACGTCACCGACCTCCACGGCGTCGACTGGGCGGCGATGAAGACGGCCTACGCCCGCTTCCTCCCCCACGTCGTCGACAACCGTGACTTCGCCGAGCTGATCTCCGAGATGCAGGGCGAGCTGAACGCTTCTCACACCGGCGGCCGCTATCGCCCGCAGCGCCGCGACGGCGACGTCACCGCCTCGCTCGCGTTCTTCCCCGATCCGGCCCACACCGGCGAGGGCGTCAAGGTCCTCGAGGTGATCGAGGGCGGCCCGCTCACGAAGGCGGGGACGAGAGTCGTCCCGGGCGTCGTGATCGCCTCCATCGACGGCGCCCCGATCGCCGCCGGCGCGAACTGGTACCCGATGCTCAACCGGAAGGCGGGCGAGCCGGTCCGCCTCGGCCTCCTCGACCCGAAGGACGGGAAGAGGTGGGAGGAGACGGTCAAGCCGATCGCCCCCGGCGAGCAGCAGGGGCTTCTCTACGACCGCTGGGTCAGGTCGCGCCGCGCCGAGGTCGAGCGCCTCTCCGGCGGCCGGCTCGGCTACGCCCACATCCGCGGCATGAACGACGGGGCCTACCGCGAGGTCTTCGAGGAGGTCTTCGGGCGCGCCGTCGACAAGGACGGCATCGTCCTCGACACGCGCTTCAACGGCGGCGGCAACCTCGTCGAGCCGCTGACGGTCTTCCTCACAGGGCAGGTCTACTACCGCGCCGTCCCCCGAGGCCGGCAGATCGGCGTCGAGCCCGGCAACCGCTGGACCAAGCCTTCCGTCGTCGTCATGAACGAAGGCAACTACTCCGACGCCCACTGCTTCCCGACGGCCTACAAGGCCCTCGGCATCGGCGAGACCGTCGGCATGCAGGTCCCCGGTACCTGCACCTCCGTCTGGTGGGAACGCCTCCAGGACAAGACGCTGACGTTCGGGATCCCCGAGGTCGGCTACCTCGACCCCTCGGGCGACCTGACCGAGAACAAGCACCTCGACGCCGACCACGTCGTCGACAACGACCCCGCCCTCGAGCCCACCGGCCGCGACCAGCAGCTCGAGAAGGCCGTCGAGGTGCTGATGAAGAAGGTGCCGAGGAAGTAGCTCCGAAGGAACGACTCGCCGGCTCGGTTCAGCCGGGACGACGCCCCGCCGCGGGAGACCGCGGCGGGGCGTTCGATCTCGGGACCGGAGTTCTCTCGTGAGATCGGCTCACCGTCCGGCCAGCGCGCCTTCCAGCGCGGCGCGGAAGGTCGGGGGGTCGACCGCCGGGAAGCGATAGAGGAGAGGCTCGATGGCCGCGTGAAGCTCGCGGAGCCGGGCCGGGAGGACGAGGCCGCGGTCCAGCATCGCCGCGACGTCTGCGAGGTCCCGGGCGTGCCCGCGCTCCACCTTTGCGAGGGCCTGGGCGTAGAGGTCGTAGTGGCGGAACGTCACGAGCCCTTCCCGCGCCACGAACGGGCTCCGATCACGCCACCCTGGAAGCTCCGGGAGGAAGCCATCGGGGCTGGCGAGCTCGACGTTCGTCTCGAGCTCCTCCTTGAGCTGCGGTATCGCACGCAGGATCTCGTCCCGTTCCGGCTCCAGCTTCAGGTCGACGTCGACCGTGCTCGACCTCCACCCTTTCAGGACGGCCGTCGCTCCGCCGGTCAGGTAGACGGTCGTCTCGCCGCGCGCGGCTTCACCCAACGCCTCGAGCAGCGCCCGAAGGCGCTCCGCGTCGATGTCACGCCGCACGCCGCCTCAGAGCCGCAGCGCGCTCGAAGCTGACGAGGGTCCGGACGAGCGCGTTGTAGCGGCCGTGGGCCGAGTCCGAGCCGTCCCTCTCGAGCAGCCTGTACAGCCTTCGCTCGGCGTCCGCCAGCGGGGCCGGGACCTCGAATCCGAGGAGGCGCAGGCGCGGGGAGCCGATCGAGGCGAGGAGCGACGGTACGGTCTCGAGCCCGCGAGACAGGTCTTCGAGTCCCTCCTCGATCAGCAGCGCCCCGGGAAGTCCCGTCGTCTCCACGCGCGAATCTTATCGGAGGCGCCGGCATCGACCCGGGGACGACGACCCGGACCGTCTCGTCATCGGGGCGGACGCCTCAGGGCCGCGCGCAGCGCTATCCTGCCCGGTGGCGAACCGCATCGCGCGGGACGCCGCCGGGAGGGACGCGATGAGCATCCGGGAGAAGGTCCTCGGGCCGAGATCGAAGTACGATCCGCGGCTCCCCTACACCTACGAGGCGCGCGTCGCCGTCGCCGGCGTCCCCGGGATGACGGAGAGCTGGATCGACGACACCCTCTGCGGTCTCCTCGAGAAGCTCGCCGAGGAGAAGGCCGACCCCGCCGACGTCACGATCCTGGAGGTGCGCCCCGAAGAAGAGGTCCCGGTCCTCGTCGCGCACTGTCTCGGCGCGGACGGGACGTGGCTCCGCCGCCCGGAGGCCTGCCGCGTCTTCGAGGAGCATTACGCCGGTCACGAGCGGACGGGCCGCTGCAGCTACCGCGACCGCTCGCGCGCGGCGGACGGCCCCTTCGTCGAGTACGAGCCGCCCGAGGAGCCGAAGGGAACGCGCTGAGCCGACGAAGCCCCTGGCGAGTCGCCCGGGGGCGGCGAGAGCGCGACTGCAGAACGCGACCCGGTCCGGGACCCTGCCCGTGGGCCGGGCGCCGCGAGAACGTCCGCCCGGGCCGCCCCCGAGGTCAGCCGGAGACGACCCGCGCCCAGACTGCGCGGACGTCCGCCGCGCTCGGAGCGTCCGTCTCGACGACGGCGCGGCGCGCGAGCTGCGCCGCCGTGACGCCCCGGTCGTAGCGGACGCGCCCGGCGAGCCGCGCACCGGAGCGGACGGCCTGCTCCTCGATCCGGCCGGCGGCCTCCGGGTCGAGGTCCCACTTGTTCACGCAGACGGCGGCCGGGACCCCGAAGTGTCGCGTCAGGGAGAGAAGCCGCGCGACGTCGTGCTCGCCCGAGACGGTCGGCTCGGTGACGGCGACGACGAGGTCGGCCCCCGTCACCGAGGCGATGACGGGACAGCCGACGCCGGGCGGGCCGTCGAGGAGGACGAGGCGGCGTCCCTCGGCCGCGGCGAGCCGCCGCGCCTCGTTCCGGACCGCGGTGACGAGCTTGCCGGAGCTCCCCTCCCCCGTCCCGAGGCGCGCGTGGACCATCGGGCCGCAGCGCGTCCGGGAGACCATCCACTCGCCGGCGACGCGCTCCGGGAAGTCGATCGCCCGCTCCGGGCAGAAGCGGACGCAGACGCCGCATCCCTCGCAGGCTGTCGGCTCGACGGAGAAGTCCGGTCCTCCGTCGACGGGCGGCCGGATCGCCGCGAAGCGGCAGAGGTCGGCGCAGAGGCCGCAGCCGAGGCAGTCGTCCGGCCGGATCACCGCGACGCGGCCGCTCCGGAACTCGTGCCGCTCGACGACGT
>CAZWRQ010000129.1:0-13442 GCA_964636395.1 uncultured Holophagales bacterium
CCCGTGGGAAGCTGCCCCGCCCCCTCAGCCGCGGCGGATGTAGCTCGCGACGCCGCCCAGGAGCATCTCGACGGCGATCGCCGTCAGGACGAGCCCCATCAGGCGCTCCATCGCCATGATCGCCTGGTCCCCGAGCACCTTCTGGATCCGCGTGCTCGAGACGAAGACGACCGCCGTGATCGCGATCGTCACCGTCAGCGAGCCCGCGAGCGAGAGCATCCGGAGCGGATCGGGCGTCGACATCAGGAGGACCGTCGCCATCGCCGAGGGCCCCGCGATCAGCGGGATCGCCACCGGCACGATGAACGGCTCGCGGTCCTCTCCTTCCTCCTCGCCGAGGCGCGCCCCCCTCTCCGGGAAGATCATCCGGATCGCGATCAGGAGCAGAACGACGCCGCCGCTGATGCGGAGCGCATCCTCGCTCAGGTGGAGCAGCCGAAGGATCGGCCGCCCCGCGAGGAGGAAAACGAGGAGCGCCGCGAACGCGACGAGGCACTCCCGGAGGACGACGACGCGACGGCGCTCGGGGCGGACGTGCTTCAGCGCCGAGATGAAGAAGGGGATGTTCCCGAGCGGGTCGGTGATCAGGACGAGGAGGATGGTCGAGGAGACGAAGCTCGTGTCCATGGGGCCCGCCGAGGATATCGGGAACGGCCGCTCTCCCGGCGGCTCTCCTTGCCCGCCGGGGCGCGGCACCGGGTCCCGGCGCCGTCAGTCCCGAAGGCCGAGCCGCCGCGCGAGGTGGTGGAGGTTCGCGCGGTGCATCCCGAGCTCGCGCGCGGCGGCGGCGTGGTTGCCTCCGTGCCGCTCCACCGCTTCGCGGATGCGCTTGCGCTGGAACTCCTCGACCTGATCCCGTAGGGGGCCGGCGGGGACGGTCGGCACGCTCGGCTCGACCGGCGCCCGTACCGGGCCCGCGGAGCCGAGGTCGACGTTTTCGAGGCCCACGGCGATCGGCGCGCCGGGCGGCTTCCCGGCCGCGGCGCGCAGCACGGCCCGGCTGACGACGTTCTCCAGCTCCCGTACGTTCCCGGGCCACTCCGCGGCGGCGAGCGCCGCCCGGGCTTCCTCCGAAAGGCGGAGCGGGCCGAGGCCGAGCCGGCGGCGCGCGGAGTCCGCGAAGTGCGTCGCGAGGATCGGGACGTCCTCTCTCCGCTCGCGAAGCGCCGGGACCCGGATCGGGTAGACCGCCAGCCGGTGGTAGAGGTCGGCGCGGAAGCGGCCCCGGGCCACCTCGGCGGCGAGGTCGCGGTTCGTCGCGGCGATGACCCGCACGTCGACGCGGTGCGGCCGGTCCGAGCCGATCCTCTGGATCTCCCCCTGCTGGAGGGCCCGGAGGAGCTTCGGCTGGAGCGAGAGCGGCAGCTCGCCCACCTCGTCGAGGAAGAGCGACCCGCCGTCGGCCACCTCGAACTTTCCCGCCCGGTCGCGGACCGCCCCGGTGAACGCGCCCTGCACGTGACCGAAGAGCTCGCTCTCTGCGATCGACTCGGGGAGCGCCGCGCAGTTGACGTGGATCAGAGCCTCGTCCTTCCGGCGCGAGCCGGAGTGGACGTGCCGCGCGACGAGCTCCTTGCCGACGCCCGTCTCCCCCGTCACGAGGACGGGCAGGTCCGACGCGGCGACGACGGCGATCTCCGCGAGGAGCGCCGCGACCGCCGCGCTCGTCCCGAGGATCGCCGCGCCGCCCGTCTCGTCCGCGCTCCGCTGCAGCTCCCGCGCCACGCGCGTGCCGCGCTCGGCCTTCCTCTCGAGCGCCTCGATGAGGCCGGCGGTCCGGAGGGCCGCACCGGCGAGGGCCCCGAGCGTCGCGAGGAGACGTTCGTCGAGACCGGAGAACGCCTCCGGGTCGAGGGCGTCGGCCGTCAGCGCGCCGACGACCTCTCCGTCGGCCGTGAGCGAGCAGCCGAGGCAGGCGTGGATCCGCTCGAGGGCGTGGGGATCGGCGACGAGGAGCCCGTCGAACGGGTCGGGGAGGGGCGAGTCGTGCGGGAAGAGGAGCGGGGCCTCGGAGCGAAGGATCGCTTCGAGCCGGGGATGACGCGATCGCGGGTAGGGACGGTCGAGCGCGGCCGGAACGAGCCCGTGCCCCGCGAGCGGGACGAGGTCGTCCCCCTGGAGCCGAAGGAGGCAGGCGGCGTCGTAGGGAACGAGGCGACGGACCGCCGAGAGGAGCCGTTCGTATCGGTCGCGCGCTCCGAGAGAGGCCGTCAGGTCGCCCACGATCTCGAGGAGGACCTCGAGCGGCTCCGGTTGCGATTTCGACGACAGCGTTGTGATCTCCACGACACCCCTGCTGTCGCATTCATAACACGATAGCGTAACCCATTGAATCTAAATAATGCTGCGTGCGGCACGGCACGTGCGATGGGGTGAGCGGAGGCCACAGATGAACCTTCCGCTTCAGCCCGAATCGACCCTCGCCGACCTCGCCGTCGCCTACCCGGCCGCCTCCCGGGTCTTCCGCCGCCACGGCCTCGACTACTGCTGCCACGGGCGTCGTCCCGTCTCCGAGGCCTGCGCCGAGCGCGGCCTCGACGCCACCGCGCTCCTCTCCGAGGTCGCCGCCGAGGCCCGCACCGCCGGCGACGTCGAGACCATGGCCGACCAGCCGATCCCGGCGATCGTCGAGCGGATCATCGGCTGGTACCACGCGCGCCTCCGGACGGAGCTCCCGCTCCTCGTCCAGATGGCGCGGAAGGTCGAGGGCGTGCACGCCGAGAAGGAGAGCGTCCCGCGCGGCCTCGCGGCCCACGTCGAGTCGCTCTCGCGGGAGCTCATCGACCACCTCGACAAGGAGGAGCAGGGGCTCTTCCCGATGCTCCTCTCCGGGCGCGGGGGCCAGGCCGCGGCGCAGGTCCAGTCCCTCGAGCGCGAGCACGAGGACGTCGCCCTCGCCCTCCAGAAGACCCGGGCGCTGACGACCGACCTCGTCCCGCCGGCCGAGGCCTGCACGACCTGGCGGGCTCTCTACCTCCGCCTCGACGAGCTCGAGGCGGAGCTGATGGAGCACGTCCACCTCGAGAACAACATCCTCTTCGGCCGCGCGCTCTGCGCGGACATGTGATTCGAAAGGGCACGATGAGCACGAACCTCCCCGGCAACGACACCCGCCGCTGGGCGCTCCTCGGCGGAGTCCTCCTCTTCACCTTCCTCGTCCTCGGCTTCTTCGGCCGCGAGGTCTACCGGCAGGCCCCGCCGATCCCCGAGCGCGTCGTCACCCCCGATGGCGCGACCCTCATGACGAAGGACGACATCCTGACCGGGCAGCAGGTATGGCAGTCGACGGGCGGGCAGCAGCTCGGGTCGATCTGGGGGCACGGCGCCTACCAGGCCCCCGACTGGACCGCCGACCACCTCCACCGCGAGGCGACGGCGCTGCTCGACGTGAAGGCGGAAGCCGAGGGAGCGCAGGACTTCGCCTCCCTCTCCCCCGACCGGCAGGCCGCGCTGAAGGCGGCTCTCGTCCGCGAGATGCGGGCGAACACGCACGACGCCGCGACCGGCTTCGTGACGATCTCCGCCGAGCGGGCCGAGGCGTACCGCCGCGCGGCCGCGCACTTCGACGCCCTCTTCGGCGGCGCGCGCGAGCTCAAGCCGCTCCGCGAGGACTACGCGATGTCGGAGACGACCGTCCCCGTCGCGGCGCGCCGCAAGGCGCTCACGGCCTTCTTCTTCTGGACGAGCTGGGCCGCGACGACCGAGCGCCCCGGCCAGGCGATCACCTACACGAACAACTGGCCGCACGAGCCGCTCGTGGCGAACGTCCCGTCGGGCGCGAACGTCGTCTGGTCGCTCGTCTCGATCGCCCTCCTGCTCGCCGGTATCGGCGCCGTCGTCTGGTGGACCGCGTTCCGCGAGAAGCCCGAGCCCGCCGTCACCGCTCCCCCGGTCGACCCGCTCGTCGGGCTCACGCTGACGCCGTCGATGCGCGCCGTCGGCAAGTACGTCGTCGCCGTCCTCGGCCTCTTCGCCCTCCAGGTCGGCCTCGGCGCGCTCCTCGCCCACTACACCGTCGAGGGTCAGGCGCTCTACGGCCTCCCCGTCGGCGAGTGGCTCCCCTACGCGCTCGCGCGGACCTGGCACGTGCAGACCGCCGTCTTCTGGATCGCGACGGCCTTCCTCGCCGCCGGCCTCTTCCTCGCGCCGGTCATAGGCGGGCACGAGCCGAGGTTCCAGCGGCTGGGCGTGAACGTCCTCTTCGGCGCGCTCCTCCTCGTCGTCGTCGGCTCGCTCGCGGGCGAGTACCTCGCGATCCACCAGGTCCTCCCGCTCGACCTCTCGTTCTGGCTCGGCCACCAGGGGTACGAGTACGTCGACCTCGGCCGCGTCTGGCAGATCGCGCTCTTCGTCGGCCTCGTCCTCTGGCTCGTCCTGATGCTCCGCGCGATCCTCCCGGCCGCGCGCCGCCGCGACGACGCCCGCTCCCTCGTCTTCATGTTCACCGGCGCGACCACGGCCATCGGCCTCCTCTACGGCGCCGGCTTCTTCTTCACCGCCAAGACGCACCTCTCGGTCATGGAGTACTGGCGCTGGTGGGTCGTCCACCTCTGGGTCGAGGGCTTCTTCGAGGTCTTCGCCACCGCGGCGATCGCCCTCCTCTTCGCGAAGCTCGGCCTCGTCGACAAGAAGCACGCGGGCGCGGCCGTCATCGCCTCCTCGGCGCTCTTCCTCTTCGCCGGCATCCCGGGGACGTTCCACCACCTCTACTTCAGCGGAACGCCGGTCTCGATCCTGGCGGTCGGGGCGAGCTTCTCCGCCCTCGAGGTCGTCCCGCTGACCCTCATCGGCCTGGAGGCGTTCCGGACGTACAAGCTCCAGCACGCCACCCCCTGGATGGCGAAGTACCGCTGGCCGATCGTCTTCTTCGTCGGCGTCGCGTTCTGGAACCTCGTCGGCGCGGGCGTCTTCGGCTTCCTCATCAACCCGCCGCTCGCCCTCTACTACATGCAGGGGCTCAACACGACGCCGGTCCACGCCCACACCGCCCTCTTCGGCGTCTACGGCCTCCTCTCGCTCGGCCTCGTCCTGATCATCGCCCGCAAGCTCTCCGGCGTCCGCGCGTGGAAGGAGACGCAGCTGAAGTGGGCGTTCTGGGGGATGAACGTCGGCCTCGGCCTGATGGTCGCCCTCTCGCTCCTCCCGATCGGCCTCGCGCAGACGTGGGCGAGCGTGGAGCACGGCCTCTGGTACGCCCGGAGCGCCGACTTCCTCCAGCTCCCCGCCCTCCAGGCGCTCCGCTGGCTCCGGATCCTCGGCGACACGGTCTTCCTCGGCGGGGTCGCGTTCCTCCTCTGGTTCTTCGTCGGCCTGCTGACCGGCTGGAGCTACGAGAAGGCGGAAGAGCCGGGCTTCGACGACGACGCCCTCCCGGAGAACGCGTAGGTCGTCCTCGTCCCGCGCCTTCCGGAACCGGCCCGCGTCGCGCTCCCGCGCGGCGCGGGCGTTCCCCCGAAACCCCGTTCAACCGGGCCGAACGGCCCGAAGGAGTGACGAGATGAAACGGACCACGCTTCCGACCTTCGCGGTCGCGGCCCTCGCCGCGGCCCTCCTCCTCCCCGCGACGCCCGCCGCGGCGCACTGCGACTCCGTCGAGGGCCCGGTCGTCGTCGACGCGAAGGGCGCGCTCGAGAAGGGCGACGTCGCGCCCGTCCTGAAGTGGATCTCGGCGGCGCAGGAGCCCGCGATCCGCGAGGCGTTCCGGAAGACCCTCGCCGTGAGGAAGCTCGGCACGGAGGCGAAGGAGGTCGCCGACACCGCCTTCTTCGAGACGCTCGTCCGCCTCCACCGCGAGACCGAGGGAGCCGCCTACACCGGGCTGAAGCGGGGCGTGAAGGAGCCCGCCTTCATCGGACAGCTCGAGTCCGCGCTCGCGTCCGGCTCGGTCGACGCCTTCTCCAAGCTCGTCGGCGAGCACGCGGCGGCCGGAATCCAGGGGCGTTTCGCGAAGACCCTCGCGGCGAAGAAGACGGCGGACGCGTCGCCGGCCGACGGCCGCGCGTACGTCGCCGCCTACGTCGAGCTGATGCACTACACGAAGGCGATCGTGGAGGCCGTCCACGCGGAGCACGCCGGCCCGGCCGCGCACGCCGCTCCCGCGAAGGCCGGCGGCCACACCTGCGACTGACGAAGGACCTGCTGCCCGGGCGCTCTCAGCTGGTCCGGGGACCCTCCGTCCGGACCACCTCGACGACGCGCCCGGGCCGCTCCTCGAACGACTCGCCGGCCCCGTCCCGGCCGGCACCGCCCCCGGCGACGTAGCCGACCGCTGCGTTCCGCCCCGACCGCTTCGCGTCGTATAGGGCCCTGTCGGCGTACCCGAGCACCTCCTCGATCGTCGCGTCGCGCGGCCTCTCCTCGAGCCAGGGGAATGGCGCCCAGCCGATCGAGCAGGTCTGCACGAGGGAGAGCTCTCCGAGCGCGTACGGGGCCCCGCCTACGGCCTCCAGCAGACGCCTCGCCTGCACGTCGGCCCGGAGGCGCTCCGAGCCGCGGGCCACGACCAGGAACTCCTCGCCCCCCCACCGAACGAGGAAGTCGCTCCTGCGAAGTGCCCCCTGGAGGCGCCGCGCCGTCTCCACGAGGACGAGGTCGCCCGTCCGGTGGCCGTGCCGATCGTTCACCGACTTGAACCTGTCGAGGTCCACGAGGTAGAGGATCAGGTCGCGGTTCCTGCCGGCGCCCCGGCTCTCCGACGACCGGACGGCGAGATCTCTCTCGGAGTCGAGCGCCATCTCCAGGAACCGGCGGTTCCTCGTCTTCGTCAGGGGGTCCGTGACGACCGCCTCCTCGAGCGCGCGGTTCGCTTCGGCGAGCTCGGCGCTCCGCGCCGCGACGGCCTCCTCGAGCCGCCGTCGATCACGGGCCAGGCTCCTCGTCCTCAGCCGATACGCCCCGCCGAGGAGCCCGGTCAGGGCGAGACCCAGGGCCGCCCGAGCCCACCATGTCTCCCACCAGAGCCGTCCGACCCGGATGGGAAGCCGCGTCTCCGCGCTGCCGAAGCTCCCGTCGACTCCGGCGACGACGCGGAACGTGTAGTCCCCCGGCGGGAGGTTCGTGTAGGTCGCAACGCGTCGCGTCCGCGCGTCCACCCATTCGTCGTCAAAGCCGTCGAGGCGGTATCGGAACTCGGACTTCCGCGGCGGGAGGAACCCGAGCGCCGCCCAGCGCAGCTCGAGGCGACGCGTCCCGGCCGGGACGTCGGCCGTCTCCCGATGGTCGATCGCGTTCGCGCCCGCCACGACCGAGTCGATCCTCACGCGCGGAGGCGCCGCGGGAAGTAGGCGCGCCGGATCGACCGCGACGACGCCGCGAACCGTCGGGAAGTAGATCCGGCCGTCGGCCGTCCGGGCCACCGCCGGGTCGCCGCCGTTGCACTCCTCGCTCGCCATCCCGTCCGCGATCCCGAACGACCGGCAGCGCAGCTTCGGACCCTCGCCCCGCGCGCGCGACTCGAGGCCGGCGCGCGCGACGCGATAGACCCCGCGGTTGCTGCTGATCCAGAAGTCGCCTGCGTCGTCCTCGGTGATCGCATACGCGACGTCGGTGTACAGGCCGTCCCGGGTGTCCCAGGACGCGATCTCGCCCCGACGGAGCCGCGCGATACCTCCGCCGTAAGTCCCGATCCAGAGGTCGCCGTCGGCGTCGAGGGAGAGGCACCGGACGAGGTCGCTCCGGAGGCCGTCCCGCGTCGTGAGCGTCGTGAAGCTCTCGCCGGTCCGGCGGCTCAGACCGCCGTACGTCGCGACCCAGAGCGTCCCCTCGCGATCCTCGAGGAGGGCACGGACCTCGTTCCCCCCGAGCCCGTCCGCCGTCGTGAAGCGCCTTGCCTTCCCTCCCTTCAGGCGGACGAGCCCTTCCGCCTCGAGGCCGGCCCAGATCGCTCCGCCACGGTCGACGTGGACCGTCCTCACGTTCCGGATCAGGCCCCCGTCCGGAACGCGCTCCGCGCGCCCGGCGCGCACCCGGTAGAGCCCGTTCCACGCGCCGACGAGGAGCGTCCCGTCGGCCTCCTCGAAGAAGGCCCTCACCGAGCTCCCGCCCAGCGCCTCCCGGGCCGCAAGCGGCTCGAAGCGGCCGTCCGGCCGGAGGCGGGCGAGGAAGCCGTTCCATCCGCCCACCCAGACGCCGCCGGAGCGCGAAGCGAGGACCGTGTCGACGACGAAGCCCTCCGGCGCTCCTCCGTAGGTGACGAAGTCCCCGTCGCGCAGCCGGCCGAGGCCGCCTCCCCTCGTGCCGAACCAGAGGTTACCGTCGCGGTCCACGAGGAGCGTCTGGATCATGTCGGTCGAGAGACCGTCCGCCGCCGTCAGCCGCTCGATCCGGCCGCCCGTTCCGAGACGGTGGAGTCCGCCGTTCGTCCCGACCCAGAGCGCACCGTTCCGGTCCACGGCGAGCGCTGAGACGAACTCGTTCGCCAGACCGCGGATCCGCTCGCAGCTGCGGAGGTCGGGGGAGATCCGGAAGAGCCCCTGGTCCGTCCCGACGAAGAGGGTCCCGTCCGGACCCTCCGCGAGCGCCAGGGTGATCCCTCCCGGCGCGGGCTCGGCGACGAAGCGCCGCAGCTCTCCGTTCTCCACGACGCCGAGCCACGCGACCGTCGCCACCCAGAGGCGCCCCTTTCGACCGGGACAGATCGCGAGAACGGCCGCCGAGGCGAGCCCCGGGTCCGCCGCGAACCGCGTCCGCCTACCGCCGACGAGCCGCTCGAGGCCGCCCGCGGTCCCGATCCAGATCGAGCCGTCGGGCCCCCGCGCGAGCGCCCGAATCGGCCTGCTCCGCTCGGGCTCCGGATCCGTGGCCGGCCGCGAGAACCTTCGCCCGTCCCACCTTAGAAGTCCCGCGCCATAGGTCCCCGCCCAGACGGTCCCGTCCTCGTCCGCGCAGAGGGCCTGCACGTTGTGGGCGTCCATCGACGGCGTATTGCCCCGGTCGCGCACCTCGAACTCGGCCCCGTCGAAGCGGACCAGCCCTTCCTCGGTCCCGAGCCAGAGCGACCCGTCGGCGGCCTGCGCCATCGCGAGGACGGAGTTCATCGGGAGCCCGTCGGCGGTCTGCCAGGTCGAGATCGCGTACTGGCTCAGCTGCCGCTCCGGCGAGAGCGAGAGCGCCGGCGGCTGAGCGAGCAGGAGCGCGAAGGCTGCGGCCAGCGACGTCCATCGGGCCGGAGGGAGCGCCATCGCCGAAAGTCTAGCCCGACCGGTCGCCCCGCGGGTCGACTCGCCGCGATACGCTGACGCGCGAGGTGCCGCATGACGCACGCCGTTCGCATCCACACGCCGGGCGGACCCGAGGCTCTCTCGTGGGACGAGGTCCGCGTGGGACCTCCGGGCCCGGGCGAGGCCCGCGTCCGCCACACGGCGATCGGCCTCAACTTCATCGACACGTACCACCGGAGCGGGCTCTACCCGCTGCCGCTCCCGGCGGTCCTCGGCTCGGAGGGAGCGGGCGTCGTCACCGAGGTCGGCGCGGACGTCTCCGAGGTGAAGGCCGGCGATCGCGTCGCCTACGCCGGTCCCGTCGGCGCCTACGCGGAGGAGCGGCTCGTTGCCGCCCACCGCCTGGTCCCCCTTCCCGACGACGTCGACGACCGCGTCGCCGCCGCCGCGATGCTGAAGGGGATGACCGCGCGCTACCTGCTCCGGAAGACGCACAGGGTCGAAGCGGGCGAGACGATCCTTCTCCACTCGGCCGCCGGGGGTGTCGGCCTCATCGCCTCTCAGTGGGCGAGGAGCCTCGGAGCCACGGTCATCGGCACCGTCTCGACGGACGAAAAGGCCGAGCTCGCGCGAGAGGCGGGAAGCCATCACGTCGTCGTGACGTCGCGCGAAGACCTCGTGCGGCGGGTCGACGAGATCACCGGGGGCGTCGGCGTGCGCGTCGTCTACGACTCCGTGGGGCGGGAGACGTTCGAGGCCTCGCTCGACTGCCTCGCGCCGCTCGGCCTCATGGTCTCGTTCGGGAACTCCTCCGGCCCGGTCCCGCCGTTCGCGCCGCTCCTCCTCTCGCAGAAGGGGTCGCTCTTCCTCACGCGGCCGACGCTCATGGCCTACACCGCCCGTCGCGAGGACCTCCTGGAGACCGCTGCGGACCTCTTCTCCGTGATCCGTTCCGGCGCGGTGTCCGTCCGGATCGGCGCGACGTTCCCGCTCCGGGAGGCCGCCGCCGCGCATCGCGAGCTCGAGGCCCGTCGCACGACCGGCTCGACCGTCCTCCTCCCCTGAGGCGGAAGGGACACCGCCGGGTATCCTCCGGCACGACGACCCGCAGGAGGTAGACGATGCCCGAAGAGACGCCCCGTCCCGAAACGACCGACGCCTCGCGCCGCGACTTCCTGAAGGGCGCGGCCGCGACCGTCGTCGCCGCTGGCGCGCTCGGCTTCCCCGCGATCCTCGAGGGGGCCGCGCCGTACGAGCTCGCCCCGCTCCCATGGCCCGACACGGCGCTCGAGCCAGCCATCTCCGCGAAGACGCTCTCCTATCACTGGGGCAAGCACCACCGCGGCTACGTCGACGCGCTGAACGGGCTCGTCAAGGGAGGCCCGCTCGAGGGCAAGCCGCTCGCCGACGTCGTCCGCGCCTCGGCGGCCGACACGTCCTCGCGCGCCGTCTTCAACAACGCGGCCCAGGCGTGGAACCACGACTTCTTCTGGAAGAGCCTCCGGCCGAGGGGGGGCGCCGCCCCGTCGGGCGCCCTCGCCGAGCGCATCGAGGCCTCCTTCGGGAGCCTCGAGGGCCTGAAGAAGGAGCTCGTCGCCGCCGGCCTCGGGCAGTTCGGAAGCGGCTGGGCCTGGCTCGTCGCCGACGGCGCCGCGCTGAAGGTCGTGAAGACGGCGAACGCCGACACGCCCCTCACGACCGGTGAGGCGCCGCTCCTCGTCCTCGACGTCTGGGAGCACGCCTATTACCTCGACTGGCAGAATCGCCGGAAGGACTACCTGACCGCGGTCGTCGACGCGCACCTGAACTGGGAGTTCGCGGCCTCGAACCTGCCGAAGAAGGCCTGAGACGAGGCGGCCCGGCTCGCGCCGGGCCGGCAGGGGCGTGGAGCCCGGGGGGCGCGCCTCGCGGCGCGCCCCCCGGCGTCGGATCAGGAGTGTGCGTGGCCGCGCGAGGGCAGGCCCGTCGGCTCGTAACGGATCGGCAGGTACTCCGGGAACCACATGGCGCGCCGAACGGTCTCCTCGAGGCCGTTGAGGATCTCGGGCTCGGCGAGCCCTTCCGCGACCGCCCTCCGGACCACCGCGCACGCGACCGAGTGCGAGCAGTCGCGGATCGTCGCGATCTGGGGGTAGACGGCAGACTGGGCGATGTCGGCTTCGGTGACGTGCGTCGCCAGGGCCTGAGCCGCCGCGAGGAACATCCCGTCGCTGACGCGCCTCGCCTTGGCGACGCAGACGCCGAGCCCGATTCCCGGGAAGATGAAGGCGTTGTTGCACTGGCCGATCCGGTGGGTCACTCCATCGTGGACGACCGGCGCGAACGGGCTCCCCGTCGCCACGATCGCACGGCCGTCCGACCAGGTGACGGCTTGCTCGGCCGTGCACTCGGCCTTCGACGTCGGGTTCGAGATCGGGAAGATGAGCGGCCGCTCGTTGAGCGCGGCCATCTTCCTCACCATCGGCTCCGTGAACGTACCCGGGGTCGCCGAGACTCCGATCAGGATCGACGGCTTCGCGTTCTCGATCGTCTCCTCGAGCGAGATGCGGGCCGGGTCCGCGACCTTCCAGGAGGCGAGCTCGGCGCGGTCGCGCGCGAACTCCTTCTTGAACCCCTCGAGGCCGGGGCGGTCCGAGACGGCCAGCCCCTTCGTGTCGCAGGTCCAGATCCGCTTCCGCGCCTCCTCAACCGGGATCCCTTCCTCGACGAGCGCCGAGACGAAGAGCTCCGCGATGCCGTGTGCGGAGGCGCCGGCCCCGGCGAAGACGAGCCGGTGGTCGCTCATCTTCCCGCCGGTGAGGCGGAGGGCGCCGAAGATGCCGGCGACGACGACCGAGGCGGTCCCCTGGATGTCGTCGTTGAACGTGAGGAGCTCGTCGCGGAAGCGCTCGAGCTGGTAGATCGCGTTGTCCTTCAGGAAGTCCTCCCACTGCAGGAGGACGTTCGGGAAGACCTTCTTCACCGCGGCGACGAACTTGTCGACGAAGGCCTGGTACTCCGCCCCCCGGACGCGCTTGTGCCGGAGGCCGACGTAGAGCGGGTCGGCGAGCCGCTCCTCGTTGTCGGTGCCGACGTCGAGCGTGATCGGGAGGGTCGAGTAGGGAGAGACGCCCGCGCAGGCCGTGTAGAGGCAGAGCTTCCCGATCGGGATCCCCATGCCGCCCGCCCCCTGGTCGCCGAGGCCGAGGATCCGTTCGCCGTCGGTCACGACGATGACGGACGGCTCGGTCGAGTGGTAATTCCGGAGGATCTTCTCGATGTGGTCCTGCTGGTCGATGCCGATGTAGAGGCCGCGGCCGCGGCGGAAGATGTGCGAGAACTTCTGGCACGCCTCGCCGACGACCGGCGTGTAGACGATCGGCAGCATCTCCTCGATGCGCTCGTGGACGAGTCGGTAGTAGAGGACCTCGTTCCGGTCGTGGAGGCTCGCGAGGTAGATGTACTTCTCGAGCGGCGTCGGCTTCGCGCAGAACGACTCGTAGACCCGTACGAGCTGCTGCTCGATCGTGAAGATCGCCGGTGGAAGGAGGCCGAGGATGTCGAGCTCCTCCCTCTCTCTCGCCGTGAAGGCCGTCCCCTTGTTGAGGAACGAATCCGTCAGGACCGCCTCGCCCTTCTTCGGCGTCGAGATGTACCGCTGCCACGTGGACGGGTCGACCTTGATCGAAAAGTCCATGCATCCTCCTCGCGGCCCCGCCCCGACATCCCCACCGCGAGCGCCTCTTCCGGGACGCCACGCGGCGCGACGACCTCGTTCCGGGACCGTCTTCCAGAATACAGGATCGGGGATTCCCCGGAGGCGTCGAAAACGCCGTCCCGGCCGCCCGGCCCTGCCCCACCCTCCTGGGGGCACGGCCCGGACCGGCTCCCGCGCCGACACTCGCCCGGAATCGTCCGAGCGTCGAACGCCCGGTCCGCCCGGACGCCGTTCGACGGGAGGACGATGAGCCCTCCGGCTCGTATGATGTGAGACCGCGATGGATACCCTCTTCGACGCGCGGACGCTTCTCGCGGCGAGCGCCGTCGTCTTCGCGGGCCTCGTGCTCGCGGTCGCGCTCGCGTGGCGGGAGCTCCGCGCGATCCGCGGGCCGGACCGGCTCGCGCTCGGGTTCGGCCTCTTCTTCCTCGGGCTCGTCCTCCTCGCGTTCAAGGGGAGGATTCCCGCGTTCCTCCCCGCCGTTCTCGCGAACGTCCTCGTGACGGTCGCCGCGGCCTTCATCCTGGAGGGGACGAAGCTGTTCTACGGCCTCGCCCCGAGCCGCCGCCTCACGGTCGGGGTCGGCC
>CAZWRQ010000130.1:0-13357 GCA_964636395.1 uncultured Holophagales bacterium
CGCCTGCGGCGGCTCTTCGCCGGGTGCCGGGTCTCGTCGTCTCCCGCTACAACGTCGTCGGGAGCTACGGCGGCGGGGATGGTGGCGGCGTCTTCGTGCGCGGCATGGGGACGGGACGCCCCGGCGCGGAGCTCTCGTTCGCCGTCGACGGCGTCGTGAAGACGGCCGGCGTCTGGACGCATCCCCTCCTCGACGCGCTCCCGATCGACGCGGCCGGGAGGATCGACGTCTACAAGGGCGCGCAGCCGGTCCTCTTCGGGAACATGGCGTTCGCCACGATCGACCTCGTGACGAAGCGCCGGTCGGAGGAGGGGTTCGGCGGGAGGGCGACGGCGGCGTGCGGCTCCTTCGGGACCTCGACGCTCGGCCTCGAAGCGTCGGGCCGGAACGGCCCGCTCGAGGTCGTCGTCGTCGCGAGCCAGAGACGGAGCGACGGGCATCGCGAGGGAGCGGACGGCCGGACCCGTGCGCTCTTCGCGCGGGCCGCGTACGAGCTCGGCGGAGGGTGGGGCGTCTCGCTGACGGGAGACCTCACGGAGGGACGCGCCGGCGACCCCGGGGTCGTGGGCGGGCCGCCGCGCGGCGTGACGCCTCGCTGGGAGACCGACGACGCGATGGGAGTCCTCGCGCTGACGCGCTCGCACGGCGGCCGGACGGGGTCGCTGAAGCTGTACGTGGAGGACGGCGCGATCGACTGGCTCCAGTGGGACGGCGCGGGCGCCGAGGCCTTCCGGACCTTCACCGACTGGCGGAACGTCGGGCTGAAGGCGCGGGACGCCTTCGCCGTCGGGAGCCGCGGAGAGCTGACCGCGGGTGTCGACGTCGAGTCGGCGCGAGGCGTCTCGCGTGAAGCGAGAGTCGCGGGGGGTGTCCCGCTCGGCGACCATCGCTTCCGGAACGTGGCGCCCTACGCGGCCTTCGCCTGGACGTTCGGCGAGACGGTGACGGTGACCCCTTCCGCCGGGCTCCGCTGGAACCACAGCAGGGAGTTCGGCGGCGTCTGGGGCGCGCAGGCGGGAGTCGCCGTCGCCTCGCCCCTCGGCGAGGCGCACGTGCGGTGGGCGCGCGCGTTCAACCTGCCGGGAATCTGGACGGCCGTCTTCGTGGAGGGGTTCGGCCGCGGGGAGGAGTGGAGGGCGCTCGACCCGGAGCTCGTCGACCACTACGAGGTCGGCCTCGCGCCGAGGCTCGGAGGGAACGCGTCGCTCGACGTGACGATCTTCTACGACGACGTCACCGACGCCCTCCGGTTCGTCCCCCCGCCGCCGGCGCCCCCCCGCTGGGCGAACACGGGCGCCTACCTCTCCCGGGGAGCGGAGGTGACGCTGAGCGTCGAGCCGACTCCGGCGTTCGGCCTCTACGCCGGTGCCGCCTACACGCACACGACTCCCGGGAACGTCCCGTTCACGCCCCGGTGGACCCTGTCCGGAGGCGTGATCGCGCTGTTCGGCCCCCTTCGAGCGGCGGTCGACGCGCAGTGGGTCGACGAGCGATTCGTCGGGAACCTCCGCTTCCCGTCCCAGCCGGGTCGCGTCCCCTCCTGCTTTCTCCTGAACGCGAAGGTGACGGCGGCCCTCGACCGGCTCGCGCCCGGGCTCGAGCTCTTCCTTTCGGGCGAGAACCTGACCGGCTCCGACTACGCCTACCGTCCGGGCTACCCGATGCCGGGGACCTCCGTCAGCGGTGGCGCGAGCCTGCGGTTCTGAAGCCGGCCTCAGCCGGCCCGGCCCGCCAGCCGCTCGCGCTCCGGCGCCTCGTCGTTCCCGTTCGTCTCGCCGGCGTGCGGGCAGGGGAGGACCTCGACGTTCACGTGGGCGAGGCCGAGACCCTCCGGAAGGAGCGCGCGGTAGCCGTCGGGCGTGAGCGGGTCGGCGCTGACGACGGAGACGATCGCCGACCAGCCGTCCGGGGAGATGCGCCAGACGTGCAGGTCGGAGACGCGATCGCCGGCGCGCAGCTCGATCGCCTCCCGGATCGCCGAGAGGAGCGGCTCGGGGGCCTGGCGGTCGAGGAGGACGAGCCCGCTCTCGCGGAGGAGGCCGACCGACCAGCGGGTGATGACGGCGGCGCCGACGATCCCGATCAGCGGGTCGAGGAATCGCCAGCCGAGGAGCGCGCCGCCGAGGAGGGCGCCGATCGCGAGGAGCGAGGTGACCGCGTCGGCGAGGACGTGCAGGTAAGCGCTCCGGAGGTTGTGGTCGTGGCCGTGGGAGCTCCCGGCCCGTCCCGGAGCGGGCTCGCCGGCCTCGTCGTGCGCGTCGCCCCGGGCGCCGTGCGCCTCGTCCCCGTGCGTCAGGACGAGCGCGCTGACGGCGTTCACGGCGAGCCCGAGGACGGCGACGGCGATCGCCTGCGAGAACGCGACCGGAACGGGAGAGAGGAGGCGCTCGACGCTCTCCCAGGCCATCAGGAGCGCGAAGCCGGCGAGGAGGACGGCGCCGGTGAAGCCCGCGAGGGCGTTCATCTTCCCCGCGCCGAAGCTGAACCGCGGGTCCGTCGCGTGGCGCCTCACCCAGGCGTACGCGAACGCCGAGATGCCGAGCGCGGCGGCGTGCGACCCCATGTGGAGGCCGTCGGCGAGGAGAGCCATCGAGCCGAACCTCAGGCCGGCGCCGATCTCGACGAGCATCGTGACGACGGTCAGAGCGATGACGATCCGCGTCCCGCGCTCGCCGGGTCGCGGCCGGTCCTGGCCGAAGACGTGCTCGTGACGGCGCCCCGTGGCGCAGTCCTCGTGGGCCGCGGAGGCCGGATCGGCCGGGGTCACCGCGGACGGAACCTCGCGACGACCGGGTCGTGGTCGCTCGTCCGCTTCTCGTCCGAGCAGTCCGAGTTCAGGTGCAGGACCTCGATCTCGGCGTCCTCCGCGAGGGCGGGCGAGACGACGACGTGGTCGAGGACCTGCGACGCCCCCTCGAAGTTGAACGTGTAACGGCTCGCGGCCGGGACTCTCGGGATGAGGTTCTCGAACGGGGCAGCGGAGAGATGCCGCACCGCCTCGGAATGCTCGAAGTCGTTCAGGTCCCCGAGGAGGACGACGCGGGCCTTCGGGTCGGCCGCGAGGAGACTCTCGGCGAAGGTCCGGATCTCCCGCGCCTGCGCGAGGCGCCGCGCCACGGTCGGAGACCGCGGGGGCTGCACGGAGCCGAAGGCGCGGTCGTCGTCCGACTTGGACGAGATGTGGTTCGCGACGACGAAGAGCCTCTTCCCGCGGAAGAGGAGCTCGACGGCGAGCGAGCGGCGCACCCCTTCGCCGTCCGTCGGCGAGAACGCCTCCGACCCGGGCGCGACGCGGCCCGGGCTGAGGGTGAGGCGGAGGTCATTCCCGGCCCCCTCCGGCGCCGTGGCGTCGAGCGGGCCGGCCGCGCCGCGACGGACGAGCGTGACGCGAGAGGGGTTCAGGAGGAGCGCGACCCGGATGTTTCCGCCCGGCTGCCCCCCTTCGCGTCCCTCGACCGGGTCGATCCAGACGGCCTCGTAGCGCGGTCCTCCCGCGGTCACGACCGCGTCGACGAGCGCTCCGAGAGTCCGCTTCGACGTGACGACGCCGTCCCCCTTCCCGGCCGGCCCGCTGTCGTCCTGCACCTCCTCGAGGGCGAGGACGTCGGGGGCGAGCATCGCCTTCGCGATCCGCTCCCCGATCCGGGCGAAGCGCTCGGGAGGACCGGCAACGGAGAGGTTCTCGACGTTGAACGACGCGAAGGAGAGACGGCGCCGGTCGCCGCGGAGCGTCGTCGTCACGTCGCAGCGGCCCGTGGCCGGGGTCACGGCGGGAGCGGCGAGCGGCCGGACGCGGTACGTTCCCCAGGAATAGTCGGTGATCCCGACGAAGGGCGCGTCGACGCGTGAGCCGACGTCGAGGGCCGCCGGCTCTCCGACGAACGGGCGGGAGACGAAGACCCGGTCGAGCGACGGTCCCGTCTCGGGGAGGAGGACGCCGCCTGCCGCGGTGCGGGCGACCTCCGGCGAGCCGTCCGGCCTGAGGACGAAGTCTCCTCGTCGCGACGAGGGGCCGACGACGGCGCCGGGCGGGACCTCGACCCGCATCCCCTCGAGGCTTTCCCAGAGGTCCAGCGCGTCGGAGGCGGGCTCGAATCGCGCGAGCGCGTCGTCGTCGACGACGGACGGCATCGGTCCCCGCGCGAAGGGGCGGGCCGGAGGCGGGAGGTCGGCCCGGAGGTCGAGCGGGACCACGGCGCTCGCCGAAAGGCGCGTGACGGAGAGGCCCTTCGGCTGCTCCGTCTCCTCGACGCGGCCGGAGACGGAGACGGCCTGCCCCGGCTCGAGCTGGGCGGCGGCGGGCCAGGCGACGAAGAGCCCCTCCGAGGTCGCAGGGTCGTCGTCGGGCCGGAACGACTCGAGGAAGAAGCCGGCGTTCCGCGGATCGCGCTCGACGGCAGTGACGACGCCCGGAACGGCCCAGACTCGGCTCCCCTCGAAGGGAGAGCGGTGCCCTGCACCCTGGATGCGCGACACGGTCACCGGGGCGCGGTCGACGGCGAAGACGAGGAAGGTCGTCGACTCCTGCTCCGGGTTGAAGTTGTCGTCGCTCGCCACGACGAGCGACGCCCTGCCGTCGGGGAGCGTCGGGCCGAACGCGAACCCCTCGAAGTTCTCGAGGGCGACGCCGGTCTCGGCGAGGTCGAGGAGGAGCGTCTTTCGCACCGGGACGTATGTCGCGCCGGCGAGAGACTCGAGCGAGGAGACGTCGGTCGCCCCTTCGAGCGAGACGTCCCAGATCCGCGCGGCGTTGCCGGACCCGTCGATGAACTGCCTCTCGAGGACGAGGAGCCGATCGGGACCGAGCGGGAGGACGTCGGACAGACCGTTGACGCGGAAGAGCCCCTCGCTCGGGGGAGGAGGCGACACGGGGTCGACGACGTAGACGAACTCGGCGGGAAGGCCGCCCGAGGAGAGGTCGAATCGAAGGAGGCGCGCGGGGCTCGGAGTCTTCACGTCGGCGGGCGCGCCGTCCTGCTCGAGCGCGTTCTCGAGGCCGGCGAAGAGGTACCGGCCGTCCGGGGTCGCGGCGAGCCCCTCGAAGCCGAGGTTGTCGCGAACGCCCCGCCCCGGAGCCGGGAGGAGCTTCGCGGGAAGGGGAAGCTCGCGAAGGAGGCGTCCGTCCGGAGCGTGCTCGGTGATCGCGGCGGGAATTCCGTGCCGCGCGATCGCCTCCGTCGACACGAGGAGCCGCCCCGGGAGGAGCGCGATCCCCTCGGTGTCGATCCGGGAGGGGACGAACGGACGTCCCTTCGCGTCGGTCAGGAGCGTCATCCCGTCGACGGACGCGGTCGCCGTGACGGGGAAGCGCCCGTCGCGGCGGGAAGCGACGTCCAGCCGGATGCGATAGGCGCGGACCGGCCCGAAGCGGCCGCGGTCGTCGGAGATCGCGAGGAGGCATCCGTTCTTCGCGTCCCAGGTGAGGCCCGAGAGCCCTCCGACCCGAGTCCTCTCGTACTCGAGGTCGCGAGGAAGGACCGCCCGTCCGACGAGGGACAGGGCCGTGAACGGTGCGGGCGCCTCCTGGGGAAGGGCGCGGGCCGGCGGGGCGGCGAGGACGGCGGCGAGAGCGATGAGCGAGATGCGCACGGGGATCGATCCTCCGAGAGGGCGCAGCATAGGCGGTCGTGGCCGTCCCGAGAAGGACCGCGGGAGCGCCGGGCCCCGGCGCTCCCGGGCACGCGGGCTCAGTCCTTCCCGAGGAAGATCTCGTCGAGACGGTTCTCGACGACGTCGTCGGCGGAGAAGCCGAATATCTGGAGGTAATGCTCGGCGGAGGCGATCAGGGCACGCTGCGGGACGAGCCCCACCATCTCGACGCGGCTGACCCGGGTCCCGAAGCGCCGGAGCTCCGTCTTGACGGCCTCGAGGATCCGGTAGAGCGGCGTCGCGAGGAAGTTCCCGACGGTTATGTTCAGGAGGGCCTCGTTCCGGGTCCGGTCGAGGGCCGGGTAGAAGTGGACGCCGGAGAAGCCGGTCGCCGGATCGGAGAGGACCTGGGCGACCCACTCGGCCGCCTCCTCGCTCGAGGTCGCGAGGTACGCCTTGAAGTTCACGATCGGGAGGCGCGCTCCGACGATCGTCGCACCTTTGTCGGGAGGGAAGACGTCGGGGCCGAAGTCGGGCTTCCACTCCGGCTGGTTCATCTTCGCCGCGAAGCCCTCGTACTCTCCCTCGCGGATGCTCTCGATGTCGCGCCGGGCCTTCACGCGGGCGGACTCGGCGAAGAGGTAGACCGGGAGCCCGAAGCGGCCGGCGACCTCCTCGGCGAACTGGACCGACCAGTCGACGACCGTCGGGAGCGGCGCGTCGCGCAGGGCGACGAACGGGAAGACGTCGACCGCCCCGATGCGGGGGTACTCCCCCTCGTGCTTGCGCATGTCGATCTTCCCGAGCGCCTCCTCGTAGAGGAGGAAACCGCCCTGGAAGATCGCCTCCTTCGGCCCGGTGAAGGAGAAGATCGTCCGGTTCCGGACCTGGTCCATCGAGACGTCGAGGACGACGAGGCCCGGAACGCTCTCGAGCCGCTCCTGGACCTTGGCGACGAACGCCTCGTCCCGGCCCTCGCAGACGTTCGGGACGACGGAGATGATCTGGGACATCGGCTCCTCCTCAGGATCGCGCCGGCAGGCGCGGCGTTCGGATCTCGTGATGCGCGGTGCGCGGGCTCATGTCAGAAGAGGCCGAGGAAGACGCCGGCCGCGAGGGCCGAGCCGATGACGCCGGCCACGTTCGGCCCCATGGCGTGCTGGAGGAGGAAGTTCCCCGGGTCCTCCGCCTGGCCGACCATGTGCGCGACGCGGGCCGAGTCGGGGACGGCCGAGACTCCGGCCGCCCCGATGAGCGGGTTCACCTTCTCCTTGGCGAAGACGTTCATCAGCTTCGCGAACAGGACGCCGCCGGCCGTCGCCGTACCGAACGCGACGCAGCCGAGGACGAAGATGAGGACCGACTGTTTCGTGAGGAAGACCCCCGCCGAGGTGGAGGCGCCGACGGCGAGGCCGAGGAGGATCGTGCAGGTGTCGAGGATCGCGCTCGAGGCGGACTTCGCGAGCCGCGTCGTGACGCCCGACTCCTTCAGGAGGTTCCCGAAGAAGAGCATCCCGAGGAGCGGCAGGCCGCCCGGGGCGAGGAGCGTCGTGACGAGAAGCCCCATGATCGGGAAGGCGATCTTCTCGAGCTTCGAGACCTTCCGCCCCGGCTTCATCCGGATCAGTCGTTCCTCTTTCGTCGTCAGGAGCTTCATGATCGGCGGCTGGATGATCGGGACCATCGCCATGTAGCTGTATGCCGAGATGGCGATCGGGCCGATCAGCGCCGGCGCGAGGCGGCTCGCGGTGAAGATCGCCGTCGGGCCGTCGGCGCCGCCGATGATCCCGATCGAGGCGGCACTCTGGGGGGAGAAGCCGAGCCAGAGCGCGCCGATGAAGGTCATGAAGATGCCGACCTGCGCGGCCGCCCCGAGGAGGAGGCTCTTCGGGTTCGACAGGAGCGCGGAGAAGTCGGTCAGGGCGCCGATCCCGAGGAAGATGAGGGGCGGGAAGACGCCCGCCTTCACCCCGAAGTAGATGATCCCGAGGACGCTGTTCGCCCCGGTGTTGAAGACGTACTCGTGGGAGACCGGGTCGATCATGTAGAGCGAGACGCTGTTGAAGATCGACAACGGCATCGGGATGTTCCCGACGAGGATGCCGAAGCCGATCGGCACGAGGAGGAGCGGCTCGTAGTCCTTCGCGATCGCCAGGTAGATGAAGAGGAGCCCGATCAGGACCATGACGACGTTGCCGACCGTCAGGTTCGCGAGGCCGCTCCCCTGGACGACCTGGTCGAGGTAGCCGGTGACGTCCCCGTTGACGACGTCCTTCGCGAAGAACCCCTGCTCGAACTGGGTGACCCAGCCGAGGCTCTCGGCCTCGCCGACGGTGACGACCGTGTAGATCGCCGCGACGCGTCCCTCGGCGTCGAAGAGGCGCCCTTTCGAAGCCCGCTTCAGAACGTCCGGGGAGAGGTGGGCCCGCCCCTTGTCGATCCGGAAGTAGAGGCCGCGCGGCTCCACCTTGAAGGGGAGGAAGCCGAGCTTCAGCGACGGGATCGCGACGTGGTCGGCGTCGGCGAGCGACCGTCCGGAGGCGTAGCCGGTGACCCGGAGCACGGTCTCGAAGTCGTCGGCGTGGACCGTGGCGAACGTCCCCACCTCGCGCTCGTGGGCGTCGCGGAGGAAGCCCGTCGTCGCCTTCTCTCCGAGGTAGTCGTTCACGAGGCCGTCGCGGGTCCCCTTGTGGATCCGGAGGTACTCGGCGGCGCCGTCGAACGTCGCCCGGAAAGTCGGGCGATCTGCGGCGCCGGCGGGAAGAGCCGCGAGCAGGAGAAGGAACGTGAGGAAGCGAGGCCGCATCGGGGTCCGTCCCTCAGAGGGCCGTCATCTTCGGACGCGCGACCTCGACGAGGAGGTCTCCCTCGCCGATGGAGTCGCCTTCTCGGACGTAGATCTTCGTGACGGTCCCGGCGTAGGGGGCGGTGACGGCGTTCTCCATCTTCATCGCCTCCATGACGAGGAGCGTCTGGCCCGCGGCGACCGAGTCCCCTTCCTTCGCCTTGATGGCGAGGACGAGGCCGGGCATCGGGGCGACGATCCCGCCTTCTCCGCGGCCGGTCGGTGCGGGCCGCGAGGCGGCGGGTGCGGAGGCCGCCGGCCGGACGCCCGAGGCGCTCGCAGGGGAGGGCGGCGGGACCGCCCGGACGGCGTCGGCGGTGAGGGTGCGACGGCCGAGCTGGAGGATGTCGACGGCGTACTCCGTCCCGTCGACGACGACCGAGGCGCGCTCCGGAGTGAGCTCCTTGATCTCGGCGTGGTATTCGCGGCCGCCGATGCGGAGGACGTGCTGGCTCATGGGGACCTCTTCTCCTCGGGGGGTCAGCGCGGGAGCGCGGGTCGGCGGAGGGTGACGCGGGAGCCGGGCCGGTTCAGGTAGAGCTTCCGCTCCACCTCGAGGACCGTGGCGAGGACCGCGAGGACGTCGGCGGGGATCGGCTCGGCCGGCGGGAGCTCGGCTGCGGAGGCGGGAGCCGGCTCGGCGGCCGCGACGGCCCCGTGCCCGTGGCCTCCCTCGCCCCACCGGACGCGGCCCGCGATCCGCCCGAAGAGCCGGATGAAGGCGATGCACGCGACGAGGCCGATGAAGACGACGGCCATCCCGAGCGCGGTGATCGTCAGGGCTTCCAGCTGCGACATCGGCGCTCCTCAGAGGGGGATGTTCGTATGGCGCCGCGCCGGGTTGCCGTCGCGCTTGTCGGCGAGCATCTCGAGCGCCTTGATGATCCGAAAGCGGGTCGTCGCCGGCTTGATGACGTCGTCGATGTAGCCCTTCCGCGCGGCCACGTAGGGCGTCGCGAAGAGCGTCGCGTACTTCTCCTTCAGCTCCGCCGCCTTCGCGGCGACGTCCTCGGCGGCGTCGAGCTCCTTCTTGTAGATGATCTCGACGGCGCCGTCCGGCCCCATGACGGCGATCTCGGCCGTAGGCCAGGCGTAGTTCACGTCGCCCCGGAGGTGCTTGCTGCTCATGACGCAGTAGGCGCCGCCGTAGGCCTTCCGGAGGATGACGGTCACCTTCGGCACGGTCGCCTCGGCGAACGCGAAGAGGAGCTTCGCGCCGTTCCGGATGATCCCGCCGTACTCCTGAGTCGTCCCGGGCATGAAGCCCGGCACGTCCTCGAGCGTCACGAGAGGGATGTTGAAGGCGTCGCAGAAGCGGACGAAGCGCGCCCCCTTGATCGAGGCGGCGTTGTCGAGGACGCCCGCGAGGACCTTCGGCTGGTTCGCGACGATCCCGACGGAGCGCCCGGCGAAGCGGGCGAAGCCGACGACGAGGTTCGCGGCCCACGCCTCGTGGACCTCCAGGAACTCGCCGCAATCCACGAGCGCCCGGATGACCTCCTTGACGTCGTAGGGCTGGTTCGGGCCGTCGGGAAGGACGGCGTTCAGCTCGGGGACGGGGCGGTCGACCGGGTCGTCGCACGTCAGGAGCGGCGCCTTCTCCTGGTAGTTCTGCGGGAAGTAGCCGAGCATCTTCCGCACGAGCGCGAGCGCCTCGTCCTCGTTCTCCGCGACGAAGTGCGCGACGCCGCTCTTCCCGGCGTGGACGTCGGCGCCGCCGAGCTGCTCCGTCGTAACCGTCTCCCGCGTCACCTGCCTCACGACCTTGGGCCCGGTCAGGAACATGTAGCTCGTGCCGCGGGTCATCGTCACGAAGTCGGTGATCGCCGGGCTGTAGACGGCGCCGCCGGCGCACGGCCCGAGGATGAGGCTGATCTGCGGTACGACGCCGGACGCGAGGACGTTCCTCAGGAAGATGTCGGAGTAGCCCGCGAGGGCGTCGACCCCTTCCTGGATTCGGGCGCCGCCCGAGTCGTTCAGCCCGATGACGGGGGCACCGACCTTCACGGCGAGGTCCATCACTTTGCAGATCTTCTCGGCGAACGCCTTCGAGAGGCTCCCGCCGAAGATCGTGAAGTCCTGGCTGAAGACGAAGACGAGCCGGCCGTGGATCGTCCCGTGGCCCGTGATGACGCCGTCCGTCAGCGGCTGGTCCTTCTCCATGCCGAAGTCGGTGCAGCGGTGGGTCACGAACGTGTCGAACTCCTCGAAGCTCCCCTCGTCGAGGAGCTTCTCGATCCGCTCGCGTGCCGTGTACTTCCCCTGCTCGTGCTGCTTCTGGATCCGCTTCTCGCCGCCGGCGCGACGCGCCGTCTCGCGCAGGTGCGCGAGCTCGAGGATCTTGCGTTCGATGCTCATTCGGGGGCTCCGTGCGGCCGCGGTTCGGTTCCGGACCTGGGGTGTCCGGGGCGCGACCGGCGAACGGACATCGTAGCATCGGGAAAGGCCTGAACGCCCGCTCGGGAGGCCGCTCCGTGGCGGGTCGGAGCGGCTCCTACAGGACCCGTTCGGAGCGGATTCCCGCGGGGGGACCGCCTATGATTCCCGGCCGGAGTCGAAACGATGAAGCGAACCCGCCTGACCGTCGCCCTCGCCGTCACCCTGCTCCTCCTCGCCGTCCCGGTCCGCGCGACCGAGGTCGACGCGGAGACGGAGGCGCGCGTCCCCGCCCTCACGGCCTTCCACGAGGTCGTCTACCCGCTCTGGCACGAGGCGTGGCCGAAGAAGGACGTCGACGCCCTCGCCGCGCTCGCTCCGAAGGTCGACGCCGGCGTCGCCGCGATCGCGAAGGCCGAGCTCCCCGGAATCCTCCGCGACAAGAAGGGGACGTGGGAGTCGGCCGTCGAGCGCCTCAAGGCGATCGGGGCGGAGTACGCGGCCGCTTCCGGGAAGAAGGACGGCCCCGCCCTCCTCGCCGCCGCCGAGAGCCTCCACTCCCAGTTCGAGCGGATGGTGCGGATCGTCCGGCCCGTCCTGAAGGAGCTCGAAGCGTTCCACGCGACGCTCTACGTCCTCTACCATCGCCAGCTCGATCCGTTCGCCCTCGAGGCGGTGACGAAGTCGGTGCGGACGCTCGACGACGAGATGGTCCCGCTCGCCGCCGCAGCCCTCCCCGAGCGCCTGAAGGCGAAGGAAGAGGCGTTCCTCGTCGCGAGGGGCGCCCTCTCCGCGGCGGTGGACGGAGCGGTCGCGACCCTCGGCCGGAAGGACGAGAAGGAGATCCGCGCCGCGGTGGAGCTCCTTCACGAGCGCTACCAGGAGCTGGAGAAGGTCTTCGACTGAGAACGGGCCGGCGGCCTCCCGACCGGGAGGCCGCCGCGAGCTCCCGTCGCCGGTCGCTTCGGCCGCTCAGCGCGCCCGCAGGAGATCCGTCAGCTCTCCCGGATCGGGGAACCGCCCCGTCTCGCGCTTGGAGAAGACGAGCCTCCCGTCGACGACGACGTCGAAGACACCGCCGGAGCCCTTCGTGAGCGCCGCCTCGACCCCGAGGGCTTCCTTCAGCTCGGCCGCCAGACCGGCGGCCCGGGGCTGATAATTTCAAATCACGCAGTAGGTGATCTCGACCTTCATCGGGTCCTCCCTTCGGTCCGCGCATTCTAGGGTCGCGACGGGCCTGCACCCGAGCCCGGGGAGGAACGTCTTCGGGGGGGCTTCGTTAAGGATTCGGGAGGAGGTCCGTTTCATGGGTGATGACCCGAGACAGGAGGCACCCGTGAGCGCGGCGAGACCGGTTCCCCGGCCCGTTCCTCCGACACCCCTCGAGGAGGTCTTCCGGCAGTACGGCGGCCTCGTCTTCCGGACGGCGTTTCGCGTCTCCGGGAGCGCCGCCGACGCAGAGGACGTCCTCCAGACCGTCTTCCTCCGCCTCGCATCGCCGGGGAAGGCCGCGGGGCTCGGCGCCGAGCCCCGCGGCTACCTCCAGCGCGCGGCCGTGAACGGGGCCCTCGACCTCGTGAGGACCCGGCGGTCGGCGGCGGGGACGGTCCCGATCGAGGGACGCGCCGACGCGTTCCTCGCGAAGGAGCCGCTCCCCGACGAGGCCTCCGAGGCCCGCGAGCTCCGGGGCCGGCTCCGCCGCGCGCTCGGCAGGCTCGCCCCGCGCCCCGCTGAGGTCTTCGTCCTCCGCGCGCTCGAGGGGCTCCCGAACCGCGAGGTGGCGCGCCTGCTCGGGTCGTCCCCCGCGACCGTCGCCGTCCAGTACTTCCGCGCCCGAACCCAGCTCCGAAAGGAGCTCCTCGCCGAAGGGGGAGGCCCGTCATGAGAGACGACATCGTCGAGAAGGCCGCCGAGGCCGTCCGCACCCAGGAGCCCGAACGCGCCACCGTCGACGCCGCGCTCGCGCGCGTCGCGCCGACCCTCCGGACGGCCGTCCCCGCATCGGCTGCGTCCGCAGCCGACGAGGCGCCTGCCGTCTTCCGCACCTGCGCCGACCTCCAGGCGCTCCTCCCCGCGTTCGTCTCGGGGAGCCTCTCCCCGGCGCGGACTCTCCTCGTCGAGGACCACACGCGCTCCTGCGTCCCGTGCCGTCGGGCTCTGAAGAACCTCCGCGAGGGGACCCGGCCCGAGGCGCCCGCGGCGACTGCGGCGCGTCGCAGGCCGTACGGCGCCTGGGCCCTCGCCGCTTCGGTCGTCCTCGCGGCGGCCCTCGGGGCGTTCTGGTTCCTGTCGCAGCGCGCGGCCGCCGGCCCCGTCGCCCGCGTCGACGTCGTCGACGGTCTCCTCCTTCTTCCAGCCGAGGGGCGTCCCGTCGCGCCGGGGGCCGAGCTGGCGGGCGGGCAGCCCGTCCGGACGGGCCGCTCGGGCGGCGCCGTCCTCGTCCTCGCCGACGGCTCCCGCGTCGAGCTCGCCGAGCGCTCGCAGGTAGCGATCGCGCGCGGCGCGGGCGGCACGACAGTCTCCCTCGCGCGCGGGCGCGTCATCGTC
>CAZWRQ010000131.1:0-13138 GCA_964636395.1 uncultured Holophagales bacterium
CGTCTCGCCGTGGACCTTCACCTCCACCGGCACGCTGCCGACCGGCCTGACGCTGTCGAGCGCGGGCGTCCTCTCGGGGACCCCGAACGCGGCCGGGACGTTCGCCTTCACGATCGTGGCGACCGACTCGGCGACGGGTGCGACCTGCACCGGCTCGGCCCCGTTCTCGGTCACGGTCGTCTGCCCGACGATCACGGTGAGCCCGGCGACGCTTTCGGGCGGGATCGAAGGGACGGCGTATTCGGAGACCGTGACGGCGGCCGGCGGCACCGGCCCGTACACTTTCGCCATCACGGCCGGGGCGCTTCCCACAGGCCTCACGCTCGGCACGGACGGCGCGATCACGGGGACGCCTTCGGCCGAGGGTGAGTTCACGTTCACGATCACTGCGACCGACTCGGCGACGAGCTGCACCGGGAGCCGTGCCTACACGGTTCGGATCTGCCCCGTCATCGGACTCTCCGCCGTACCGACCTGCGCGACGGTCGGGTCGGCGTACACGACGACGATCACCCCCTCGGCCGGGACCGCACCGTTCGGCTTCACGTCGACCGGGACCCTCCCGCCGGGAACGACCCTGAACCCGACGACGGGCGTCCTCGCGGGGACCATCACGGCGGCCGGCTCGTTCTCCTTCAGCATCACGGCCACCGACGTCAACGGCTGCGCGGGCGCACAGAGCTACACCGTGAACGTCCTCGACATCGCACCGGCGGCCGCGGCCCTTCCGGACGCCACGTTCGGCACGGCCTACAGCCAGGCCGTCACGGCGAGCGGCGGCTCGGGCGGCTTCACGTACGCCGTGACCGCCGGCTCCCTGCCGGAGGGGCTCTCACTGAACGCCGCGACCGGCGAGCTCACGGGGACCCCCGGCGGGGCTCTCGGGACGGGCTCCTTCTCGTTCACGGTCACCGCGACGAACACGGCGACGACCTGCACCATCGCGAAGGCCTACACCCTCGTCTCCCGACCGGTCGCCGTCCTGGACACCTATGCGAACGGAGCCGGGAACACCGAGTTCTACGGCGGCGGGTACGCGCCGACGCCGACGACGCCGTTCGTCGCGAGCGCCACCAACATCCTCTCGAACGACCTCGGGCCGGGCCTGACCGTGACGAGCCTGACGCAGCCGGCGAACGGGACCGTGACGCTCGGGGCGGCGGGTGCCTTCCGCTACACGCCGAACGCGGGCGCGGAGACCTCGGCGACGTTCACGTACAAGGTCACGTCCAACGGGGTCGAGTCCCAGGCCGCGGTGAACGTCACCATCACGCTCGTCGGGCAGGTCTGGTACGTCAACAGCTCCGGAGCGAACGGGATCGGGACCTCGAACTCGCCCTTCAACAACCTGGCCAACGCCGACGTCTCGTCGGGAGCCGGCGACGTCGTCTTCGTCCACACGGGCGCGGCGACCACCACCGGGGCCATCACCCTGGATGCGAACCAGGTCCTCTGGGGTCAGGGCACGGCGTTCTCGCTCGGCGGCTCGGGGCTCACGATCGGCGCCGCCGGCAAGCCGACGCTCACCGGAACGGTCACGCTCGGCGGGAGCTCCGTCCTCGTCAGCTCCCTCGACATCGCCACGACCGGAGCCGTGGGATTCACGGACAACCAGGCCGGCGCGATCACCGGTATTACCGTCCAGAACAACGTCGCGGTCTCGGCGACGAACGGCGCGGCCGTCGACCTCACGGGCGTCTCCGCGAGCGCCTCGGGGATCACGTTCACGAGCCTGACCTCCTCGAACAGCACGGGCAAGGGGCTCAACCTCGGTGGGATCGGCGGGACGTTCACCTCGGGCACGACGACGGTCACGAACCCGTCCGGAATCGGCATCGACGTCCAGACGTCCGTGGCCGGGGGGACGATCAGCCTCGGGACGACCTCGGCGACGTCCTCGGGCGGGACGGGCGTGAACCTCGCCTCCAACGCCGGGAACGTGACGTTCGGGGCGCTCACGGTGAGCCCCGACGGGAACCAGCGCGGCCTACTGGCGACGGAGAACGCAGGGACCCTGACCGTTCCGAGCGGCACGATCACGACCACGGGTGCCACGGCCGTCGAGATCACGAGGACGGCCGGGACGACACCGCTTGCGGTCAGCCTGACGACCGTCAACGCGAACGGCGGGAGCAACGGGATCTACCTCCGACGCACGTCGGGGAGCTTCGCGGTCGTCGGAACCGGCACGGCCGGGTCCGGCGGAACGATCCAGAACACGGTCGGCGCGGACGGAGCGGTCGCCGGTTCGGGGATCTACCTCGACAACGCGACGAACGTCTCTCTGAGCCGCATGCAGCTGAACGGCTTCCAGAACTTCGCGATCCGGGGGCTCACGGTGAGCGGATTCACCCTCGCGAACTCGGTCATCAGCGGCGTCAATGGCAATAGTGCCGTTGCCCGCGAAGGAAGTGTCTCGTTCACGGAGCTCACGGGCGCGGCGTCGGTGTCGAGCACGAACATCAGCGGCGGCTTCGTCGACAACTTCCGGGTCGTCAACACGACGGGGACCCTGAACCGGATCACGTTCTCGAGCGTGACGATCGGGGCGAACAGCACGACGGACGGAAACGACGGGATCCTCCTCGAGGCGCTGACGGGAGCCGCGGTCCTGAACGCCACGATACAGAACAGCACATTCACTTCGGCCCGGGGCGACCTCTTCAACTTCCTCAACAACGGCACGGCCACGTGCGACCTCGTCTTCACCGGGAACACGCTGTCGAACAACCACCCGGGCATCGCGACGGGCGGCGGGGGCGTGACGATCAGCGGAGGCGACCTCGGCGGGAGCCTCACGTACAACATCACGGGCAACACGTTCCGTGACTCGGACGGGACCGCGGTCCTCATCGTCAAGTCGACCGGGGCGGGAACCTACTCGGGAACGTTCGCGAACAACCAGATCGGCGTGACGGGCGTCGCCGACTCGGGATCGAGGGCGGGCTCCGGGCTCAAGCTCCAGAACGCGGGCCTGGGCACGGTCACGGCGAGCATCACGGGGAACCAGATTCGCCAGTACAACAACTTCGGGATCGAGCTCCTGACGGGGGGCGGCGCTACTGCGATGAGCGGCACGATGAACGTGACCATCACCGGGAACACGATCAAGGAGCCCGGTACGGGCGGACTGCCGATGAACGGCATCCACCTCAACGGCGGCACCGTTCCGGGAGACACGTACCAGATCTGCGCGAGCATCGGCGGGGCCGGCGCCCTGGCAAACGACATCGCGGGCTCGGGGGCGAACGTCGGAACCGACTTCCGCCTCCGCCAGCGTCAGGCGACGACGGTGAGGCTCCCGGGCTACGGAGGCGCGAACAACAACGACGCGGCGGTCGTGGCCTTCGTTCAGGGCAACAACGGCGGTGGCGGGACGACCGGGCTCGCCTCGAACACGGTCCCGACGGGCGGCGGCTTCGTGGGCGGCGCGGCCTGCCCCACGCCCTGAGATGGAGGTGAAGTGATGGCGGAACCCTTCCTGTCCGAGATCCGGGTCATGAGCTTCTCGTTTCCCCCGAAGGGATGGGCCCTCTGTAACGGGCAGCTCCTCCCAATCAACCAGAACCAGGCTCTCTTCTCGCTCCTCGGGACGACGTTCGGAGGGGACGGGCGCGTGAACTTCGCCCTGCCGGACCTCAGGGGGCGAGCGCCGATCCACGTCGGGAGCGGCCACACCCTCGGGGAGAAGGGAGGAGAGCAGGCGCACACGCTCTCGATCGCGGAGCTCCCGACGCACGCGCACGTCGTGGCGGCCTCCTCCTCGGCGACGGGTGGGAACGCGAACCCGACCGGCAGGTTCCTCGGCGGGGGGAACAACGTCTACCACTCGCCGGTCAGCCTGACCTCCCTTCACCCGGGGACGGCCGCGAACACGGGGGGGAGCCAGGCGCACCTCAACATGCAGCCCTTCCTGACGCTCAGCTTCTGCATCGCCCTCCAGGGCATCTTTCCGAGCCCGACCTGAGGAGACGACATGGCACAGCCCTACGTCGGCGAGATCCGGATGTTCGCGGGGAACTTCGCTCCCGCGGGCTGGATGTTCTGCGAAGGCCAGCTCCTCCCGATCTCCGAGTACGAGACCCTCTTCAACCTCATCGGGACGACCTACGGCGGCGATGGGCAGTCGACATTCGCCCTCCCCGACCTGCGCGGCCGGATCCCGATCCATCAGGGGAACGGGTTCATCCTCGCGGAGACGGGAGGGGCCGAAGAGATCACGCTGACGGTGAACCAGGTCCCGGCCCACTCCCACCCGGCGCTCGCCTCCACCGCGACCGGCGACCTGGTCAGCCCGGCGGGGGCCCTGCCCGCGACGTCGTTCAACGTGACGCCCTACATCAACGACCCGCCGAACGGGAACATGAACGCTGCGGCCATCTCCGCCGTCGGCGGCTCGCAGCCGCACACGAACTTCCAGCCGTACCTCTGCGTCGACTTCATCATCAGCCTCTTCGGAATCTTCCCGTCCCCGACCTGATCCGCAGAGAGCCACGAGGAGCACCCCATGGCAGATCCCTTCGTCGCCGAGATCCGGATCTTCCCCTTCAACTTCGCTCCCAAGGGCTGGGCCTGGTGCGATGGCCAGCTGCTGCCCCTCTCTCAGAACACCGCGCTCTTCTCGCTTCTCGGAACGACGTATGGCGGGAACGGGAAGAGCAACTTCGCTCTGCCGGACTTGCAGGGAAGGGCGCCGATGCACCCCGGACAGGGTCCGGGCCTGAGCCTCCACGATCTTGGAGAGACCGGCGGCAGCGAGACCGTGAGCCTTCTGGAGAGCGAGATCCCCGCGCATTCGCACACCCTGCGCGCCAACGTCCTCGACCTCGCGGACACGAACGTGGTCAGCCCGAATGCGTCTCTGGCCCTCTCCTCGGGGGGGACGCTCTACCAGGCCTCGTCGAACGTGCAGCTCGCTCCCGAGGCCCTCGCCCCCGCCGGCGGCGACCAGCCGCACAACAACCTGCAGCCCTACCTGACCTTCTACTTCAACATCGCCCTGCAGGGCGTCTTCCCGCCGCGGACCTGAGGGGCTCGTGACGGGTGCGGAGGCGGCGGTGACGGGCGTGGCGGCGGACGAATCGGCCGCGGCGCACCGCGTCGCGCTCCGCCCCGCGACGCCCGCGGACCGCGACCTCCTCCTCCGCGTCTATTCGTCGACGCGCGAGGAGGAGCTGGCGCCGGTGCCGTGGCCTCCCGAGGCGAAGGAGGCATTCCTCCGCCAGCAGTTCGACGCGCAGGACACCTGGTGGCGGACGCACTACGCCGGCGCCTCGTTCGAGGTCGTCGTCGTCGACGGGCGTGACGCGGGGCGGCTCTACCTCTGGGAGGGCCCTTCGGAGGTGCGGATCGTCGACGTGGCGCTCCTGCCGGAGGCGCGGCGAGGCGGGATCGGGACCCGGCTCCTCGAGGACGTGAAGGCGCGGGCGTCGGCGGCCGGGAAGGCCGTCACGATCCACGTCGAGCGGATGAACCCCGCCCTGGGTCTCTACGAGCGCCTCGGCTTCCGGCTCGTCGAGGACAAGGGCGTCTACCTCTTCCTGTCGTGGAGCGGCGATGAGGTCAGTTGAAGACCGCCTCGTAGCGCATGCGGTCTTCGCGCGGGCCGAGCGGCACGAGGAAGACCTCGGGCGCGCCGAGGGCAGGGTGCTCGAGCGTCCACGTGCGCTGCGGCAGGACGGGGGCGAGGGGACCGAGGAAGACGAGCGAGAAGGGCTCGGTGCGGAGCGCCGGAACGTCGAGCCGCGGCGCGCGCGTCCCGTGGGGCTCCACGGCGTCGAGAGTCAGCTCGAGCGTCCCGTCGGGGAATCGAATCGTGAAGGCCGCTCCGACGAGCGGCGCGAAATCGGAGATCGAGAGCGTTTCGGTCACGGGTCCCTCCGCCCGGAGGGAGGATGCCCGCGGCCGGGCGCCTCGTCCAGCGCCCGGAAACGGGGAGGCCGCGGCGGCCTCGCCGGCGCGGTGCGCGCAGCGTGAGGAGTGCCATGGAGATCACACGGAAGTCGTTCCTTTCCGGCGCGGCCGCGGGACTCGCAGGCCTGTCGCTTCTTCCGACCGCGGCGTGGGCCGCCCCCGCGACGGAGACGGAGACGGGCATCCTGTGGCTCAGGAATGCCGCCGGCCAGACGTTCACGACGCGGAGCGCGGACGGGGCGGTCGTGACGCTCCTCCTCGAGAAGGTCGAGGAGCTGAATTCGGGCACCGACGTGGAGCAGTACAGGCTCCTCTTCTCGGCCGAGGGACCCTACCGCCTCGCCGAGGGAACGTGGCGCCTCGGCGGGTCGAGGGGACGGCGAGCCGGAGACGTTTTCCTGATTCCCGCCGGGACGAACGCGGCGGGCCGCGCTCTCTATCGCGCCGACTTCTGCCTGCTCGCGAAGCTGGTCCCGGAGACCCCGCGCCGCTGAGCCGAGGGAGGGGAAGCGGGGCGCGTCGCCGCCCGGTAAGGCCGGCGTCTCAGAGGTGGCGGACGCCGAAGAGCGCTCCGCTCTCGAGGAGGACCCAGAGAAGCCCGTCCGGTCCGGGCGCGAGGTCGACGATCGCCGGGACGCTCGCGTCCTCGTCCTTGCCGAGGAGGAGAGCCAGACCGAGCCGAGAGAGCGTGCCGCGAGGCTTACCGTCCTGCGAGAAGCGGGTGAGCGCCGCCCCCTCGGGCGTCGCGGCTTCCGCCGCGACCCAGAGGGCGTCGTCCGCGGAGAAGCGAACGACACGGGGCGCGTCGAGAGCGTCGACTCCCGGGCCGCGGCCCGCGTCGAACGGTGCAGCTCCCCCCTTCCCGGCGACGACCACCCGCCGCGTCTCTCCGCTCCGCACGACGGCGTGGACGAGGCCCCGGGCGTCGGCGTCGAACGAGAGGACCTCGCTCCCCTCGGGGCCGAGCGGCGCGGGCGGGCCGGCCTTCGCTTCGTCGAACGCGAGGACGCCGTTGCCCGCCGCGGCCCGCAGGACGCCGCTGGCGTCGACCCGGAGGAGCGTGACCGGCCGTCCCGCGTCGAGCGTCGCCGGGCGTGAGCGGCCCGACCGATGCACTTCGATCGTGGGGCCTCCCGTTGCGACGAAGAGGGCCTGGTCGCGCCTGCGGAGCGCCATCCCCGCGGGAGGCGCGGCCGGTCGGGCCGCCTCGCCCGGGCTCGCCGCCGAGGCGGCGGTCAGGCGGAGGACTCGCCCGACGCCCGCCGTCGCGACGTAGAGGCGGCCGGAGCGGTCCGTGTCGAGGGCGAGGGGCCGAAGGGCTCCCTCGACGGCGATCGGCGGGCTCGCGGCGAGCCCGGTCACGGCACCGAGGAGGACGACGACGGTCACGTCCTCTCCGAGGGGGAGCGGCGCGATCTCGAACGGGACGAACGGCGTCGCCTCGCCTGGCAGCAGCACGCCGAGCGCGAGCGGGCGCGGAAGGGTCAACGGGAGCGGTTCCGGGGCGCTCCGGCCAGGGACGGCGCGAACCGTCGGCGTGACGGATCGGAAGTCGAGCTCGAGGCCCGTCAGGAGCGAGCCGGAATCGTTCGTCAGGCGGAGCTCGCCCCGGAGCTCGGCGCCGTCGACCGCGAGGCGGGCCAGCTCGAGGCGAAGATGTCCCTCCGCTCCAGGGACCCGGAGGAGGTAGGGGCCGGAAGCCAGGGCCTGCCCGTCGCCGCCGAGCGCGAGGGCGAAGGCCAGGCCGCTCGCCGCGGGCTTCTCTTCGATCCCGGCCCCGGCCCGCCGGGCGGACGTCTCCGGCGGAGCAGCGGCCGCCGCGGCGGCGAGGAGGGCAGCGGCGAGGAACGCGGCGAGGGGGCTCACGACCTCGATGGTAGCCGCCCCGGGCCCTCCCCGTGGGATGATTGCGGGCCCAGCACGATGACCACCGCGTGCCGATCCAAGGAGCGTCCCCGCATGAAACAGATCCCGACGGACCTCGTGCCCGCCGTCCTCCTCGTCTGCGCCGTCGCCGTGGCTTTCGTGCCGCGCGGCGCCGCCGCCGCCGGCCCGGCCTATCCCGCCACGCGAACCGTCGACGCGAAGGACGTACTTCACGGCGTGACGGTACCCGACCCGTATCGCTGGCTCGAGGACGTGAAGGACCCCGAGGTGCAGGCCTGGATGAAGGCGCAGGACGACCTGACGCGGCAGGAGCTCGCGAAGGTCCCCGAGCGCGCGCGCCTCCTCGCCCGGTTGAAGGAGCTCGCCTACCTCGACTCCGTCTCCGCGCCGGCGAAGCGCGGGAGCCGCTTCTTCCTGACCCGCCGCCACGCGACGAAGGAGAAGTCGGTGGTGTACTGGAAGGAAGGAAAGGCGGGAGAGGAGAAGGTCCTCTTCGACCCGAACGGCTGGTCGAAGGACGGGAGCGTCGGCCTCGGCGACTGGCAGCCGAGCCACGACGGGACGAAGGTCGCCTACCAGCTGAAGGAGAACAACTCCGACGAGGCGACGCTCCGCGTGATCGACGTGGCGACCGGGAAGGTCTCCGAGGTCGACGTCATCCCGGGCGGGAAGTACGCGAACGCGTCGTGGACGCCCGACGGATCGGGCTTCTACTACACGTGGCTCCCGACCGACCCGAAGATCCCCGTCGACGAGCGGCCCGGGCACCAGGAAGTCCGCTTCCACCGCCTGGGCGAAGACCCGGCGACGGACCGCGTCGTCCACGGGAAGCTCGGCGACCCGACGGCCTTCCTGTCGGCCGTGCTCTCGCGTAACGGGCGCTGGCTCGTCCTCTACGTCCAGTACGGCTGGACCTCGAACGACGTCCTCTACCGTGACCTGGCCGACCCGACGCAGGCAGACCGGTGGACGCCGCTCGTCGTCGGCACGGAGGCGCAGTGGGGCGTCGAGGTCTTCGGCGACCGCTTCTTCGTGACGACGAACGACGGGGCGCCGCGGAGCCGCGTCTTCGAGGTCGACCCGCTCCGCCCGGCGCGGAAAGAGTGGAAGGAGGTCGTCCCCGAGCGGAAGGACGCGACCCTCGTTTCGGCCTCGGTCCTCGGCGGGCGCCTCGCGCTGAACTACCTCGAGGACGCGTCCTCGCTCCTCGAGGTCCGCGAGCTCGACGGGGCGCTCGTCCGCGAGGTGAAGCTCCCCGGCCTCGGTACCGTCGACGGCCCCTTCGGCCTCCCGGACGAGGACGAGGCTTACTACTCGTTCGAGTCCTACACGACGCCGCGCGAGATCCACGCGACGTCGATGAAGACGGGGGCGCAGGAGCTCTGGTTCCGGCTGAAAGTCCCCGTCGACCCGAGGCCTTACGAGGTCGAGCAGGTCTTCTTCCCGTCGAAGGACGGCACGCGCCTCTCGATGTTCCTCGTTCACCGCAAGGGAATGAAGCGGGACGGGACGGCCCGGACGATCCTCTACGGCTACGGCGGCTTCCAGGTGAGCGAGACGCCGCACTTCTCCGCGATGCTCTACCCATGGCTCGAGGAGGGGGGCGTCTGGGCCGCCGTGAACCTCCGCGGCGGCGGCGAGTACGGCGAGGAGTGGCACCGCGCGGGAATGCTCCTCCAGAAGCAGAACACGTTCGACGACTTCCTCGCGGCGGCGCGCTGGCTCTCGTCCGAGAAGGTGACGAGCCCCGAACGGCTCGCCATCTACGGCGGTTCGAACGGGGGGCTCCTCGTCGGCGCCGCGATGACGCAGGAGCCGAAGGCTTTCTCGGCCGTCCTCTGCGCCGTCCCGCTCCTCGACATGGTTCGCTACCACCTCTTCGGCTCGGGCCGCACCTGGATCAGCGAGTACGGCTCGGCCGACGACCCGAAGCAGCTCGCGGCCCTCCTCGCCTACTCGCCCTACCACGCCGTGAAGAAGGGGACCGCCTACCCCGCGACGCTCCTCCTCTCGGCCGACAGCGACGACCGGGTCGACCCGATGCACGCCCGCAAGCTCGCGGCGGCCCTCCAGGCCGCGACGACGGGCGGGCCCGTCCTCTTGCGGATCGAACGGAATGCCGGGCACGGCGGCGCCGACATGGTGAAGTCGGCCGTCGAGTCCCGGGCCGACGAGTACGCCTTCGTCCTCGCGCACACGAAAGGGAAGTGACGCCATGAGAACTCTTCCGATCCTCCTCGCCTTCTCCCTCGCCGCCCCGGCCGGTCTCGCCGCGCCCGCGAAGGCCGCGGCGAAGGACGCGAAGGCCGCAGCCGAGAAGCCGAAGGAGCCGTACTCGGCCGAGACGTTCGCGGGGCTCGCGCTCCGTGACCTCGGCCCCGCGCTCACCTCGGGCCGTGTCGGCGACCTCGCGGTCGACCCCGTCCGCGAGGGGACGTACTACGTCGTCGTCGCCTCGGGCGGTGTCTGGAAGACGACGAACTGGGGGACGACGTTCGAGCCGGTCTTCGACTCCGAGGGCTCGTTCTCGATCGGGTGCATCGCCCTCGACCCGACGAACCCGCTCGTCGTCTGGGTCGGGACGGGGGAGAACAACAGCCAGCGGAGCGTCGGCTACGGCGACGGCGTCTACCGCTCGCCCGACGGCGGGAAGACGTGGGAGAACGTCGGGCTGAAAGCCTCCGAGCACGTCGGGAAGATCCTCGTCCACCCGAAGGACGGGAAGACGGTCTACGTCGCGGCGCAGGGGCCGCTCTGGGCCGACGGCGGCGAGAGGGGCCTCTACAAGACGACGGATGGCGGGAAGTCGTGGAAGGCCGTCCTCTCGATCTCGCCGAAGACGGGCGTCAGCGACGTCTGGATGGACCCGCGCGATCCGGAGATCCTCTACGCGACGGCCTACCAGCGCCGTCGGCACGTCTTCACGCTGATCAACGGCGGTCCGGAGAGCGGCATCCACAAGTCGACGGACGGAGGGGCGACCTGGACGAAGCTGACGAACGGCCTCCCGAAGGGCGACGTCGGCCGGATCGGCCTCGCGATCCCGCCGACCGCGCCCGACACCGTTTACGCGCTCGTCGAGGCGCGCGGCAAGGACGGCGGCTTCTACCGTTCGCTCGACGGCGGGATGAGCTGGGAGAAGCGGGGCGAGTACGCGACCGGCTCGGCGCAGTACTACCAGGAGCTCTTCCCCGACCCGCACGACGCGAGCCGCGTCTACTCGATGGACGTGTACATGCAGGTGACGGAGGACGGCGGGAAGACGTGGCGGAACGCCGGTGAGAAGGCGAAGCACGTCGACAACCACGCCCTCTGGATCGACCCGGAGAACCCGGACCACCTCCTGAACGGCAACGACGGCGGCGTCTACGAGACGTGGGACCGCTGCGAGACGTGGCAGTTCAAGGCGAACCTCCCGGTAACGCAGTTCTACCGGGTCGCCGTCGACGACGCGCGCCCCTTCTACAACGTCTACGGCGGCACGCAGGACAACAACACGCTCGGCGGGCCGTCGGCGACGACGAAGGTGCACGGCATCGGGAACGAGGACTGGTTCGTCACGCAGGGAGGCGACGGCTTCTTCTCCGCGATCGAGCCCGGGAACCCCGACATCGTCTACTCCGAGGCGCAGCACGGCGCACTCGTGCGGTACGACCGCAAGACCGGACAGCAGGTCGACGTCCAGCCGCAGGCCGGTCCCGGCGAGGCGCCGCTCCGCTGGAACTGGGACTCGCCGCTCCTGATCTCGCCCCACAAGCCGACGCGACTCTGGTTCGCGGCGCAGAGGGTCTTCCGGAGCGAGGACCGCGGCGACAGCTGGAAGGCCGTAAGCCCCGACCTGACGCGACAGGTCGACCGGAACAGGCTGCCGGTGATGGGACGCGTCTGGAGCGTCGACGCCGTCGCGAAGAACGCCTCGACGTCCTTCTGGGGGAACGTCGTCTCCCTCGCCGAGAGCCCGAAGAAGGAGGACCTCGTCTACGCCGGGACCGACGACGGCCTCGTCCAGGTGACGGAGGACGGCGGCGGGACGTGGCGCAAGGTCGCGACGTTCCCCGGCGTGCCGGAGATGACCTACGTCGCCGACCTCGCGCCCTCGCCGCACGAGGCCGACGTCGTCTACGCCGCGTTCGACAACCACAAGCGGGGCGACTTCAAGCCCTATCTCCTGAAGAGCGCCGACCGCGGGAAGACGTGGGTCTCCGTGGCGGGCGACCTCCCCGTCCGCGGCACCGTCTACACCGTCGCCGAGGACCCGGGAAGGCCCGGCCTCCTCTTCTGCGGCACCGAGTTCGGCCTCTTCTTCTCGCACGACGGCGGGAAGCGCTGGGTGCAGCTCAAGGGCGGGATGCCGGTCATCAACGTCCGCGACCTCGCGATCCAGGAGCGCGAGGGGGCGCTCGTCGCGGCGACGTTCGGCCGCGGCTTCCGAGTCCTCGACGACCTGACGCCGCTCCGGCTCGCGACCCCCGAGACGCTCGCGAAGGACGCGATCCTCTTCCCGGTCCGCGACGCGTGGGCGTACATCCCGCGGGTGCCGTACGGCCTGAAGGGGAAGGCGTTCCTCGGCGAGTCGTACTACGCGGCCGAGAACCCGCCGTTCGGCGCCGTCTTCACGACGTACCTGAAGGACGACCTGAAGGGGAGGAAGAAGGCGCGCCAGGAGGCCGAGAAGGAGAAGGCGAAGAAGGGGGAGGACGTCTTCTACCCGACGTGGGAGGAGCTCCGCGCGGAGGACCGCGAGGAGGAGCCGACGCTCCTCCTGACCGTGACCGACGAGGCGGGGAACGTGATCCGACGGCTGACCGCCCCCGCGAAGGCGGGCTTCGCGCGGATCGCGTGGGACCTCCGCTACCCGGCGTCGAACCCGGCGCGCCTGAAGCCCGCGGAGGAGAGCCCCTGGTATCCCGGGCCGCGCGGGCCGATGGTCGCCCCTGGAACCTACCGCGTCGCCCTCGCGAAGAAGGTCGACGGCGTCGTGACGCCGCTCGGCGCGCCGCAGGCGTTCCGCGTCGTCCCGCTCGGCACAGCGACGCTCGGAGAGGTCGACCGGGCCGCGGTCCTGGCGTTCTCGAAGAACACCGCCCGCGTCCAGCGCGCGGCGCTCGGCGCCGTCGAGGCGGCGAAGGAGGCGAGGGGTCGTGTCGACCACCTGGAGAAGGCGCTCCTCGACACGCCGGCTGCTCCCGCCGAGCTCTTCGGCGAGGTCCGCCGCCTGAGGCTCGCGCTCGCCGACCTCGACGTCGTCCTGAACGGCGACTCGACGCTCGGCCGGCGGAACGAGCCGGCCCTCCCGGGTCTGGTCGACAGAGTGCAGAACGTCGTCTACTCCCACTGG
>CAZWRQ010000132.1:0-7981 GCA_964636395.1 uncultured Holophagales bacterium
AGGCGGGAGGGCGGCGAGAGGCGGCCCAGGAAAAATCCCTGCCGAAGGGGACGGCGGCCGCCGCGAAGAGACGCTCCGGCTCTTCCGCGCCGCGGACGTCGCCCTACGGGAGGCGCTCCCGGGAGCGACGCCGATCCTGCTCGCGGGCTCCGGCTCCGTCCTTCCCGCGTTCCGGGAGATCTGCACGCATCCGGCGGTCTTCATCGAAGGGATCGAGGGGGCGGTGGACGACGTCGGCGTCGACGAGCTCCACGAACGGGTCCTTCCGACCGCGCTTCGTGCTCTCGAGGCCAGGAACGCCCGGCTCGTCGAGGACTTCCGAAAGGCCCAGGACCGGGGCCTCGCCAGCGACGTGCTGACGGCCGTCGCGGAGGCGGCCGTCGCGGGGCGCGTCCGGCGGCTCGTCGTCGCCGGCGGGAAGACGCTCTTCGGCCGGATGGACCGGGAAACGGGCGAGGTGACGCTCCACGCGGGACAGTCGGGACCTCAGGACGACGACGTCCTCGACGACCTCGCCGAAACGGTCCTCGCCCGCGGCGGAGAGGTCTTCGTCCTCGACGCCGCGAAGATGCCGCACGAGGCTGCGGCGGTCGCGATCTACCGGTGGTAGGGAACGCGAGGCCGCGGCGGGAGGTCGCGGTCCCGCCGACGGCCGGCGCCGGGCCGGCGGGGAGGTATTGAATGGAGCTCCTGGACTCGGGACGCAGCGTCCTTCTGGTGATCGACCTGCAGGGGAAGCTGATGGAGGTGATCCATCGCCCCCGCCTCGTCGTGGAGGCGACGCTTCGCCTCATGAAGCTCGCCGAGCTGTTCGAAGTGCCGGTCGTCCTGACGGAGCAGTATCCGAAGGGGCTCGGGCCGACCCATCCGGAGCTCCGCTCCGGGTTCGACGCGCTCACCGTCCCGAAGAGGTACGTCGACAAGACCGCTTTCGGCTGCTGCGGCGAGCCGGCGTTCCTCCGGGCGCTCGACGAGCTCCGGCCCCGGGCGCGCGCGCCGCGACAGGTCGTCGTCGCCGGGATCGAGGCGCACGTCTGCGTCCTGCAGACCGTGGTCGAGCTGATCCACCACGGGAACCAGGTCCACGTCGCGTGGGACGCGGTCAGCGGCCGGGGCGAGGAGTACCGGCATCATGCGCTCGGGCGGATGGCCGCCGCAGGGGCGGCGATCACGAACCACGAGTCGGCCGGCTTCGAATGGGCGCGCGACAAGAACCACCCGAGGTTCCGCGAGCTCTCAGCCCTCCTGAAGGACGGACAACCCTCCGGCTGACGGACGCGCGCCCCCTCCCGGCGCGGGGAAAGGCGCCGCGGCTGGCGCGCGAGGGTACTCTTCGCCGATGAGCGCAATGCACGCGTACGAACGCGAACCATATCTCACGGAGCTCCCCGTCCGCGTCCTCGCGACGGGAAGCGACGAGGGGCGTGCGTGGGCCGTTCTCGACGATACCGTTCTCTATCCCGAGGGGGGCGGGCAGCCCGCGGACCACGGGCTCCTCGGCGACGTTCCCGTCGTCGACGTCCGGACGGTGGAAGGGCGAGCAGTCCACTTCCTCGAGGCTCCGGTCCCTGAGGGGCCGGCGCTCCTCCGCCTCGAATGGACGAGGCGGTTCGACCACATGCAGCAGCACACGGGGCAGCACCTCCTCACCGCCGTGGCCGCCGACCGATTCGGATGGGAGACGACGGCGTTTCACCTCGGTCCGGAGAAGTGCGACATCGAGCTCGCCGTCCCTTCGATCTCCACGGCGGACCTCGAGCGTCTCGAGGAGGCGGTGGCCGCCAGCATCCGGGCGGCCGTCCCGGTGACGGCGCGGCGTGTCCCCCCCGAGGAGCTGCCGGGCCTTGCCGTACGTTCCCGCGGCCTGCCGGAAGGGCATTCGGGCGACGTGAGGCTCGTCGAGATCGCGGGCGTCGACCTCAATACCTGCGGCGGGACGCATCTCCGGTCGACGGCGGAGCTCGAAGCCCTGAAGCTGCTCGGCACCGAGCGGCTGCGCGGCGGGACTCGTCTCTTCTTCGTCGCTGGCGGCCGTGTCCGGAAGCGGCTCGGCGAGGCGGAGGAGCGCAACGGGCGACTCCGCGCCCTCCTCGGCGCGCCCGACCCCGGCCTCGCCGACGCGGTCGCGGCGAAGCTGGCGCTGCTGGCCGAGGCGCAGAAGACTCTGTGCGGCGCGGAGGAGGAGCTCGCCGGGGCAAAGGCGGAGGCGCTCGCCGCCGCGGGACTCCCCGTCGTCGACGCGCACTTCGAGGGGCGGGGTCTCGCCTTCCTCGGGCGGGTCGCGAAGCGGTTCGCGGAGCTGCCCGTCGGAGGGCTCGCCTTTCTGACGGGGGAAAAGGACGGCGCCGGGGTCTTCGTCCTCGCGGCGGGCGCGAGGTCGAGCGCCGACGTCCGGACCCTCGGTTCCGCCGTGGCCGCGGAGCTCGGCGGGCGCGGCGGCGGGTCCGGGAAGCTCTTCCAGGGGAAGGCGAGCCTCGAGCGCCGCGGCGGGGCGCTGACCCTGCTGCGCACGCCTTCGCCGTGACCCGGGTCACGCCCTGGGGCCCGCGGCCTTCTTGAGCCGGTCCCGGAGCGGGCGTAGGCTGCTCGCGTGCAGGACAACGTCGATGTGACGGCGCGTCGGGCCGACGGCGGCTTGGCGCGCCGGCGAGGCCTCGCCGGAGCGCTCGCGCTGCTCGTCGCGCTCCCGGCCGCCGCGAACCTGCGCGCGCCCCGGCGGGTCCCGGAGTCCCCCTCGTCTGCCCTCGCAGCGCCCGCGACGCGGCTCGTCGTGGAGCGCGAGCGGCTGACGTTCCTCTGCGGGGCGGAGGCGTGCGACGTCACGGCCGAGTACGACGTCACGGCCGCGGGCGCGGAGCACGTCCGGCTCGAGATGATCCTGCCTCTCCCGGGCGACGTGACGGCCCGGACGAACGGATCGCCGGAAACCGTGAGCATCGTCCCGGCGGAGCCGCTCCGGGAAGAAGAGCTGCGCGGCCTGCCGGAACCGGGGCCGGGGGAGCCGCCGCTTCACCGGGCCGCTTTCGACGGCGCGCTCCGGCCGGGCCCGAACACGATCGCGGTCCGGTACCGGCAGCCGCTCGGGGGCGAGGAGGTCGGGCACTCCTCCCGCCGCGCCGGGCGTTTCGTGCAGCGGTTCCGGTACGAGCTCTGGCCCCTGCGCGAGTGGACGCGTAGAGAAGGTTTCCGCCTCCGGCTCGCGATCGGCGTCGAGCGCCCCGCGCCAAGCCTCTGGCAGCGCTGGTTCGGCCACCCGCGGTCGGTCTCCTGCCTGACGAGCGACCCGGCGGCTCCGTCCGTCGAGGGGCGGCTCGAGCAGCGGGGTACGCATCTCTGGCTCGAAGCGGAGCTCGGCCCTTCTTTTCCCGATCGGATCACCTGCTACGTCGGTGACGACGACCTGATGCCGAGGTACTGATGGCTGGATCGAATCTCCCTGGTCCCCGCGGAACATCCTCCGGTCACGACCCGGTCCCGGAGGGGCTGCTGGGTCGTTCCTTCGCCTATCCCGGCCCGATCGGGCGCGGCGCTCGCATCGTGCCCGAGGACGCCGCCGATCCGGAGGGCCGGTCGGCAACGCCCCAGCAGCGCGCCGAGAAGCTGGTGGACCGGTTCGCCGCGCGCGTCGGTGCGGGCTCCTTCACCGCGATCTCGCGGAAGCGAGTCGCCGATGGCCTCCGCGTGCGCGTCTGGGCGCCGAGCGCCATCGACCAGGGGACCTCGAGCCTCTGCGGGCCGGCGTCCCTCCTTTTCGACGTCGCGACACGCGATCCGGAGGCGTACGTTCGCTACGTCACGTCGCTCTGGGAGACGGGCCAGGGCCGGATCGGCCGCATCGACGTGCGGCCCGGCACCGACCTGAAGGCCTTCGACCCGGGACGAAACGTCGAGGCCTCCGACTGGATCGCCCTCGCGAGCCTCCGGGACTCGGAGAACTGGTTCTTCGACTACCAGGAGGATTCCGACGCGCTCGCCGGCATCACGCTGCCGGGCGAGCTCGAGGGGTGGTTCAAGAAGGCCGGCTACACGGAGGTCGTCAACGACGCGCGGGCGATCGTCGACAAGGACGAGGCGTGCCTTCGCCGGGCCGACGACTTCTTCCGGAAGGGCTTCCGCGTCTGCCTCTTCATCCACTCCAACATGCTGAGCCCCTCCACGCAGGGAGACGGCTCCGCGACCGCCGACCACTGGGTCGTCCAGACCGGGCGCGTCACGTTCGGGGCCACGATGATCGAAGGGAAGCCGGCCACGACCGTCTCGCTCCGGATCTTCACGTGGGGCGAGGGACGCCGCGCCGTGCCGCAGGCGGGTGTCCTCCCGCTGGACGCTTTCCTCGACAACTTCTACGGCTTCGTCGCCGCCCGCTACTGACGGCGGACCGCCGCCTCCCGGCCGGCCTGCGCGAGGACGGCGAGGAGGAAGAAGGCGGCCGCGAGCCCCCACAGGAGGGCCAGCTCGTGCCGCACGTGCGCGAGCGTCGCGCCTGCCTGGTTCACGCGTAGGAGCGCCGGGATCGCGCTCGTCGAGGGGATCGCCTGAGAGGCGACCCGCAGCCACCCGGGCAGCGCCGACGGGGGCCAGGAGAAGCCGGCGAGGAAGATCGCCGGGAGGGACGTGAAGAGGAGCGTCTGGATCGCTGCCTCCCGCCGCCGGAAGAGGACGGAGAGGGCGAGGCCGAGGAAGCTCGTCGCCAGGAGGAACGGAAGCACGAGGCCGGCCGCGGCCACCGCGCTCCCGCGGACGGGAAAGCCGAAGAGGCGCGCGACGACGCCGAAGTAGAAGAGGGCGTGGACGAGGTAGAGGGCGACGAACGCGAGCGTCCTTCCTGCTACCGAGGCCGCGGCGCGGGCGAGGAGCGGGCCGGAGCCGAGCCGGCCGAGGTCGGCCGGGCCGCGAAGGCCGATCCCGATCAGGAGCGTCTGCTGGAGGATCAGGATGAGGACGGGCGGGACGACGTATGTCGCGTATCCCTCGGCCGGGTTGAAGAGGGGGCGCGAGACGAGCGGGACTGGGTCGCGGAACGCGCGCGCCTTCTCCTCGGGAATCCCCTGCGCCGTCAGTCGCCGGATCTCGATCCCGGCCGAGAGCGTACCGACCGACTCCGCGAGGCCGGTGAGGACCTGGCGGTAGACGAGGAAGTAGGTCGCGTCGGCGAGGACGCCGACCGTCGCCGGAGCGCCGCGCTTCACCTCGCGCTCGAAGCCCTCCGGGATGCCGAGGACGCCGCCTGCCTTCCCCTCCCTTACGAGCGCCTCGGCCTGAGCGAGGCTCCCGGCGCGCGCGGCGACGCGGACGAGCTCGTGGGCGTCGGCGAGGCGGACGAGCTGGCGGGAGAGGGGCGTCCGGTCGAGGTCTACGACGACGACCGGGACCTCCTTCAGCACCTCGCGCCGGTACGGCGTCGGGTAGAAGAAGGCGTAGAGCGTGATCGCGCCTACGAGGACGAGGAGGGCGCCCGGGTCGCGGATGGAGCCCGAGACCTCCTCGCGGAAGGCCCGAAGGAGGCTCCTCATGTCCGTCCCCAGTACGCCGGGTCGCCCATCAGCCTTCGCATGCGCCACAGGGCGAGCGGCGGCAGGAAGACGACGAACGCCAGCAGCGCCCCGAGCGGCGCGAGCGCGGCCGAGGCGGGCGCGCCGCGCATCGCCTGCCCGAGGAGGAGGGCGAGGAAGTGGGTGAGCGGAAGGAGCGCCCCCCAGAGCTGTGCGGCGAGCGGCATCCCGAACGTCGGGAAGGTGATTCCCGTGAACGCGAAGGAGGGGCCGCCGTAGAACGCCGCGGCGCTCGAGGCGAAGCGGAGGTTCGCGGTCCCGGCGACGAGGAGGAGCGCGACGGCCTGGTAGCCGAGGACGAGGAGGAGCGTCGCGAGCGCGACGAGGGACGCGCTCCCGCGGAGCGGGACGTCGAGGAAGCGGAACAGGAAGGCGAGAGCGGCAAGGCCGAATGCCGTGAACCAGAGCGCCTGCGGGAGGAGCTTGCCGAGGACGGCGCGCGTCGCGCTTCCGCCCGCGGCGAGCCACTCCGCCGCCGTTCCGTCGCGCAGCTCCACGCCGAGGGCGTGGACGGCGGCGACGAGGACGAAGATCGTGAGGAGCGTCGCGAGGACCGCGGGGAGGAGGAAGGCGCGGTAGTCGAGCCCGGGGTTGAAGAGCGCGCCGCGGAGCGACCTCACCGGCTCGAAGCGCGCCCCCGCGACGTCGGGCGTCTCGCCGAGCGCCCTGCGGGCCTGGATCTCGACGCCGGCCGAGAGCGTCCCGACGACCGCCCGCACGTCCCGCTTCAGGATGCTCCCGGGGATCATCGTGAGCGCGTCGTAGTGGAGGACGACCTTCGGCGCCGCGCCCCGCTTCACGTCGCGCTCGAAGTGCCGTGGAACCGACACGACGCCGTAGGCGCGTCCCGCGAGGACCTCGTCGAGAGCCTCGCCGCTCGTCGCGTACGGGCCGGCGACGCGGATCGACTTCGTGGCGTCGAGCATCCGGAGGAGGCGGCGGGAGAGGAGGGACCGGTCCGCGTCGACGACGGCGACCGGGAGCTCCTCGGGAAGCCGGTTCCAGAAGATCGCCGTCGCGAGGGAGAATCCCGCGAGCGGCAGGAGGACGAGGAGGACGAGGGCGTGGCGGCTCGCCACGAGCCGCTCCGCCTCCCGCCGCGCCGCGCGGAGGACGCCCGGTTCGCTCCCTAGCGGGGCCACGTGACGACGGCGCTCATCCCGGGGCGCAGGCCGGGCAGCGGCTTCGCCGGGCGGGCGCGGACCTCGAACGTCTTCAGGTCGAAGCCCCCCTGCGCGCTCGTCGCGCGCCACGTCGCGAAGTCCCCCTGCGGCGCGACGAACGTGACCGTCAGCGGGACCTCCTCGTCTCCGAGGGCGGGGAAGCGGGCCGGGACGCTCGCTCCCATCTTCATCCGCGAGAGGCGGTCCTCCCGGACCTGGAACGTCACCCAGACGTCCGTCAGGTCGACGAGCGTCACGATCGGGAAGCCGGCGGGGACGATCTCGCCCGGCTCGGCGTTCCGCCGGTAAACCTCGCCCGCGGCAGGCGAGACGACCTTCGTCTCGTCGAGGAACGCCTTCACCTCGTCGACGGCTCCCTCCGCGCGCGTCACGAGCGCCGCCGCGGCGGTCCGGTCCTCGCGCCGCGCGCCGGCGAGGGCCATGTCGTAGACGGCCTTCGCCGCCTCGGCCGCGTCGCGGGAGGTCTTCCACTGCGCCTCGGCCTCGTCGCGGCGCTGCTTCGGGACGACGCCGTCCCGCGCGAGCCGCTCGAGGCGTCCGAACGTCGTCTCGGCGAGCTCGGCGGCGTGCCTCGCCCGGTCCCACTGGCTCCTCGCCGCGCGGATCTCCTCCTCGCGGGCGCCCCGGTCGGCCTTGTCGCGCTGGGCGACGGCGCCCGTTTTCGCGGCTTCGGCCTGCTCCAGCTTCGCGCGGATCTCGGGGCTCTCGATCGTCGCGACGAGGGCGCCCTTCGCGACGGTCTCGCCTTCCTTGACGTCGATCGTGGCGAGGCGCCCGGCGACCTTCGCGGCGACGTCGACCTTCGTGGCGTCGGCCTCTCCCTGGAGCGTCTCCCGAGCGGGCCGCGCGAGGAGGAGGGCGGCGAGAGCGAGGAGCAGGAGGACGACGACGCCGCCCCCGAGCGCGAGGAGTCCCTTCGTTCGTTCGTTCACTTTTCAACGTCTCCCGCTCCGTCCGCGCGGAGCGCTTCGTACCGTTCCGTCAGTCCGGCCGCCTCGAGGAGCTCGGCGAGCGCAACGTCGAGGTCGCGGGCCGAGGCGAGGCGTCCGAGCTCCACCTTCGCGAGGGAGAGGCGGGCGTCGACGACGTCGAGAGACGTCGCGACCCCCTCTTCGAACGCCCGGGTCCGCACCCGGACGTTCTCGCGCGCGAGCTCGAGCGCCGCCCCGAACGCCTCGACCTGCTCCTGGGCCTTCCGCGCCTCGCGGTACCGCTTCTCGACGAGCGTCTCGACGTCCCGCCGCG
>CAZWRQ010000132.1:8081-13131 GCA_964636395.1 uncultured Holophagales bacterium
CCGCCGCGATCCCCTTCTCCCGCGAGAAGCCGTCGAAGAGGGTGAGGCGGGCGCTGAGGCCGGCGGCCCAGGTCGGGTCGAGGAGAGTCAGCCCGGGCTTGTAGAGCTCGCGCACGCCGAAGAGCGCGACCTCGGGGTACCAGCGGCCCCTCTCGGCGGCGAGGCCGGCGCTTGCGAGGGAGGCCGCGGCCTCGAGGCGCGCGAGGGCCGGATTCGCGTCGCGGGCGGCCGCCTTCAGCTCCGGAAGAGCGGGCAGCTCCGTGGGTACGAAGAGGGGCGTCGTCGTGACGAGTCCGTCCGCCTCCTCGCCCGGCAGCGAGAGGACGTTCGCGAGCGCCTCGCGGGCGAGCGCGAGATCGTGCCCGGCCGCCTTCAGCTCCCGCTCCGCCTCGGTTCGCGCGACCTCCGCGTGAAGCCTCTCTGCGCGCGAGAGGAACCCCTCCTCCTCGAGGCGGCGGGCGTTGTGGAGGTGCCCGTCGAGCGCCGAGAGGACCTCGGCGCGGATCGCGCGCGCTCGTTCGGCGAGGCGGACGGCGTAGTAGCGACGGACGACCTCAGTCGACAACGAGTCGCCGACGGCGCGAAGCTGCGCCCCGGCGTCCGCCTCGCGGGCCCGCGCGGCGTCGCGCGCGGCGTCGATCCTCCCTCCCGCGAAGAGGGGCCACGTCAGCCGGACGTCCGCCCGCTCGTAGAGGTCGTCCTGGACCTCGAGCGTGAACGGCGGGACGAGAGCGGCCGGCACGGCCGGATGAAGAGAGAGGATCACCTTCCGGATCGGGTCGAGGTCGAACGTGATCGGGTCGTCGATCCGCGTGACGCGCGCGCTCGCCTCGAGCTTCGGCCAGCGGAGGGCGTCGGCGGCGCCGACCTCGCCCTGCCGCTCCCGCAGCTCGTGCCCGGCCGCCTTCAGCGACTCGTGGGCGGCGCGGACGCGCTGCTGCGCCTCGGGGAGCGAGAGGTCACGCCCCGCGGCGCGGTGTCCGGCCAGGCAGACGATCAGGACGGCCGCGACGCGCGCCGTCTCGTTTGTGAGGAAGCGGGGGAGCCGGGGACGCCTCGTCAAGAGCGGAACTCCTCGAGCGAGGCGATCGGGCGCCGCGAGGCGCCGTCGCCCCGCCAGCCGGGGATCATACGCGGCCCCGCGTCCGTCCGTGCCCGGCGAGGACGTCTCGATTGGGGGGGTGCACGAGGCTGCCGGTGCCGGGGCGAACGCCCAGGGGACGAACGGCGCGGCGTCAGCGGGCGACGGCTGCCGTGAGGAGCCGCTCGAGCGCCTCAGCCGTGATTCCCTCGTGCGAGTCGTGCCACGCGACGCGGCCCTCCTCGAGGAGGATCGCCTGCGGCGACTCGTGGCGGACGCCGGTCCGCGCGGCGACCTCGTTCGAGAGCGACCGCTGCTCCGGGACGTGGACGACGTAGACGACGGCCTCCGGATGCGCCTTCCGGAACGCCGCCACCTCCCGCCATGCGGCCGAGCTGACGGGGCAGCGGGTGGAGTGCTTGAAGACGAGGGCCCACGGCTCCCCGAAAGCTCGTTCGAGCTCTTCGGCATCCCGGACAGGCTGCATGAACTCCTCCGCGGGAGAGGTCCCGCGCAACCGTTGTAGGCGTACGGAGGCGGGCGGTCAAGCGATCGGAACCGCGGTCTCGGGGTGCTTCGTCGGGGCCCGCTTCGGTCTCGCGTGCGGAGGCGGCCTGGGGCAAGATGAGCGGTCCGGCGCGTCGTTGCGGGCGCCCCGACGCCACCGACCGGGGCGTCCCGCCCGCGCACGGCTCGCGCGGGGGCTTCGGAGCGAGAGGAGAGCGCGCGAATGTGCGGCATCGTTTCGGTCTGTCACGGACGAGAGGTGCCTGGCCTCGGCCACGAGGCGGGGGAGCTGCTGAAGCGCCTGGAGTACCGGGGGTACGACTCGACGGGGGCGGCTTTCGTCCGCGGCGACCGGAGCGTGAAGCTCCTCAAGAAGGTCGGCGCCCCGAGCCGCGTCGTCCCCGAAATGGGGATCGACCGGGAGGCGGGGCAGCGGTTCGTCGGCCAGGTCCGGTGGGCGACTTACGGGGCCGTCACGGACGTGAACGCCCAGCCGCACCACGTCAGGTGCCGCGTCGAGCTCGTCGGCGCCCACAATGGCAACATCTCGAGCACCGACACGCTCCGGCCCCGGCTCTCCGCGGGCGGGCACCAGGTCGTCTCCGACAACGACGGCGAGGCGCTCACCCACCTCGCGGAGGACGCCTTCGCCGACGGCCTCGCCGACCCGACGCAGCTCCTCGCCGCGGGGCGGGCGGCGCTCGCGACGGCGGGCCTCGACGTCGCCGTCCCCGACCGGGCGCTCCTCCTGATCGAGGCCGCGCGCCGCGCCGACGCGGGGATCGAGGGCTCGTACGCCGCCGCCTACGCCGACCCGGTCTCGGAAGGGATCGTCGCGGTGAAGTCCGGGTCGTCCCTCTACGCCGGTATCGGGTCGGACGAGACGGGAGAGCTCGTCCTCGTCTCGAGCGACCTGACGTCGGTCCTCTCGCGGACCCGGATGCTCGTCCCGCTCGCCGAGGGGGAGGGGATCTGGTTCACCGAGAAGGCGTACGTCGTCTTCCCGCTCGCCGGTCCGATCGCGTTCGCCGCGCCGAGGCCCCGCCGCTCGAGGCTGAACGTGCGCGACACCGGCCTCCGGCCGCCGTTCGCCTACTTCATGGACCAGGAGATCGCCTCCTCGCCCGAGAACCTCGAGGAGATCGTCCGCTCCTACTTCCGGACGCCGGAGACGGAGGGGCTCTTCGCCGCGTTCGAAGACCGCGTCGACCTCTGCAAGGCGCTCGTCGAGAAGCTCCTGAAGCTCTACGGGGCCACGGACGAGGCGAGCCTCGGGGGCGGCTTCCGGGACCTCCTCGGCGAGCCTCTCCTGACGGAGCTCGTCTCCCGGGTCCGCGCGCACCGGGAGCTACTGGTTTCCTATGGTCCGTTCGTCTCCGACGAGAAGGCGCTCCTCGCCGACGGCGTGCGCCTCGTCCCCGAGGCCTCCGAAGCAGCGGCGCTCCTCGATCTCGTCCTCGTCTGGAAGAAGCGGAGGCGCGTCACGGCCCTCCTCCAGGAGCTCGTCTCGGCGATCCGCGCGACCCAGAAGGAAGGGGGGCGGGTCTTCCTCGTCGCCTCGGGGACCTCCTACCACGCCGCGCTGACGGCCGGCTACTTCTTCAACACGCTCGCCGGCGTCGCCGTCTTCCCGTGCAATCCCGGGACGTTCCGCTCCCTCTACCTGAACTCCCTGAAGCCGGCGGACCTCCTGATCGGCATCTCGCAGTCGGGGGAGACGAAGGACCTCGTCGACGTCTTCCAGGACGTCCGGGCCCGCGTCCCCGCCCTGCGTCGCGTCTCGCTCGTCAACAACGAGAACAGCCGGATCCCGCAGGAGCTCTCGGAGTTCTACCTCCCGATCCTCTGCGGGCCGGAGATCGCGGTGGCCGCGACGAAGAGCTTTTTGAACCAGGTCGCCGTCCTCTACGTCGTCGCGGCGTCCTTCTCGCTGAACGAGCGTCGGATCGTCGAGAAGCTCGCGGCGGCCCGCGCCCTCGTCTCGGAGACGCTCCGCCGCTGCGAGGCGGACGTGGAGGAGGCGGCCGAGCGCCTCTACCTCGAGCCGAGCCTCCACATCCTCGGCACCGGCCTCATCGGCCTCGCGCGCGAGGGGGCGCTCAAGATCCGGGAGGTCGTCCTGAACCACGCCGAGGGGTACGACGCGGCGGAGTTCAAGCACGGGCCGAACACGATCCTGGGGAAGAACACGCTCTTCTCGATCCACGACCTCGCCGGCGTCCTCGAGGCGTGGGAGGAGCGCCGCGGCGCGGGGCCGTTCCCCGGCGGGCTCGAGGCCCTGCGGCTCCACCCGGAGCTCGTGGAGCGACACTTCTCGAACTACCCGCTCCTCTTCATCTGCCCGCCCGAGGAGCGCGACGTGAGGATCACGGTGAGCCAGATCCACACGCACAAGATCCGGGGCGCCGACATCCTCGTCGTCTCCGAGCCGAACGAGGACCTCGCCCGGGCTGCGGCGGGGCGGCCCGCGGGGGATGCGCGCTACTGGTCGAAGGGGATCGAGGTCCCGCCGTCCGGCGACCCCGCCCTCTTCGTCTTCGCCGCGAGCGTCGTCCTCCAGCGGCTCGCGTTCCGGATGTCGGTCAAGAAGATGGAGTACCTCGACCGCCTCCGGGTCGCCGACCACGGCGTCCACCCCGACGCCCCGAAGAACGTCTCGAAGTCGATCACGGTCGACTGACGCCGTCCGCGCGGGCGGCGGCCTCTCAGGCCGCCGCCTCCCGGTCCTTCAGCTGGAGCGCGTAGAGACGGGCGTAGAGCCCTCCCTTCGCGAGGAGCTCGGCGTGCGTCCCGGATTCGCGGACCTCGCCGTGGGAGAGGACGAGGATCCGGTCGGCCCTCACGATCGTCGAGAGGCGATGGGCGACGACGACGGAAGTACGGCCGGAGAGGAGCCGGTCGACGGCCCTCTCGATCACCGCTTCCGTCTCCGGGTCGACGCTGGAGGTCGCCTCGTCGAGGATGAGGATCCGCGGGTCGCGGGCGAGGGCGCGGGCGAAGGAGACGAGCTGTTTCTCGCCGACGGAGAGGCCGCCTCCGCGCTCCGTGAGCCGGGTGTCGAGGCCGTCGGGGAGGCGGTCGAGGAGAGGCCCGAGGCCGACGTCGCGGCAGGCACGCTCGACCGTCTCGCGCGGCATCGACGGGTCGAAGAACGCCACGTTCTCGGCGATCGTTCCGGTGAAGAGGAACGTGTCCTGCAGGACGATCCCGAACCCGTCTCGGAACTCCGTCGGGGCGAAGTCCCTCACGTCGTGCCCGTCGACGCGGACGGCGCCGCCGGTCACGTCGTAGAAGCGGAGGAGGAGGTTCACGATCGTCGACTTCCCGGAGCCGGTCGCCCCGACGAGGGCGATCGTCTCGCCGGGCGCCGCGCGGAACGAGACGCCCTTGAGGACGTCCTCGCCCGGCGCGTAGGAGAAGCGGACCGCGTCGAAGTCGATCTCGCCGCGGAGAGGGCGGGGG
>CAZWRQ010000133.1:0-13055 GCA_964636395.1 uncultured Holophagales bacterium
CGTATGCACGCCCGACGAAAATTCCGCAAAGAGCGCCGGCGCCTGCGCGAGCAGGAGGAGGAAGACGATCATCGTGAGCCTCTTCTCGCGGAGGATTATGCCGGGACGGCTCGCGGGACGGGGACGTCCGAAGCCGAAAGTGCAGACCTGACCCCGTCGGTGGTACTCTCCCGCGATGGACTCGTCGGCGAGGGGCGGGACCGGGAAGCGGATGACGAGCGAGGAGCGGAATCGGCTCCTCGTCCGGATCGTCAACGAGCTCGACGGGCTCCTGAACCTCGAGTCGGTCCTCGGACGGCTCCTCGACACCCTGCGTACGGCGGTCGGCTACGACGCCGCCGGAATTTTCGTCCTCGGCCGCGACGAGGCGTTCCCCGGCTGGGGGACCTCCTGGCGGACGATCGCCGCGTCGGCCCGCCGCGGGTTCGACGGGCCGATGCCCGACGTCGACCGGCTCCTCGCGCTCGGCCACGGCCTCGTCGGGCACGTCCTCAGGACGGGCGAGCCGGCCGTCGCGCCCGACGTCCTCGCGGACCCGAGGTACGTGATGGGGCGCCCCTCCACGCGCTCCGAGCTCGCGGTGCCGGTCTGCGCGGGGGGGCGTCTGATCGGTGCCATGAACCTCGAGAGCGACGAGCCGCACGCCTACTCCGAGGAGGACGCCGAGCCGCTCCGCCTCTTCGCCGACGCCGCGGCGATCGCGGTGGAGAAGGCGGTCCTCTACCGGCTCTTCGTCCAGCGGGAGCGCCTCGAGGAGGAGCTGCGGGGCGAGGTCGAGCTGCAGGCGGCGGCCGGGAGCGCCGTGTGGAGGGACCTCCCCGGGTGGGACGCGGTCGGCTACACCCGGCCCCGCTACGAGATCGGCGGCGACTACTACGATCGGATCCCGCTCGGTGACGGGCGGCTCGGCCTCGTCGTGGCCGACGTCTCGGGGAAGGGGAGCCTCGCGGCGATGACGGTCGCGACGTTCCGCGCGATCCTCCGCGCGCAGGTCGACGTCGGCGGCGAGCCGGTCCGGACCGCGACGGCCGCGAACCGGCTGCTCCGGGAACGGGTCCGGCCGACGGAGTACGTCACGGCGGTCTGGGGCGTCCTCGACCCCGCCCGGGGCCTTCTCTCGTACACGAACTGCGGGCACGTCCCCCCGCTCCTCGTCCGCGCCGACGGGAGCTACACGCGCCTGACGACCGGCGGACCGCCTCTCGGGCTCCTCGCGAGCGCTCGCTACCTGTCGGGCGAGGTCTCGATCGGCCCGGGCGACCTCCTCCTCCTCTTCACGGACGGCGTCGTCGAGAGCGAGGGGCCAGCGGAGGCGGAGTACGGCGCGGATCGTCTCGCCGAGGCCGCCCGCGATGGACGCGGCCTCCCGAGCGCGGAGCTCGTCGAGGCGATCGTCCGCTCCGTCGCGGAGTTCCGCGGCGCCGACGAGCCGACGGACGACTTCACGCTCCTCGTCCTGAAGCGGACCGGAGAGGCCGCCTCGCCGCCGGACGTCCGAGCCACGCATCGCACGCCCGGGCACGCGCCCGGGCCGGAGGCCCCGTGAGACGACTCGCGAATCTCTTCCTTCTCGCCCTCGCCGGCCCGCTCCTCGGCCAGACGGCGCCCCCGGTGGAGCCAGGCCCCTTCCGGGAGACGGATCTCGTCGAGCTGACCGTGCTCGATCCGACGATCCGTCTCGACGTGAGGTACGCCACGAGCGACAACTTCGTCGGGCGCCCGGTCTACCGGGAGGCGAGGGCGTTCCTCCAGCGGCCCGCGGCGGAGGCGCTCGTCCGGGCCCACCGCAAGCTCGCGGAGAAGGGCCTCGGCCTCGTCGTCTTCGACGGCTACCGCCCCTGGGCGGTGACGAAGGCGTTCTGGGACGCCACGCCCGAGGAGAAGAAGGTCTTCGTCGCCGACCCGAGGAAGGGCTCGCGCCACAACCGGGGGTGCTCCGTCGACGTGACCCTGTACGACCGCTCGACCGGGAAGACGGTCGACCTGGGAGGCGCGTACGACGAGTTCGGCCCGCGCTCCTACGTGACCTGGGAGGGCGGGGCGAAGGAGCAGCGCGAGCGGCGCGACCTCCTACGGGGCGCGATGGAGCGCGAGGGCTTCTTCGTCTATCCGTGGGAGTGGTGGCACTTCGACTTCAAGGACTGGAGCGCCTACCCGATCCTGGACGTCCCGTTCGAGAAGCTCGGGAAGGCGGCAGCCCCCGCGGCCGGGCCAGCGAAGGCGCCCTGACCTTCGTCGTATCCTCCGCCGCGATGGCCCACAGGATCCTCATCTGCGACGACGAGGGCGACATCCGCGAGTCGCTCCGCGCGATCCTCCTCGACGAGGGGTTCGACGTCACCGCGGTCGCGGCGGGGCCGAACGCGGTCGCCGAGTCCCCCGACCACGACGCCCTCCTCCTCGACATCAAGATGCCGGGTCAGGACGGCCTCGAGACGCTCGCCCAGATCCGCAAGCGGGGCGTGGCGACGCCGGTGATCATGATCTCGGGGCACGGCGACGTGAAGACCGCCATGGAGGCGATCCGCGCCGGCGCGGACGACTTCCTCGAGAAGCCGCTCGCCACGGAGCACGTCCTGAACGCGCTCCGACGCGTCCTCGACGCCTCTCGCCTGACGCGCGAGAACCAGGAGCTCCGGACTCGCCTCGGCCTGACGCGCCTCGTCGGCGACGCGCCCGTCATGAAGAAGCTCGTCGCGGACGTCCAGAGGGTCGCGCCGACGCCCGCGACGATCCTGATCGTCGGGCCGAGCGGCACCGGCAAGGAGCTCGTGGCGCGCTCGGTCCACGAGGGCTCGGCCGTCCGCGGCGGCCCCTTCATCCAGGTGAACTGCGCCGCGATCCCCGAGACGCTCATCGAGTCGGAGCTCTTCGGGCACGAGAAGGGCTCCTTCACCGGGGCCGAGCGGAAGCAGGTGGGGAAGTTCGTCGAGGCCGACGGCGGCACGATCTTCCTCGACGAGATTGGCGACATGTCGCTTTCGGCGCAGGCCAAGGTCCTCCGCGTCCTCCAGGAAGGGGAGGTGGAGCCGGTCGGAAGCCCGCGCGTCGTCCGCGTGAAGGTGCGCGTCGTCGCGGCGACGAACCGCGACCTGGCGGAGATGATCGGAAAGGGGAAGTTCCGCGAGGACCTCTTCTACCGGCTGAACGTCATCCCGCTCCGGACCCCGGCCCTCTCCGAGCACGCCGAGGACGTCCCGGCGCTCGCCCTCCACTTCGCCGACCTCTTCGCCCGGACGAACAACTACCGGCCGAAGCGCTTCACCGACGAGGCCCTCATGGCGCTCGCCGCGCGCCCTTGGCCGGGGAACGTCCGGGAGCTGAAGAACCACGTCGAGCGGTTGATGATCATGACCGACGGCGACGTCGTCGACGCGATCGACGTCGAGGCACCGGGCGAGGTCCGCGCCGCGGGGCCGGTCGTCGTCCGGGGCGGGCGCGTCGTCCGCGAGGGCGACCCGGAGCCAGAGGCCGGTGCGGACGAGCCGCCGTCGCCGGCGGCCGGCGGCGTCGACGACGTCTGGGCGCGCCTCCTCTCGATCCGGAGCCTCCAGGAATTCCAGGACGAGGCGGAGAAGCTCTTCCTCGTCGCCAGGCTCGCCGAGCACGGCGGGAACGTCACCCGGACGGCCGAGGCCGTCGACACGCCGCGGTCGAACCTCTACAAGAAGCTCGACCGGTACGGGCTGAAGAAGCGCGAGGACGCGACATGAACGAAGAAGAGGCGCTCCGCCACTTCGAGGAGACCGAGGCCCTGCTCTCGGGGCACTTCCGGCTCTCCTCGGGCCTCCACTCCGACAAGTACCTCCAGTGCGCGAAAGTCCTCCAGTGGCCCGAGCGCGCCGCGGCGCTCGGGGCCGCCCTCGGCGCGAAGCTCGCGGGGCTCGGGATCGACGCCGTCGTCTCGCCCGCGATGGGCGGGCTCGTCATCGGCCACGAGGTCGGCCGCGCCCTCGGGCGTCGGGCAGTCTTCGCCGAGCGCGTGGACGGGGCCTTCACGCTCCGGCGCGGCTTCGGCCTGGACGCCGGCGAGAACGTCGTCGTCGTGGAGGACGTCGTGACGACCGGCGGCTCCACGCGCGAGGTCCTCGCGCTCGTGAAGAGTCTCGGCGCGGTGGCCGTCGCCTGCGCGGCGGTCGTCGACCGCCGGGGCGCCCCGCAGGGCGGCGGGACGGAGACGCTCGAAGGGCTCCCGTTCCGGTCGGTCCTCCGAATGGAGGTCCCGACGTGGGAGGAGGCGGCCTGCCCCTACTGCCGCCTCGGCCAGGCGGTCGTCTCGCCCGGCTCTCGCCGGCTCTCCTCCGCGAAGGTCTGATCGCCTTCCCGCTCCCCGGCTGCCGGACCCTGGCGGAGGAGGAGCGGGAGGCCGACGACGCCGCAGGCGAGCGTCGTCACGAGATGGACGGCGCCCGTCGCGGCCGCGCCGAGCGCCAGCGGAACGCCCTCCAGCGCGAGCCCCGCCGCGAAGCCCCCCTCCATCGGCCCGAACGTGCCGGCGGGCGAGGGGAGGACGGCGGCCGAGAGGACCGAGGCGAGGGAGGCGACCGCGAGCGCCGCGAGCGAGGGCGAGAGGCCGAGCGCCGCGAAGAGGAGCGCGAGCGCGGCGAAGTGCCCCGCGAGGAACGCGAGCGCTCCCGCGAAGGCGAGCAGGTAGGCGCGCGGCTCCTCGCGCGCCACCCGCAGGCCGTCCGCCACCTCGGCGAGCCCGCGCGCGAGGCGCGGACGGGCGCCGAGTCGGCGGGAGGCCCAGGCGGCGAGCGGCTCTCCGAGCCGCGGCAGGAGGACGAGGAGGACGACCCCCGCGGCGACCGCCACGGCCGTCACGCCGCCGAGGACCGGGGCGCCTCCGCGCAGCGCGAGCGCCGCGGCACCGGCGAGGCCGGCGAGGAGGAAGGCGGCGCTGTCGAGCGTCTTCACGAGGACGAAGAGCGCTCCCGCGCGGGCCCAGCCGGTGCCGAGGACGCGGCGGTAGAGGGCCCAGCTCGCCACCTCGCCGCCGCGGAACGGCAGGACCTGAAGGAGGAACGTCGTCGCCCCCGAGACGGCCCACGCGCGCACGAACGGGATGCGGCTCTCCGGCGGGAGGAGGAGGTTCAGCCGAAGTGCGCGTGCCGCGAAGCCGAGCGCGTAGACGATCCCTCCCGCCACGAGGAGCCAGGGGCGCGCCTGCGAAAGGCGACCGAGCACGTCGGCCGGGGCGTGGGCCACGTGCCGCGCGACGAGCGCGAGGAGGGCGAGCCAGAGGAGCGTGAGCGCCGCGCGGCGCAGGAGGGACCGTCGGCGGGGGTCAGCCGCGGGCGTCGTCACGGTCCTCGGCGCCCGGCGCCGCCTCTCTCCGGCGCAGGCGCAGGAGGATCTCCTCCGACAGCTTCCTGTTGATCGAGATCAGGTCGGCGAGGAGCCCGGTGAGAAGCGCGAGGAACGACGCGACGAGGAAGACCGTCGCGAGGAGGAGCGACTGAACGTGCGCGCCGGGCGTCGGGTCGGTGAAGAGGATCCACGCGTAGCGGCCGAAGAGCCCGGTCCCGAGGAGGAAAAGGACCGCGGAGAGGCCGAGGAAGACCGGGAGCGGCTTGTAGAGGGCGGTGATCCGGAGGATGTTCGCCGCCTGGACGAAGACGTAGCGCGACGTGCGACGGAAGAGGCGGGACGGGCGGATGGGAGGGTTCGTCCCGACGCGGACGGAAGCGACGGCCATCTCCTTGTGCCCGGCCTGGATCAGCGTCTCGACGGTGTAGGTCATCCGCCCGAAGACGTTCAGCCGGAGCGCCGCCTCCCGCGTCAGGGCGCGGAAGCCGGAGGTGGCGTCGGGGACCTCGGTGCCGGAGGCACGCCTCACGACCCAGGACCCGAAACGCTGCATCAGCCGCTTCCCGGGAGAGAAGTCTTCCTTCGTCGCGACCCCACGGTCGCCGACGACGATCTCCGCCTCGCCGCGCAGGATCGGCTCGACGAGGGTGGCGACGTCGGCCGCCGCGTACTGCCGGTCGGCGTCGGTCGAGACGACGACGTCTGCCCCGAGCGCCAGCGCCCTGTCGAGCCCGGCTCGCCAGGCGACCGCGAGGCCGCGGTGGATCGGCAGCCGAAGGACGTGGTCGGCGCCCGCTTCCTTCGCGACGCGCGCCGTCGCGTCGGTCGAGCCGTCGTCGATCACGAGCACCTCGACGCGCGAGAAGCCGGGGACCTGCCGGGGGAGCTCGCGGACCGCGGCCGCGATCTGCTCCTCCTCGTCCCACGCGGGGATCTGGATGACGAGCTTCACGACGGCCGAGGATATCCGAAGCCCTGAGGCAGAAGGGGTGCGGCGCCCGCGCGAAGGCACGGATCGGCTATGTTCGGCGCATGTCGACGCGCCGCGAGCGCTTCCTCGTCCGGATCATCAACGTCTACCCGCCTTACCTCGGCGCGGGAATCCGCGTCCTTCACGGGAAGGGAGACGACCGGACGTTTCACGTCGAGATGCGCCTGCGCCCGTGGAACCGGAACCTCTTCGGCACGCACTTCGGCGGTTCGCTCTACGCCATGTGCGACCCGTGGTTCTGCTGGCTTCTCGTCCGCCACCTCGGGAGCGCCTACCTCGTCTGGGACAAGGCCGCGTCGATCGAGTTCCTCAAGCCGGGCCGCGGGCGCGTCTCGGCGAGGTTCCACGTCTCGCCGGAGACGGTCGAGGAGATCCGCGCCGCGGCCGACCGGGACGGCAAGACGGAGCCGGTCCTGACGGCGGAGGTCGTCGCCGGCGACGGCGAGGTCGTCGCGCGCGTGACGAAGACGCTCTGGGTGAGGCGGAAGGACGCGCCGAAGCCTCCTGGCCGCGAGGCCGTCGGCGCAGGCTCGCCATGACGCCGCGGGCGGGCGCGGTTCCCCGGCGGGGCGATCTCGGAGAAGATCGGCCCATGGCGAAGCTCGCCCCCTCGATCCTCTCCGCCGACTTCGGCCGCCTCGCCGCCCACGCCCGCGAGGCGATCGCGGCCGGCGCCGACTGGCTCCACGTGGACGTCATGGACGGGCGCTTCGTCCCGAACCTCACCGTCGGCCCGCTCGTCGTCGAGGCGCTGCGTCCGCTGCGCGTGGAGACGGGTGCGCTCCTCGACGTCCACCTGATGATCGTGGAGCCGGAGCGCTACCTCGCCGACTTCGCGAAGGCGGGCGCCGACGTCCTGACGGTCCACGTCGAGGCATGCCCGCACCTCCATCGCACGGTCCAGCAGATTCGCGAGCTCGGCGTGAGGGTGGGCGTCACGCTCAACCCCGCGACGCCGCTCTCCGCGCTCGAGGAGATCCTCCCCGACGTCGACCAGGTGCTCGTCATGTCGGTCAACCCCGGCTTCGGCGGCCAGTCCTTCATCCCCGGCGCGACCGCGCGCGTGAGGCGCCTCCGTGCCATGCTCGACGCGATCGGCTCGACGGCCGAGCTGGAGATCGACGGCGGCATCAAGCCGGAGAACGCCCGCGAGGTCGTCGACGCCGGAGCCACCGTCCTCGTCGCCGGCTCGGCGGTGTTCGGGGGCGACGTCGCGGCGAACGTGAAGCGGCTTCGCGAGGCGGCGGGACCGCGGTAAGCCAGGAGCCGCGAGGGGCCGTCTCGCCGCCGGTGTCGACGGGCCGGTCCGCCGAGGCGCCAATCCCCGAAACGGCACGGCCGCCCCGCGAAGCGGAGCGGCCGGGCCGAGGGGCCCGCGGGGGTGGAGGGCGGGTCAGAAGGAGACGGTGACGCCGAGGCGGGCCTGCGCCTGGAAGAGCCCGCTCGAGCACTCGTCGTCGTGGCAGCCATGGTGGTGGTCGTCCTCGTCGTCGTCGAACCTCGTGTCGCCGGTGTCGGTCCAGAATCCGCGCCCCTCGAACCGGACGCCGATGTTGGCGGAGATCGGGATCTTCACGCCGCCGCCGAGACTCCCCGAGAAGCGCCGGGTGCTGGAGTTGAACCCGTCGCGCGGATCGAGGTTGGCAATGCCCATCGACCCGACGATGAAGGGCTTCACGCGGGCGGTCGTCCACTGGTAGAGCGCGCCGACGTGGTAGTAGTCGATGTCGAGGTCGAACTGACGGTCGGACGGTCCGAAGAGAGTGCCGCTGTCGAGGCCGGTGCGCTGGTGGTCGGCGAGGAGCTCGATCTGCAGGTGCTCCGTGACGGGGATGTCGACCACGAGGCCGAGCGAATGCCCTTCCTCGAGGTCGGCGTCGCGATCCAGCGTGGTCGTCTCCTCGGCCCGGATCTCGCCGCCCCAGCGGAAGCCGACGGTCGGGGTGATCTCGAGGGCGGTCTGGGCGTTTGCTCCGAGCGCTCCTCCGAGCAGGACGATCGCCGTGGCGAGGGCGGCGAGGTGGGGAATGCGGGTCGGGTTGACCGGCGTCATTGTCGATGGTCCTCCTTGCGTTTCGAGGCGCCGCGGCGTGTCGCCCGGCACGGTCCACAAGATCAGCCCTGCGGCCGGCGGACGCTTGACCGATCGGTGACCTCCGCGTGACCACGAGATGAAGAATGGACGCGAGACCTCGGAAGGTCCGAAAGCCGCGCGCTTCGGCGTTAGCATCCCCGCCGTGAATCGCGGTCTCCGCCCGAGTCTCTCCGCGCCTCGCGCTTCCCGCATCCGTCTCGTTTCCGGGCTCGCGCTCCTCTCCCTCGTGCTGGCGGGGGCGCGCACGGCCCGGGCGGAGGACGAGCGGACGCCGTTCGTCCTCACGTTCTCCAACCCGGGCGCGCGCAGCCTCGCGTTCGGGGGCGCCTTCGCGCCGCTCGCCGATGACGCCACGGCCGCGTTCGCGAACCCGGCCGGGCTCGTGCAGCTGCTTCGGCCCGAGGTCTCCGTCGAGCTGCGCGTCAGCGGCGCTCTGGAGGACGACGACGAGACCGGGGACCCCACGGTGAAGCGGGCGAACGGGCTCTCGTACTTCTCGGCGGTCTACCCGCTCAGGCGGTTCTCGCTCGCCCTCTACGGCCACCAGCTCGCGAGCATCGCCATCGAGAGCGCCGGCGGGGAGAGCGCGACGACCGCGGCGCGGACGGCTCGACGATCGGCGGCGGGGGAGAGGCTCTCCGGGCTCGACGTCTGGCGCATCGGCGTCTCAGCGGCGTTCCGGCTGCGCGACAACCTCAGCGTCGGCCTCGGTGCGTCGTATTTCGACGGGAGCGTGGAGCTGGTCCCGAGCGATGACCCGGACGCCGCGGGGCGGAGCGTCGAAAGCAACGACTGGACGCTCAACACCGGCGTGCTCTGGCAGCCCGCGGAGCAGGTCCGGCTGGGGGCCTTCTACCGCCAGGGACCGAAGCTCTCGCTCGGGATGATCGACGCGACGCCCTGCGCGGAACAGGCGTGCAGCGAGGGCTCGCTCCGCCTCCCCGACACCTTCGGAGCCGGCGCCGCCCTGCGCTCGAGAGGCGGCGCGCTGACGGTGGCCTTCGAGTGGGACCGCGTCCGCTACTCGAGCCTCGTCGAGGGGCTCTCCGCGGCGGCGCTCGGCGCCGATCGGCTCTCCCTTTCGGACGCGAGCGAGTTCCACGTGGGCGCCGAGTACGCCTTCCTGCGCCTCGACCCGGTGCTCGCCGTGCGCGTCGGGGCGTGGCTCGACCCCGATCACCGCCTCTGCGGCGCGTCCGCCGGCTCGGCCTACCCGTGCGCGAGCGGCTCGCGGTCCGACGAGGGGCACGTCACGCTGGGCTTCGGGATGGCGTTCAAGCGCTTCCAGCTCGACCTGGCGGTCGACGGCTCCCGCTCCGAGGTGACGTCTTCGATCTCCGGGATCTTCAGCTTCTAGGCCGCGCGGTCGCCGCGAGGTGGCGGCCGAGGAACCAGTGCCCCGGCTCCGGGCGACCGTCGGCGCCGTCTCGTACGAGACCCAGCGCGCGAAGGCGGGCGATGCGCTCCGCGGTGGCGGTCGCGTCGCTCGCAGATGGGGTGGTAAGGCCGGAGAGAAGCTCGCGATCGGCGTCCCCGAGGAGACCGAGGTCGACGTCGCAGAGGCGGGTCACCGTCGGGTCGCGGGCCAGCCTCTCGCATGCCCCCTCCGCGTCGCCGAGCTCGACCACACGTTTGGCGGCGAGCTGGAGGAGAAACGGGTGCCCGCCGCAGCGGGCGAGGAGGAGCTCGACCTCGGCCTCGGCGAGGTCGGGCCGCCTCTCGGCGGGGAGGTTCCCCTGCCGCAGAAGGAGGCGCGCCTCGTCGTCCCCGAGAGGCCCGACCCAGGCGGGCGGGCCGAAGGCATCGAGAAGGCTCCGTTCGGGGCCGCTCGCGGCGGAACCGGCGAGGCGGACAGACGAGGACAGGACGACGCGTGCCCCGGCCGTGGCCCACGCGCCATCGAGCGGTCCGCGCAGCTCCGGGTGGCGCCGCAGGAGGGCGAAGAGGTCCTCGGCCTCGTCGCAGAGGAGGAGCAGCCGCCGGCCGTGTCCGCCGAGCTCTTCGGCGAGGTCGGCGAGCGTCGCCGCCGCCGGCCCGGGCTTCGGTAGCTCGACGCCCGCCGCGGCGAGAGCGGGTTCGACGTCGATCAGCGCCTCGTGGAGGCCGAGGTCCAGCTCGTCCGGCTCGTCCGAGCCCTGGAGGTCCCAGACGACCGGCAGGAAGGGGCCCGGGGCGCCACCGGCAACGCGCTCGATCTCGCGCAGGAGCGAGGTCTTGCCGACGCGACGCATCCCGACGAGCCAGAGCCGGTTCCGCGGCCCGCCGAGCGCCTCTCGGAGGAGGCGGCTCCGGCCGTAGAAGCGCTCGCCGCGCACCCACGGGCCGACGACGTACGGGACGTTCATTCGAGGCCTTCGCCGGCGATCGCCTCCACGTCGGCGAGCGTGATCGTTCCGCGGCCCTCCAGGTGAAGACGGCTCACGAGCGCGACGCACGCCTTCTGGATTCGGTACGGCCGGCCGGCGGTGACGTCGATCAGGCGCTGGAGGGCCGCGTCCTCAATGTCGAAGACGCCGTCGATGGGGCGGCGCACGAGCTTCTCGGCGTCCAGACGACCGAGCGGTGCGACCTCGATCTCCTCGAAGAAGTTGTACCAGGGGGAACCGGCGAGCTCCCAGTGCTTCAGGATCCCGACCCCGGAGACGACGGCCACGAGGTGCTCGGAGAAGGTACGCATGAAGAGGCTTCGAAGCCTCTGGTTCACCTTCGGGTCGTAGGAGTTGAGCTCGTCGACCTCGTCGATGAGAAGGACGAGCTTCACGCGCTTGACCGTGCGGCGCCTCAGGGAGTCGAGCACGGCGCGCAGGTCGCGGGTCAGCTCGTGGTAGCCGTAGCCGTCGGCGCGGCCGGCCTCCGGTGCGACGGCGCCGGGCGGAAGGAGCGGGCCGACCTCGTCGAGGATCGCGACCATCAGGGCGCCGAAGAAGCGCTCCTCCGGGACTCCCTGGAGGTCGACGAGGACGGGGTGGAACGCGAACTCCGGGTCGTCGAGCTGCTCGAGCCGCCGCTTGAGGTGGTGGAGGAGCGAGGTCTTGCCGATGCGGCGCTCGCCGTAGAGGAGGAGGCTGTTGTTGGGAATCGTCTGCAGGACGCGGTCGATGAGCGGCTCGCGTCCGAAGAAGAGCCGTTCGTCGAGGACCGGCGCGCCGGCGACGTAGGGGTTGAACTTCCGCCGCCGTCGGTGGCGCTGCCGGAGCGTCCGGCCGGCGACGAAGGCTGCCGCGACGGCGAGCGGAAGCGCTGTGAGGAGCGCCAGCGCCCAGGGGGAGCGAATCCAGGGCCGCTCGTACAGGACGACGTACTCGGCGCTCGCCGAGAGGCCCTCCGCGTCGGTGGCGACGACGCGGAGCGTCGTTCGACCGGGGGCGAGCCGCGACGTCGACGAGAACTCAGTGAGGACGAAATCGCCGACCTCCTGGCCCGCGGTGCCGGCAGGAGCACCGACGTCCGCCCCGACGCCGACGCGGACGCGGACGGGCGACCGGTCGAACACCACCCCCGAGAGGCGGAACTCCGGCTCGTCGACCATCTCCGCCCGTGTGCCGTCCGGAAGGGCTTCTCGCTGGTCCGCGAAGCGAATGGCCGGGGGGAGGTTCCGACCGGTGCCCCGGCCGAGGAGCTGGCGGCTGATCTCGACGTAGGCGCGACGGACGGCGGCGCGCGCCGGCTCGCTCGTGGCGTCGAGGGCGAGGGCGCGGTTCGCGGCGGCGAGAGCCCGTTCGTGGCGGCCGGCGGCGTGCTCGGCGTTCGCTTCGGCGACGGCGCGCGCTACGGCGTCACGCTGCGCCGTGAGGCGGCGATCGGAGAGAAGCCGCTCGAGGAGCGCCGCCGCGTCGCGATTGCCGGGGTCGAGCGCCAGCGCCGGCTGGAGGCGATCGAGCGCCTCGGCGTCGCGTCCGGCACCAGCGAGCTCGCGGGCCGATGCGAGCGCTTCCTCGACCGCGGCGACGCGCGAAGCTCGAGCGGTGCCGAGCGCCGTCAGCATTCCCTCTTCGGCACGATGCAGGAGCCCCTCCGGATCGGCGCTCGGACGGAGCGAGAGAGCCTGCCTCAGGAGGCTCGCCGCCTCCGCGAAGCGTCCCTCGGCGAGGGCGACGCGGGCCGACGATGCGAGACCCTTGGCTTGCTCGTCCTCCTGCCTTTCGCGCTCGCGACGATCGACGTCCTTCCGGAGCCGGGTCGCCCTCGCGATGGTCTCGGGGTGCCCGGGGGCGACGGCGAGGGCGCGCGAGAGCGCGTCGAGCGCCTCCGTGGGCTTCCCCTGGCCCTCGAGCGCATCGGCTTCGTTCAGTGCCCGCGCGACGATCGCCGCGACCCGCTCCGCCTCGCCGTCGCCGACGCTCGCGCGGGCGTCATCCGTCAGCTTCCGGTAGCGCTTGAGGAGGACGCGGGCTTCGACGGAGCCCGCGACCGCGCCGAGCCGTTCCTCGGTCTCGAACGCCTGCTGCGCGGCTTCGAGCTCCCCGAGATGGTAGTAGGCGATGCCCAGCTTGAGGTAGGGGAAGTAGTCGACGACCCTCATGCCGTACGAGCGCTCTCGGACGCCGGAATCCCCTTTCGCCTCGATCGCGCCGTTCAGCTCGGCCACGGCCGTCCGCCAGTCACGCGCGCCGAGCGCGTTCTCGGCGCGCGCGTAGTGCTCGTACCAGCGGTCGGCGC
>CAZWRQ010000134.1:0-13001 GCA_964636395.1 uncultured Holophagales bacterium
TTCCTCCGTCACCAGCGGGAGACCGCCACCCTCCTCGTCCGCCTCGCCGCGGCGCACAGTGCCCTCTGGTACTCCGCCTGGGATCGGCCGCTCCCCCAGGGGAGCGCGCCGGCCCAGCTGCCGCAGCCCGACGGAGTCCTCGTTCTCCCAGGAGCGTTCGGCCCGGAGCTCGTCTTTCTCGAACACGACCGGGGTATGGAGTCGCCCGCGCACTTCGCCCGGGCAAAGGCTGCGCGCTACGCCGAGCTGGCCGTCCGCCCGGAGCTCTGCCAGCGCCTCCTCGGCTTTCCGACGTTTCGCCTCGCCGTGACAGTCGAAAACGCCCGTCTTCACCGTCATGCTCTCGAGCGACTCGGGCTTCTCTCCCGACTCCTCCGCGAGGCCGGCGCGGCCCGGGAAGCGGTCCTCTCCCTGGCCGGCTGGGCGAACGGATGGCCGGGAGGGGCCGTCTGGTGCCGAGCGGAAGACCCCTTCTTGCCGGCATCCCGGCCCGCTGTCGAGCTCCAGGAGCCGGCTCTGTGCCACACCCTGTCGTGTCCACCGTCCGGGCGAGGAGAGCCCTGTGCGTGTTCCGCACAGCGCGACCCGTCACGCGTCCTCGAGGCCGACGGCCGCCGGCCGTGCGGCTGACGCACGTCCCCGGGATCGGCTCTCACGTTTTCGCTCCCGGTGTGGTCTCTTTCTGGCGTCGGCACGGCCGCAGCTCCTTCCCAACTCGCTTCGGCACCCGCCGGTCTCCCGGTTTCCGGGACCTCCTCGGCCGGCGGGTGCTCCCCGGCCCTCTGAGCTCTCTGGCGGCTGGCGTCTCTGCACCCGAATAGGTCCGCTCCTTTGCTTGGGACCTTCGGTCGGGACGTCGGCCGTCCGAGGGCGCCGAGGCGCCCGGGAATCCATCGAGGAGGTCCTGATGTGCCTGCTCACGCGTACGGACGCGATGCCGGGGAGTTCCTTCAGCCTCCCGGCCAAACGCACCTGTCCCGGAGTCGTTCTCACGCCGACGTCGGTTTGTAGCGCTTGCTACGCCGATGAACGGAAGCGGTACAGGTGGCGAACCGTGAAGCTCGCCCAGGACAGGCGGCTCGCCTGGACTGTTCACGCCCTCACTTCCGGACGCTTCGCCCCGGTCGTCACGGAGCTCATCTCCCGTCGAGACGAACGCCACTTCCGCCTCCACGACTCCGGCGACTTCTTCAGCCCACCCTACGTGGACGCCTGGTACGACATTGCCCTCGCGCTTCCCGAGGTCTCGTTCTGGGCGCCGACGAGGAGCTGGGCGATCGACGGCCAGGTCCGCCCCGACGACGATCCGCTCCTCGCCTCCCTCCGCCGTCTCGCTTCCCTGCCGAACGTCACCGTCCGCCCGAGCGCGCTCCTCATCGACAGCGACCCTCCCGAGATCCCTGGTCTGCACGCGGGGAGCTCCGTCACGACCGACCCCGCGCGCTCCACGTGCCCGAAGTCCCTCAGGAGCCCACCGGCGTGTGGCAACTGCCGCCGCTGCTGGGACGAGCCTCTGAAACCGGTGGTCTACCTCAAGCACTGAACTGGCCCGCCACCTCGACGTCGTGCCCCGGACGAAACACCGTCCCGGGCGCGAGGGCGTCCAGGACCTGACACGCAAGGAGGTCTCTGATGTCTCCCCCCGTCTCGATTCGCTGGGCGGAGCTCCTCGCTGACGCGGTCTCTCGCCCCGGCCAGATCCTCGAGGCGTACAGCCTCTTCCACGGATACAGCCTCGGTAACCAGCTCGCGGCCATGTTCCAGTGCCGCGAACGACGGCTCGCCCCTGGGCCGATCGCCACCCTCCAGCGGTGGAACGAGCTCAAGCGGCGCGTTCGGGCCGGCGAGAAGGCCATCGTCCTGTGTATGCCGGTGAGCGTCCGGGTGAAGGACGACGAGCGGAAACGCCGGCCCGTGCCCGAAGGCGACGTTCCGCCGTTGAAGACGATCTTCGTCTGGAAACCGAGGTGGTTCGTCCTGGCCCAGACCGACGGCGAGCCCCTCACGAACGCTGTCGAGATCCCGTCGTGGGACGAGACGCGCGCCCTCGAGGCCCTTGGGGTCCAGCGCATCCCCTTCGACCTGCCCGACGGCAACGTCCAGGGCTTCGCCCACGGGCGCTCCGTCTCAGTGAGCCCCATCGCTGCTCTCCCCGCCAAGACCCTCTTCCACGAGCTCGGCCACGTCCTCCTCAACCACACCGCCGAGCGAGGCGACGACCGCCCGGACCTCCCGAAGACGCTCACGGAAGCGGAGGCCGAGGCGGTCGCCCTTCTCTGTCTCGAGGCGCTCCACCTCCCGGGCGCCGAGTACGCCCGCGGCTACATCCAGTCGTGGTACGGCGCGGGCAACCCCCTCCCGGAGCATTCCGCCCAGCGGATCTTCAAGGCCGCCGACGCGATCCTCCGTGCCGGTCGAAGCGAAGCCGCACACGTCGCCGCGGCGCGAGGTGCCGCATGAGACTCGACCTCTCCTCCGCCCCGCTCTCGCCGGCCGGCGCCCACCTGGGAGTCAGACCCGACGCCTGGTTCCGTGCGCCGATCGAGATCGACGGCGTCCAGCACTTCCTCGACCTCGTCTCGGTCCGCGTCGGCCGCCACGGTGTCCAGCACGCCGTCTCGAAGGACCTCGACGCCATGGTCCGGCTTCACCACCTCGCCTGCGGGGCCTACGGCCCGTTCGCCACGGTCACGTACGCCGAACGCCCCTTCGTCCTCTTTGTCACCCCCTCGTGCCAGTAGGGGAGAGCGTCATGAGTGAAGCGACCTCGACCATCTGCGAGGACTGCGGCGCTACCGGTGGCGTCCGAACCTACGACGACCCCGAGACCGAGCTGGAGGTGCAGCTCTGCCCGGCATGTGCCCGCGACCTCTACGCCGGAGTCGAGGACGTCACCGCAGGCCTCGTCTCCGCGGACGACGATCCCGACAGCGAGTTCGCCGACGCCTGCCTCACCGCTGCCGACTACATGCGCGCCGACGAGGGTTCCTGATGGCGACCCCGTGGTTCTTCATCCGCTGCCCTTCCTGCGGGAGGTATTGGGGGGAGCAGGGCAGGTTCCCGCCTGACGGGAGCCTGCTCACCCCCTGCCTCAACTGCGGGCGGAACATCTCGATCGAGTTCGTCGTCACCTCGAGCGGTGCCCTCACGATCGCCTCGGTCATCGACTTCGCGACGATGCGCCATGGCGACTGGTCCCCGCTCCTCGACGCTCGCGTCCACTGGAGGGAGGTGAACTGATGCTCGAATTTCCGGAGTCTTTCCTCGAGCCAGACGGCCGCTTCCGCTCCGTCATCCCCGCCGACATGGTCCCGGTCCTCTACATCACCGTCGACGGAGAGATGCGCTGCGCCTCGTGTATGAACGCCGTCTCGGCCTTCCTCGACCCGTTCTCCACCGACGAGCGGGCCTGGTTCGTGGTCGACTACGAGCTCCTCTACGAAGGGCCGCCCATCGAGTGCTTCCACTGCCACACGCGGGTCTCGACGCTCTACGGCGAGAGCGACGAGGACCACGGAATCGACGAGTCCTTCTGAAGGCGCCCGTGGCACGCCTCGGTCTCTACCAGCCGTTCATTGAGGACCGGAATGTCCGGCGCCTGTACCAGCTCAAGGCCTGGTTTCGAGAACGCGAGGGACGCCGAGTCCCGATGACGACCCTCGTGAATCGCATCCTCGATGACTTCTTCGGTGAGGGCTCTTCGGATGGACGCCCCGTCCCAGGGCCCGGTCTTCCCAGAAGCCAGGAGCGTTCTTCGCTCGTCATCTCCCGCTGAGAAACAATCTCCAATCTCCGCACCCCATCGGTTCCGATGAGGTGCGTTTCGTTGTGGTCGCGCCGTCGTCGGCGGCGTCGAAACGTTGCGACGGTGCTCCTGCAGGGGGGGGCTGAGCGAGTGTGGGTCGCGCCAAGCCACCGAAACAAGCCGATCACGTTCAACAGGTTAGCTGCCTCAGGAGCGGTCCGGGCCCGTCAAGAAATGCGGAGGCCCCTATAATCGATCCGGTGCTCAAAGAACGATGGATGAGACGTGGCCGTGATGCGCCTTCAGGCGCCCAGCGCACCCGAATAAGGGAAGGGAGAGGGCGCCATGCAAGTTGAGACGGCAGCCCCAGATGACCTGCAGTTCGATCGGGAGAATCCACGGTTCACAGACCAGAGCTTCTCCACGGAAGACGAGATCATCCAGTACCTCTACGACCATGCGGATGTGGACGAGCTGATCCAATCGATCCTCTCCGCAGGGTACGTCGACTTCGAACCGATGATCGTTCTTCGCGACGGCAACGTCGTGCTGGAAGGCAACCGGCGACTCGCCGCGCTCCGGCTCATCTCGCGAGAGGAACTCCGCAAGAAGCTCCGGATCACGATTCCCGCTACATCCCGTCCGGATCCTGCGCCCGCATCGGTGCGTATTCACTTGGTTGATTCTCGTAGCGAGGCCCGAGGATTCATCGGATTCAAACACATCAACGGACCATTCAAGTGGGATGCCCTGGCGAAGGCGAAATACGCCGCACAATGGTTCGAAGAGGGCGGCGACATCGCGACCATTAGCCGGACCCTCGGCGACAACCACAATACGGTTCGCCGCCTCGTCACAGGGTGGTATGCCCTGAAGCAGGCTCTATCAGACGGGTTCGATCTGAACCAGATATCGAAGAAGACGTTTTCCTTTTCCCACCTGTATACGGCGCTCACGCGCGCATCTGTCCGTGAGTATCTCGGGCTGAGCGCTGAGGACCTTTCTTCCACGCCACAAAAAGCGCCCATCCCTTCCACGCATCGCGAAGAGCTGATGCGAGTCATGTCCTGGCTCTTCGGCCAGGAACAGAAGGGCGAACCCACGTTGATCCAGAGTCAGAACCCGAACCTCAACGAACTGAGCAAGGTCCTCGGTCACGCGGAGGCCCGGCACATGCTGCTGGCCCGTCGTGATCTCAGAGTCGCGTATGACAGGGTAGAGCCAGCGTCGGCTCGCTTTGAAGAAGCGCTGATGAAGTCCGCGAAGCAGTGCGAGGACACCATGGCACTCTCGGGCTCGTACGAGGGCGATCCGACGCTCCTTCGTGTCGCCGAAGGTCTCCAGAAAACGACGAAGACGCTCGTGGCGGCGATGCGAAGCGTGACCGAACGAACTTCGGATGGCGAATGACCATCGTTCTCCAGCCACCCTCGCAGGGAGAGTCTCGTAGCGATCTTGCCGACTGGCTCGAGCTACATGCTCTCCAAGCAACTCGGCAGAAGATCTCCAGCGCGGCGCTCTCGAATGTGCTGGACTTTCTGGAGGACGACAAGAGTTCGACCACGCCCGACGATGATTCCGATCGGAGTTCGGGAGACAGAATCCTCGATGACGAGGACAGGGACGCCACCGTCGCTGCGGCCTTCGAGGAGTTGCAGTACCGGCAAGAGCACCTGGGGGCTGCGTACCCGTTCACCGTCGACGCCCGTCGGCTAGTCCTCTCTCGAGCCAGCACGACGTCCGGCGTCGATGTCGGCCGCACCGTGTATTTGTTCTGCTTGTTTGCATCAGCGATTCGAGAGGCCCGGATACAGCCAAAGGCTCTTATGGCGGGCCTCGAGAAGCGAATCGCGGATAACTTCCAGATCTGCGCCTGCCTCGCTGCCGGGGGGTACCTCAACGGCGATGTCGTTTCCTTCGGCTTCCCACGCGCCACCGGCACAGGGTTTCTCCCGGCGCTCCGCGCCGCGTACGGGCGGTTCGGTGTCGGAGACGTATGTTCAGAGATCCCGCTCGGGTTGCCACAGTCCCTGAAAGACGGCGGAATCGATGTCGTCGCCTGGCGCGATCACCCAGACAAGATGCCAAGCAAGCTTTATCTTCTGGGTCAGTCTGCGTCGGGGAAGGACTGGAAAGGCAAGTCGGTCGTCGAGTACATCGGGCAGTTTCACGGAGCCTGGTTTACGAATGCCCCAGCGAAGAACTGCCTGCCGGCGATGTTCATCCCCTTCACGCTCCATGCTGAGCTGCAAGAGGAGGCGGGCCTACCTTTCTCGGATTTGATCCGACGGCGATTCTGGTATGAGGAGATGAGGTTCGGGCTCATCTTCGATCGGCTCCGGATAGCGCACTATGCGGACTCGATCTCGAACGACGCGGGAGAGTTGCCCAAGCGAGTCGAAGGCAGTGACCAGTTTCATAAAGTCCAGTCGTGGGTTACGGAGGCCATTCGGCTGGTGAGTCCTGCGGAAGAGGCCGCGTGAGACATCCGCTGCACTCGATCTGTCCGTACTTCGCCATGTTCCCGGAGGACTTCGTTGCGAGGCAGCTTCTCGCCTACACGCGTCGTGGCGACGTCGTCTTCGACCCCTTCTGCGGGCGAGGCACGACGATCTTCGAGAGTCTTCTCAACGGTCGGCGCGCGGCGGGGGTCGACATCAACCCCGTCGCCGCATGCATCAGTGGGGCAAAGGCCGACCCGCCGACCCTTCCGCATGTCCTGCGTCGCCTCGCTCAGTTGGAGAAGGACTCGGCCGGCTCGGAACAGACGCCAGCGCCTCTCGGCGACTTCTTCCGCATGTGCTTCCATGAGCGGACGCTCGGGGAGATTCTCTTCCTTCGCCGTTCTCTGGATTGGCGCGGTTCGAAGGTCGATCGCTTCATTGCGGCTATCGCGCTCGCCTGCCTTCATGGGGAATCCCATAAATCGCAGAACTGCCTGAGTAATCGGATGCCGCGCACGATCAGCACCAAGCCGGCGTACTCAGTTCGATGGTGGGAGCAGAGGTCGCTCCTGCCGCCGGAGCGCCGGACATTCGACATCCTGAGGACGGTCGCCAGGTTTCGCCTGTCCGAGCCCCTTCCGACTCTACGGGGATCAGCTCGGCTCGGGGATGCGCGTCGTGCAGGGTACCTTCTGCCGAGCATGAAGGAGACTGTTCATCTGATCGTGACGTCGCCACCCTACCTCGACACGACGGACTATCAGGAGGACCAGTGGCTTCGGTTGTGGTTCCTGGGAGGCCCGGACTACCCGACCAGTTCAGGAAGCGGAGACAACCGGCACACGAACCGCGCCTTCTACTGGGAGTTCCTTGCAGAAGCATGGGCGGGCTGCAGCGACCTGGTTCGACGTCGCGCCGTTGTCGTGATTCGCGCGGGTGGCGCACGTATAGAGCGTGAGGAGCTCGCCGAGGGCCTCCAGCACACACTCGAGAGGGGCTTCGCCGGTCGCCGCGTTCGCGAGATTACGCCGGTGAGCACATCTGAGATCAGGAACAGACAGACGAATGTATTCCGTCCTGGGACCTCGCCGAAACGATACGAGCACGACTTCACCTACCAGCTGGGGTGAGGATGAAAGGATGGCTCTTCGGCGTTCGGCGGGGGGACAGGGCTCCGTCAAAAAGGGGCTATCGTCGCTCCGACAGGTGAAAGCTGATCCCCTCGATTCCGTCACTGGACGAGACGAGACCGAGCGCGCATAAGCTGTCGAGGATCGACGATACCTCGCGCGCCTTGGCTCCAGAGAAGGCGGCTGTAACCGTCGCGGAGTTCCACGCACGGCGAGATCGGAGGAGGTCTCGTACCGCGGCGATCCGATCAGGAAGCGCCTTCGGCCAGGGGCGGGCTGCCGAGGCGATCGATGCCGGGGTAACCGCCTCGGCATACGTCGAGAACGCCTGCTGTGACTCCGCAGACATTCCTCCGGGATTCTGGAACTCGGGCCGGATCCAGCGCACGAGGCCGCGTCGCTCCTCCGCGGAGCGCTCGGCATTGAGCGCCACGAGTCGCTCGAGGATCTCCTCGTCGGAGAGCGTCGCAGGCCACCCGTACGCGTCGAAGACCGCGGCGTCGAGGTCGTCGTGGCGCTGCTTCAGGACCGAGACGAGCCCTTGCTCGTGGATCGTCCTCTCCTTCGCCGTCAGCTCCTCGGCGAGGCGGAGCTTCTCGAGGACGTTGTACATGCCGGTGACCGTGAGGTCGGGGTACTGGGCCTGCTGCCGTTTTCGGTGCGCGTCGAGCCGTTCGGCGATATTCCGGATTCGCTGCGCCTGGGCTTCGGTGCAGACGGGGAATGGGAATGGCAGAAAGCAGGTTGTGTTCGTCCAGGTGGGCCGATCCTCGAGGGTCCCTCCCGCCGCCAGAGCCCACGCGAGGTGGATTCGCGACGAGAGAGTGCCGAGCACGAGAGCATCGTCTGAGGCGATCGCGTAGAGTTTGTGGTCCGGGATCACCTCGGATGGCACGAACACGAAGGGCTTGTGCTTCGACGTCTCGATTGTCACGACGTACCGCGTGAGGCCCTGCACCGCTCGGCGGAGCTTCGGAGCGTTCTCGCCGAAGAGCCACCAGTTGCGACGACGGACTTCCCGGCGGTTCTGGTCGCGCTCCGGCTTTACGGTATGGAATACGTGCTGGTAGAGGGCGGGGTAGAGCTCCCGGGCCTGCTCGGCTGTCAGCCCGAAGAAGTCAACCACGTATCGGGTTTCGGGCCGTTGGGCGACGTCGCGACCGATCATGAAGGGGCGAATCGCCTGCGGCAGTGCGTCAGGAGCGAAGCCGAGTGCCTCGACCCTCTCCCTATCGATCCGGAAACCATCCCCGAGCGGAATGACTCCCTGGAAGGAGAGGAGGGCGTTCGCCCGCAACGCGACGGCGGAAACCACGGCAGCTCCGGCTGTGAGATCAGAGTGAATACTCCCGGTCTTGCCCTGCAGCTCGACCAGGACATCATCGTCGGCTCCCACGGTCTCCCGAACGACCGTCCAGAGCTGCCCGGGCCCGTGGCCGAAGGCTCCGATCGTCATAGCGACGCGCACTGCAGCGCCGTCCGCCGACTCAACCCACGGGTGGTCGGGGACGGCGAAGACGATGCGGAGGGGCGGGGAGGCGTCGAGGTGACGCTGGACGATTTTGCGGTTAAACGTCTGCGTGATTGAGTTCGTCGTGATGAGACCGAACCGCCGGGTCGCACCGCTCCGCACACGCTCGGCGGCCATGTCCCACCAGTACATGACGAAGTCGGCTGTCTCCGGCACGTCGTCGTGCACCTTTCTGAGCGCCTCGACGTAGCCGTCACCCAGGGCGGTCCGCATCCGCTTGTTCCCGATGAACGGCGGATTACCGACGACGTAGTCCGCTCCCGGCCACTCGGCGCGTCGCGGGTTCACGTAGCGAACGACCGGCGTTCGCGCGGACTCGTCTGGGATCTGCACCCCAGTGACGGGGCTCCTCTTCGTCGTCTCGCCGTCCCAGCAGGTTACGGGCTGGCCGTTCCCGTCGAGGAAAGGCTCGACACGGTCGTAGGCAAGGACAGCGTCGCGGCACTCGATGTTGCCGTACTCGCGCAGCACCGGCTCCTGGATCACGCCGCTGTCGCCCTTCGAGCGGAGCTGCCACTGGAGGTATCCGATCCAAAGGACGAGCGCCGCGATCTCCTTCGCCCACGGCTTGATCTCGAGGCCGTGGAACTGGGCCGGGGTGACGGTGAGCCCCTGGAGCTCGAGGGGGGCCTGCTTCTCCCCGAGGTCGGCGAGGAGCCCGAGGACCTCGCTCTCGAGGCGCTTCAGGAGGTCGAGCGTCACGTAGAGGAAGTTCCCCGTTCCGCAGGCCGGGTCGAGGACCCGCACCTCGCAGAGCTTCTTGTGGAATGTCCGGACGGCTCCCTTCGCCGCCGTTTCCTTCCCGGCCTCGGCGAGGTGGTACGCCTCAGCCCGGACAACGTCCCAGTCGGCCCGGAGCGGCTCCTCGATAGTTGCCCGGACGAGGCGCTCGACGTAGGCGCGCGGCGCGAAGTGCGCGCCGAGCGCATGGCGCTCCTTCGGGTCGAGGGCGCGTTCGAGAAGGGTGCCGAATATGGCGGGTTCGACGTCCACCCAGTCCGCCTTCGCGGCCTCGTGGAGGAGTTGGAGCTGCCTCTTCGAGAGGGAGAGCGCCTCGGGGTTCGCGAAGAGCCCGCCGTTGAACTGGAGGATCTTCCCTACGCCGAAGATGGCCCCGCCCGCGTTCATAGTCTGCCAAAGCGAGGACGCCTCCGCCGGGAACCGCTTCGGCGTCGCAATCCATTCGCGCTCGAGGGCCTTCACGAAGAGCCCTTCGGGCAGGAGCCCGACGTCCTCCGCGAACATCGTGAAGATGCAGCGCATGAGGAATGTCGCGATCCGCTCGCCGCTGTAGCCATCCGCCTCGAGACCGCGGGCAAGCTCCGCGAGGTGGGCGGCGATCTCGCGGGTGACCTTCGCGGCATTCCGGGTCGGGTCGAGGCGGTGCGGGTCGGTGAAGATCGTCCGGAGCGTGTCGGCGTGTGCGGGGAGATCCGCGAGGTAGATTCGGTGGCGTTTCGCGTCCGGGAAGTGGCGGAAGTTCCATGAGCCGTCGAATGTGGCGTAGAGGTCGAAGCAGTAGCCGATGTCGCAGACGACGAGGAACGGCGGCGGCTCGTCGAACGCTTGCGCGTACTGGCACGCCTGGCCGTAAGCCGCCTGCATCGCGAAACCCCACATCCCCGTCCCGCGCTTCGCAGTTCCGATCTTCTGGTCACCCGCTTCCGAGCCCTGCTTCGCCTCGAGGAGGAAGCAACCCTCCTTGTAGAGGTCGATCTTCCCGGTCGTCGTCCGGCCCCCCTCGTGCGGGGTAGGCGCGTCCTTCTCGAAGACGTAGCGATCCCTTTCCGCGTCACCCGTTGTGGGGTCCGGCCGCGGCACGCCGAGGGCGTCGCAGAGTTCCGAGAAGAACAAGTCCTTGTTCGCCCGCTCCGCGCCGGAAGACGCCTGCCAGCGGGCTACGAAGGCGGCGAGGCCGAGTGTGGTTGATCGTGTCGAGAAGGTCACACACAGCAGGATAGCGGCGACGCAGTGCTCGCGTCGACTCGACAGGGGCCGGCAAGCCTGGTTCCCTGGGACTTTGAGGCTACGGATCGGCTGCCTGGGTGGCTTGCGATGGGTTCTCCAGTCCACGTCCAGAAGCTTGGCCTACGAGGTCCCGACCGATACCTCGACGTCCCCAAGCCGTAGCCGGTCCCCGGGCGAGAGCAGGATCGGCGTCCGATCCGGAAGCCGCACCCATCCGTGTCCGTTCATGCGCCACGTCCCGTTCCGCCCGAAGGACTCGACGAGGAGGTCCGGGCCGATCTTCCGGAAGACCGCATGTGTGCCACTGACCTTCGGGCTGCCGCCGAGGTGCGCCCGCCCGACACGAACCGAGGCCTCGTCGATCGGGATGGCCCGGCCGTCGCGGAGACGAAGGACCCAGTCTGGGAAGCTGCCACCGCAGGCCGGACAGGCGGTCTTGGACGGGTCGACGAGGAAGGGCATGGAGCAGTTGTCGCAGATGTGGACCGCCTTCAGCGCCGCCAGGAGTGCTGACTTCCAGGCGCTGGTCGACGGACGCTCGTCGGGGTCCGGACTGAGCGAGAGGCGGAAGAGGCGCTGGAGGTCGGCGTTGATCGCCTCGCGGGGCACGCCTCCGGCGCTCTTCGGCCGGTTCGCGCGGGCCGGGTCGTGGACCCAGCCGCCCATCATGGCCTGCTCGAACATCTCGGGCGTCGCGTCGGCGCCGCCGGCCGGGTGCAGGAGGAGGACGACCTCGTGCATGAGGACGCCGAAGGCAAACCGGTCGGAGCGCAGGTCGGGAATGGCCGGGTGGCCGTCGCGTAGGGCCGCCCGGAGCTCCGGGGCGATGTAGAGGATCTGGCCGACCATAGGCGGGGGAGAGACGCGGGGCCCGGCGAAGTTGTCGAAGTCGATGATCCCGGGCTGGAGCGTGTCGCCCGCCACCGCGACGAGAACGTTCGAGCCGTGGAGGTCACCGTGCGCGATGCCGCGGCTGTGGAGCGCGTCGACCGCGTGGGCCAGGGCGACCGCAAGCGTGAGGGTGTGGAAGATGGTGAGGCCCGGGTGGGAGAGGACCTCTTCGAGCGGTTCTCCGGGGAAGAGCTCGGCGACGTAGCCGACGCCCGACGGGCCGACGACGAGGTCGCGGGGGCCGATCAGGACCGGGCAGAGCCTATCGAGGCGCTGGGCGATGAGGTACTCGAGGCGCCGTTGCGTCTCGGCGCGGTCGAAGCGGTCGTGGAAGAGCTTGAGGACGCCGGGTGTGCCGGTCCGCGACCGTTGGACGAGATAGGCGCAGCCCTGGCCGCCCGGCGTGAAGGCTTTCTCGATGGTCACCGACTCCCCGGAGGCGCACTTGATGACGGTTCTGGCGGCGAGCACGGATCACCTCCTGGCCAGCGCCGGCCGCTGGACGGTGACGGCGGGGGCTGTCGCCCGAGGGGCGGGCGTGCAAAGGATCGCGAAGCTCAGGTTGTCGTCGCACACGTACATGGACCCGTCCTTGGCGGAGGCGAAGTCGGAGACGACGAGTGAGGCCACGGCCTGGGCGTCGCCGTGGTGGGAGCCGAGGAGCCTTACGACGGAGGAAGCGAAGCCGTCGGGAACCCGGTCGAAGACGCCGTCCGTGCCGACAAGGAGGCTGTCGCCAGCGCGGCGGGGGAGCTTGCCGACGACGGGCGTCCCCTGAAGGACGGGACCGAGGCTGCCGGCGACGATGTTGGCGATGCCGTCGGCCTTCTGCGGGACGAGGAACGTATCGATCGTGCCCGCCTGCCGGACGACGACGCCTCCGCCGTCACCGAGGTAGCAGTAGCCGTAGGTCGAAGGAGTGCCGACAACGACGATCAGAGTCGAGCGAAAGCCGTCGCGGGGTTCGGCCCGCCCGGCTGCACGGGCCTGCCGGCAGAGGGCCGCCGCGCTGTCGAGGAGGGCTTGCTCGGCCACGAGCTCCGGGTGGGCGGGAGCCGCCGGCGACGTTCCGAGCGCCTCGGCGGCCGAGAGAGCGGCGGCTCCCACCGCGAGCCGGGCGGCCTCCTTCCCGTGCGGGAGGCCACCGAGACCGTCGGCGACGACGAGCACCGCTGTCGAGTTGACCTCGAAGACGATCGCGGCGTCCTGGTTCTCCTTTCGGACGTTCCCGGTGATCGAAGCGACGCCGGCGCCCCAGCTGCGCGTGGCGGCCCTCGGCAGCGTCGCTATAC
>CAZWRQ010000135.1:0-12940 GCA_964636395.1 uncultured Holophagales bacterium
GTGCCGGCACCGCGGCCGACACCGAGGCGAGCGACGGTTTCACGGTCACGATCGACTGCTGACTCTCGGCCTTGCGTTGGCGCCCCGCCCCGACCGGGGCGGGGCGTCGCCGCGTCCCGGCGTAGATTCTCGTGTATGGCCGCCGACGCGTTCCCAGCCGAGGGCACTTCATCCGACGACCTCCTCACGGAGCTTCGAGCCGCCCGGGGTGACGACCTCGACTGGCGGGGCGGGAAGGCGTTCAGCCTCGTCTACAACGTCGGTGACGAGGGCCTCGAGTCGGTGCTGCACGACGTCGCCGCGCTCTACCTGCACGAGAACGCCCTCAACCCCTTCGCCTTCCCGAGCCTGCTCGCGATGGAGCAGGGGATCGTGGCCATGGCCGCGGACCTGCTCGGCGGGCGGGCCGACGCCGGCGCGCTCACCTCCGGCGGCACCGAGAGCATCTTCCTCGCCGTGCAGGTCGCCCGGGACCACGCACGGTCGGCACGGGGGATCGCCGAGCCCCGGGTCATCACCGCGGACACCGCCCACCCGGCCTTCGCCAAGGCCTGCAAGTACCTCGACGTGGAGCGCGTGGTCGTCCCGGTGGGCGACGACCTCCGCCTCGACGTGGCCGCGGTGGCCGACGCCGTCGACGACCGCACGGCCCTCGTCGTCGGCTCCGTCGCCGACGCTCTCGCCCTCGCCGAGCTCCTCCCGGAGCGGACGTTCGTCACGAAGGACGGCGTCGTCGTCCGCGGCTCGATCGTCGAGGCCGCCGGCACCGAGGTTCCGGGCGAGGGGCTCTTTACCGTCCGGCGCGACCTGAAGAACGTCGGCGCCGAGAAGGACGCCCTCTCCGAGCGGCTCGCCGCTCTCGAGGAGGAGATCTCCGGGACCGGAGCGCAGGCCGGCGAGGCGGCTCAGGCCGTCGAGCGAGAGATCGCCGCGTCGCGCCGCGCCGAGCGGGAGCACTCCGAGGCGCTCGCGCGCCTCTCCGCCGCCCGCGACGAGGCAACCCGCGCCGAACGCGAGGTCGCGACGATCCTGGAGGAGGAAAAGCAGCTCCGCGCCGACCTCCTGCGCGTCGGCGAGGAGCGCGCGAAGGCGCTCGAGCTCTCCGCGCAGAAGACCGGCGAGATGACCGCCATGGAGGCCGCGATCGCCGGCCTCGAGAGCGGCCTCGAGTCGGCCCGCGCCGTCCGCCTCTCGGCCCAGCAGGCCGACGGCGAGGCGCGCGCCGCCCGCGACGTCCTCCGCGAGCGGCGACGGGCCGCGCAGGAGGCGTTCCAGACCCACCGGAACCGGGCCGACGCCGCCGCCCGCCGTCTCGCCGAGCTCTCCCAGCAGATCACGGCCCTCGGCGAGCGGAAGGAGCGCGCCCTCGGAGCCGGCGAGGAGGCGCGCGAGCGGCGCGAGGAGGCGGTCGTCGCCGCGTCCGAGGCCGAGGCCGGCCTGAAGCAGGCGGACGCGGCCGCGGTGCAGCGCCGCGGCGGCCTCGAGGAGCTCGACCGGGGCGCCCACGCGGCCCGCGAGGCGCTCGACGCCGCGCGCCGCGCCCGATTCGAGGCCGAGCTCGTCGTCGAGCGGCGCCGCGGCGACCGTGAGCACCTCTCCGAGACCTGCCGCGCCGAGTTCGGCGTCCCGCCGGAGGAGCTCCCGCCTGTGGAGCGGGCGGAGGGCGAGCCCGAGCCCGACGACGAGGCCCTCGCCGCGATGCAGGAAGAGGTCGTCCAGAAGACGGTCGCCCTCGAGCGGCTCGGCCCCGTGAACCACGCCGCGCTCGAGGAGTTCGACGTCGAGAGCAAGCGGCTCCAGGAGATGTCGACGCAGAAGCTCGACCTCGAGAAGTCGCTCGACCAGATCCTCGAGACGATCCGGACGATCAACCTCACGTCCTCCGAGCGGTTCACCCAGGCCTTCGTCGCGATCAACGCGAACTTCGCGCAGGTCTTCCAGAAGCTCTTCGGCGGCGGCACCGCCTCGATGCAGCTCCTCGACGAGAGCGACCCGCTCGACTCGGGGATCGAGATCATGGCCCAGCCCCCCGGCAAGCGGAACCAGACGATCGGGCTCCTCTCGGGCGGCGAGAAGGCGCTCACCGCCGTCTCTCTCCTCGTCTCGATCTTCCGCTACAAGCCCTCCCCCTTCTGCATCCTCGACGAGGTCGACGCCCCGCTCGACGAGGCGAACATCGACCGCTTCACGACGCTCCTCAACGAGCTCTCCGAGGAGACGCAGTTCGTCCTCATCACGCACTCCAAGAGGACGATGGAGACCGCCCAGGCGCTCTACGGCGTCACGCAGGAGGAGCCGGGCGTCAGCAAGATCGTCAGCGTCCGGTTCGACTGAAGAGGATAGGGCGGGGGTCCGGGGGGCGCGCGAAGCCGAGGCCCCCCGGCGAGCGATCGTCAGCGTCCGGTTCGACTGACCCGCATGCGGGGGGTCCGGGAGGCGCACGGGCGCCGCGCCCCCTCCCACCGCCCCTTCAGCGGCTGCAGACGGCGAGGACCTGCCGGACGTCCGTGTGTCCCTGGAGGCACTTGAGGATGCCGTCCTGGAGGAGGGTCGTCATTCCGCCCTCCACGGCCATCGCGCGGACCTCGTCGACGCTCGACTTCCTCTGGATCGCGAGGCGCAGGCGCTCGTCGTTCACGAGCAGCTCGTGGACGCCGAGCCGCCCCTTGTAGCCTCGCCCCTCGCACTTCGGGCAGCCGGCGGCGCGGTGGAGCGTCAGGGGCCGCCCCTCGAGCGTCTTCTCGAGGAGCTCGCGGCCGAGGAGGCCGGCCACCTCTTCCCGCTCGGCGGGGGTCGCCTCGTACGGCGCCTTGCAGGCCGGGCAGAGGCGCCTCGCGAGGCGCTGGGCCAGGACGGCGAGGAGGGCGTCGGAGAACGTGAACGGGTCGAGCCCCATGTCGACGAGGCGGGTCACCGTCTCGGGGGCGCTGTTCGTGTGGAGCGTCGAGAAGACGAGGTGCCCCGTGAGGGAGGCCTCGACGCCGATCGAGGCCGTCTCGTGGTCGCGCATCTCGCCGACCATGATGACGTCGGGGTCGGCGCGGAGGAACGCCCGGAGCGCCGTGGCGAACGTGAAGCCGATCCGGGGCTGCACCTGCACCTGGCGCAGGCCCTTCTGCGTGATCTCGACCGGGTCCTCCGCGGTCCAGATCTTCCGGGCCGGCGTGTTGATCGCGCCGACGAGCGAGTGGAGCGTCGTCGTCTTGCCCGAGCCGGTCGGGCCGACCGCGAGGATCAGACCGTACGGCACCGAGACCACCCGCTTCAGCTCGGTCATGTTCCTCGGCGAGAGGAGGAGCTTCTCCATCGGGATCGGCTCGCCCGCGGCGAGGATCCGCATGACGACGTCCTCGTCCCGGCTGACGACCGGGATCGTCGCCACGCGCAGCTCGATCGGCTTGTCCTTCATCCGGAGCCGGATCTTCCCGTCCTGGGGCTTGCGCCTCTCGGTGATGTCGAGGTTCGCCATGATCTTCAGCCGCGCGACGAGGCGCGACCGGAGCGCCGGCTGGAACCTCCGGTAGGTCTCGCAGACGCCGTCGATCCGGAAGCGGACCGTCGTCTCCCGTTCGTCCCCGTCCGGCTCGATGTGGATGTCGGAGACGCCCCGGTTGTAGGCGTCGACGATGATCTGGTTGACGAGCTTCGCGACGCCGCTCTCGTCGTCGCGGGCGACCGAGAGGTCGCGCGCGTCCGGGCCCCCTTCGGACGAGGGCTCGATCTCGATCGAGGAGAGGATCTCCTCCATCTGATCGGTGAGGGGCGCGTCCTCCTTGACGACCTGGAGCGGCTCGATGAGCCGGGCGAGCTGGGACGGGGTCGCCACGTTCTCGACGATCCGCTTTCCGAGCGTGAAGCGGAGGAGGTCGATCGCCTCGTAGGCGAGCGGGTCCGAGAGGGCGATCGTCACGCTCGTCTCGTCGGCCCGGATCGGCAGGACGCTGTAGCGCTGGATGAGGTCCATCGGGACGAGGGAGACGGCCTTCGGGTCGATCTCGGCGGCGTCGAGATCGACGAAGGGGACGTTGAACTTCCTCGAGAGCGCCCGCGCGATCTCCTGCTCGCTGACGAGGCCCATCTCGACGAGCACCTGCCCGATCCGCTTTCCGCGCCGCTTCTTCTGCTCGGCGAGGGCAGCCTCGATGTCCTCCTCGCGCGCGAGTCCCGCCTCGACGAGCACCTCCCCGAGGCGGAGGCGCTTCCCCTTCGAGATCGCGTCCTTCTGCGTCGCCGCAGCGGCCGCGACCTCCTCCTCGCCGACTCTCTTCTGCTCGACGAGGATCTGCCCGAGGGGGACCTCCCGCGCTTCGGCCTGCTTCTCGAGGCCGCGCGCGAGACCGTCGTCCCCGAGGGCGCCGTGCTCCACGAGGAGGGCTCCGAGCGTGACCTTCTCCTCCCGCGCGTTGACGCCGTGCGCGTAGAACCAGACCTCGCCGAAGGCGCTCGAGGCGCTCGCCGGGACTCCCCAGAAGCCGAGCCGGTCGTCCTTGCGGGCCGTCTCGACCGAGACCGCGAAGGTCTGGCCCCCGGCGACGTGGACGTCGAGGCTGACCGTCTCGCCCGAAGGGCCCGCAACGGGCGTCCCGGTCCGGTGGACGGCGACGTAGGCGACCTGCTCGGAGGCGACGCGCTGGGGCGTCTCGGAGGCGATCCCGGCGACGTCCCGCGCCCGGACGACGAGGAGAAGGTCGGAGTCGGTCGGGCGGAAGCGCCCGAGGCGCCCCACGAACGTCCGTCCGTCGACGAGCCCGACCGTCACGGTGGCGGGACGGTCTCCGTAGCTGCGTTCCTCGGCCATGGTCCCTCCCACGCGGCGTGCCCGGAGGAGGGACGAGAGTAGCAGGAGGCAGGCTCTCCGACGGACCCGGGCGGGGGCGCAAATTGACCTCGAACGCCGGCATTCCCAGAATCGGGGTGGCAGGCTCGACTGCCGGGAGGTTCCGATGAGAAACGTGTCGTTCGCGGCCCAAGTCGAACTGCGGCCGGTCCTTCTCCTCCTCACGGTCCTCGTCGCTCTCCTGGCCGCGCCGGCCGCCCTCGCCGGCGAGGAGATGGACGTGAGGAAGGACGGGAGCCTCTGGGCCCGGCTCGAGAAGGGCGGGGCGGTCCGGATCGACGGAGTGATCGTCGGCGAGATCGAGGACGACGGGACGATCCGCGTCGAGGGCCGAATCGCCGGCCGCATCGAGGAGGACGGGGAGATCCGCGAGGACGGGACCGTCCGGACGCGCGTCGAGAAGGACGGGACGCTTCGCCGGAATGGGACGGTCATCGGGCGGATCGAGGAGAGCGGCGCCATCCGGCGCCACGGGAGGATCTGGGGCGAGGCGACCCCCTGCTGCGCCTCCTTCGACGACCTGCGCCGGCTGACGGCGCTCCTCCTCTTCTTCGACCGCAGCTTCTTCGTTCGCTGACGGACGCGTCCCGCGGCCCGCCCGCGGCGTGGCTCTCCACGCGCGTCAGTCGATCCGGAACGACTTCCGCGCGCGGACCGTCAGGCCCGGCTTCTTCGTCTTCACCTCGACCCGGTGCCAGGTCCGCGGCCGCTGGTCGGCCGGAGTGAAGGTGAGGAAGTACTGGTTCTCGAGCTCGGCGACGACCTCGCGGAAGACGTCCGAGAGGGACTTGATCGAGGTGATGTACCAGGCCCTCCCGCCCGTCTCCCGGGCGAGGCGGTCGAGGCCGCGAAGGAGCGCCCTCACCTCCGCCGTCCCCTGGGCCACGGTGAAGACGCTCGCTTCCGTGGCGCGCGCGAGGTCGACGACCTGGTCGATCGACATCCGGCTCCGGTTGTCCTCGCCGTCGGTGAAGAGGACGACCGCCCGCCGCCCGCTCGTCTCGCGAAGCTTCCGGAGCGCCACGGCGGCGGCGTCGTAGAGCGCGGTCTCCCCGCTCACGCGCGCGGCCTCGAGCGCCTTTCGCGCCGCCGTGCGGTCCGTCGAGAAGGGGGTGAAGCCGACGACGTTCGAAGCGAACGTGAGGACGGCGGCCCGGTCGCCCGGCTTCAGGGCCGCGAGGAACTCGAGCGCCGCGCCGCGCGCGTTCCGGAGCTTGAGCGCCATGGAGCTCGACTGGTCGAGGACGAGGACGACCGAGAGGGCGGAGTTCACCGACTCGAACGTCTCGATCTCCTGCGGCCGACCGTCGACGAGGACGGAGAAATCCTCGCGCACGAGGCCCCTCACGTAGCTCCCGCCCGAATCGGTGACGATCGGCGAGAGGGAGACGATCCGGGCGTCAGCGGTCGCGGAGAACCCGAGCCCGCGCGTCCTCACCCGCGAGACCGCGGCTTCGCCGCCGTCGCGTCGGAGGACGGCCTCGATGCGGTGCGGCCGCGGCGCGCTCCCCGCGCTCCAGGTGAGCGTCCACGGCTCGCCGTGGAGCGTGCCGGCGGGCCGGCCGTCGACGAAGAGCTCGACGACGTCGCCGGGCCGATGCCCCGTCGGCCGCACCTCGATCGCCGTCTCGCCGAGCGGGATGTCGTCGGGCCCCGGCTTCACGATCCGCAGGGAGGGCGCCTCGTCCGCGCGGGCCGGTCCCGCCGCGAGCGCGACGAGCAGGGTGGCGAGCGAAAGGAGCGAGCGACGCGTCGTCGAGGTCATACGGTTCGAATCTACATCCGCCGGACCCGGCCCTCGGTGAGCGCCGCGCCGAAGATGTCGTCCCTCTGTGCCGGCCAGAAGGCCGCGGAGGACGCGGCGAGAGGCCGCCAGTCGAACGCGTACGCCATCCGCGCCCGACGGAGGAGATCGTCGATCGCGGACCGGAGGACGAGAGGGACGACGCCCGCCGGGTCGCCCGCGTCGAAAACCGACCTCACCACGGCGACCGAGAGGTCGTGGAGGCGGTCCCCGAAGACCTGAGGCACGCGGTACTCCGAGAGCCGCTCGTACGACGGCAGGTCGAGGTCCGCCAGGCGGTTCCGACCTTCCCAATGGAAGGCTCTCGCCCCGAGCTCGTCGAGGAACACCTTCGCCCCCGCCTCGCCGAGCCGCGCGACGCGGCCCGACCAGACCTGGCGCGCCTCGCGCGCCGCCGGGACGTCCGGAAGCGACGGGTCGGTCCGGAGCACGAGCCGCCGCCCGATTCGAAGGAGGTCCGACGGAGAAAGGTCGTCGGCCACCGCGGCCGCCCCTTCCAGGGCGAGCCGGTTTCGCCGGGAGGACGGAACGAGGTCGCGGGCGAGCCGGCTCCAGGCGTCGTGCCGCTGCGCTTCGGGAAGCCCGGCGAGGGCGCCCGGAAGCTGCTCGGCGGCCCGGCAGGCCAGCGCGACGAAGCGAAGGGCCTCGTCGTCGAGCCGCGCCGCCGTGAAGAGGACGGCGGGGAGGACGAGCCCGGCGCGGACGGCTTCGTTCGAGAGCAGGGCGTCTTCGTCGTAGACGAGACCCTCCGCGTGCAGGAGCCCGAGGGGGCCTCCGATTCCCGCCCAGCCCCCCGCCAGCCTGAGGGACGCACCCTCTCCGGGCGTCTCGATCCGCGTCGGCTGGAACGGGGAGGGGAACACGATGCCCTTCCGGGGGCCCCACGAGAGCGAGTGCATCCGGACGAGCCGGGAGTCGGCGAACGTGAGATCGCCCGGGTCGAGGACGTAACCGGAGTAGACGTGGACGGCGAGCGCCTCGAGCGTCCGTTCGGCCCGGAGCGCGTCGAGGCGCGGAAGACCGGCTTCGAGGAGCGCGAGAACGTCTTCCTCCGTCGCGGCCTGGAGCGTGCCGAGGACGTGGCGGGCGCCCGACGCCGTCGCCGCGACCCTTTCGTCGGCCTCCCGTGCCGGAGGAATCGCAGCGAGGCTCTCGAGGAGCGCGCCGACCGCGGAGCGGGTCTCCTCGACGTTCCCGGCGCGCGCGGCGGCGAACGCGGCCTCGCGCTCGGAAGCCGCGCGGGCGAGGACCCACAGCGGGACGTGGTCCTGGGTCCGGGCGAACGTCCGACGTCGCGCCACGGCATCTTCCGAGGCGTCGTACGAGTACGTCCCGCCCCTCCAGGCGAGCGCGGCCGGCGGGCGGAAGCCGGAAAGGGCCGTGGAGAGGAGGTCGTCGGCCGTCTTCGCCGGTCGCGGCCCCTCCTCGTCCTCCCACGCGAGCGCATCCGCGCCCCCCGCTCCGAGGAACCGGGTCTCCGTCGCGCGGAGCGCGGCGAGGAGCTCGCCGCGAAGCCAGCGGTCGTACGCCTCCATTCCCGCAGCGGGAGCGGTCCGGGGCGTCGCGAACAGCGGCTGCCCGAGGAGCGACGCGAACAGCTCGCGCGCGCCCGCGTCGGAGACCGACCCGCTCCGGAAGAGGGCCGAGAGGAGCTCGACCGAAGCGAGGAAGAGGCCGGCGCGGAGCTCGGCGTCGCGATCGGTGCCGTTCGTGTCGAGGCGGTCCAGCGTGAAGAGGTATTTCCGGGCCGTCTCCGCGCTCTCGAGCGGCAGCTCCTCGAGCGGCGCGTAGCACCCGAGGAAGCGGTCGACGCCGCGCGCGAGGAGGAGGACCGTGCCGGGCTCGCCGAGAACGGGCCGGTCGCGCACGAGGCTCGAGACGACGACGAGACGTTTCGACGCCGGCAGCGGCCCCGAGACGCCGTCGGTCTCCTCCCGGAGGATCCGCTCCAGCGCCTCCGCCGGGCCTTCGGTCCGGCCGGCCGCGGCGGCGAGGACGTCCGAGAGCTCCTTCTCGTCCGCGGGCAGAGCGGGGCGTGCGAGGGCCTCCATCCAGACGCCGGCTCCGCCGGGGAGGGCGATCTCTCCTCCGGCCGCCGGCCGGAGGAAGCCCGCGAGCTGGGTGAAATCCCAGGGGTCGCGCTGGGTGTTCCCGTAGCTTCGGCCGGTCTTCCCGATGGCGGAGAAGAGGCGCTCGAACCGCTCGACGGACTTCTCGCCACCCGTCGTTCCGCCGAGGACGAAGGCCCGCGCCGTCTCCTCGGAGAGCGGCCGGAGCGCGTCGGCCACGTACGCGGCCTTGCCCGAGCCGGAGCCGTAGAACCTCACGACGAACCGGGGAAGGTCGGACGGCGGCTCTCCGACGACCGCCTCCCAGACAGGTTCCGCCGCGGCGCCTCCCGGCAGCCGGACCTTCCCGTCCCGGATCTCGAGCGCCTCGGGGTAGAGGGCGAAGCCGTCGAGCGCCTTCTCGTAGACGAGCTTCCACCCGGCGTACCCGCCGGGTGGCCCTCCGACCGCGCGGAGCTCCTCCCGCGTCCTCGCGTCGGCGGCGTGCAGGGCCACCATCATTCGGGACGCCGGGACGTCGGTGACGAAGCGGAGGAAAGCGTTCGTCGCGTTCAGCCGCTTCTCGTCGAGGCCGAGGGTCTCCCGCCACGCCGCGAGGGAGAACGGGAGCTCCGCCTGGCCGGACGGGCAGTCCACGCGAACGTCCTCCCCGGCCGCGAGGCGCGCGAGGACCTCCGTCGCAGGCTGCCCCAGGACGTCGAGGAACGTCTGGCGACGCACCGCCTCGGGCTCGGCGAGGGGCTCCACCTCGAAACCCGGGCCCTCTCCGCGGACCCGGAAGCCGAGCCAGCCGAGCGCCCGCCTGGTCCCCTCCCACGCGGTCGGCTTCGTCGAGAGGATCGCGGGACACCCCTGCTTCTCCTTCCATTCCTCGAGGTCTTCGGCGAAGGAGACGACCGCCTTCCGCTTCTCGCTCTTGCTCCAGGGGTCGGCCGGGTTCGTCCCCGACAGGAGGACCCGCCCCACCTCGGCGAAGAGGTCCGCATCCGTGCGCCGCTCCGCGAGGTCGAGAAGACGACGAATGCTTGCGGTCCCGCCGGGGACGTCGACCGGCTCTCCGAGCAGTCCGGGAGCCGGGAGGACGAGCAGGACGAGCGACAGGCCGAGACGCCGGACCGGTCCGCTCGCCGGACGGCCGTGGGGGCGTCGGTCGGGGCCGAGGGCCCGAACCCGGGGCGGGACGACCGCTGGAGTCATCGGCGGCGGCGCCCTCAGCGCATTCCCGCCTGTCGAAGAGCTGCGCGCGCCGCGGCGGTCGGTCCCCCTGCGGTCGAGGCGACCGGCGGTGTTCCGACCCCGTGGACCTCCTCGAGCGCGGTCGCCACCGCGTCGATCTCGCCCCGGAGCGTCTCGAGCCCCCCCTTCAGGCTCTCGCGCGTGACGTCGTCCGCGGCGGCGTCCGCGGCGAACGCGCGGAGGACCTGGGCGCGCAGGCTTTCGAGCGAGTAGAGGATCCGCGTCCCCTCGGCCTCGATGCGGGCCGCGGCCGTCGTCAGCTCGGCCCGGTGGACGAGCTGGGCGTCGAGCGCCTCGAGCGCCGCCGCGAGGCGGCTCTTCACGACGGCGTCGGGCGCGGCCTCCGCGCGGGCCGCCAGCTCCGCCCGCTCGCCGAGAAGCCGCTCCCCCTCGTCCTCGGAGAGCATCCCGCGCAGCTCGCGCTCGCGCCGGGCCAGCTCCCTCGACGCCGCCCGGAGCGCCTCGACGGTCTGCTCCGGCCTGCGAAGGAGCTCCCGCACGAGAGGCGGCGCTCCCGAAAGCTCGGAGAGGAGCCGGTCGCAGATGCCGTCGACGCGCGCCTCCCGGGCCGAGATCGCGGCGAGAGCGGGACTCTCGGCCCGCGCCGAAGGCGGCGGCGTGACGAGCGGCGCCGGGACGGCCTTCTCCTCGGTCGCAGCGGTCACGGCGGCGCCGCGTTCCTGCGCCGCTTCCGCCTGCCGCCTCTCCCGGCGCCGGACCTTGGCGAAGATGTCGGCCGCGGCCATCGCAAATCCGAAGCCGACGAAAAAGAACCAGAAGAGCTGCGGCTGGGTGAGGCCGATGAGCCCGGCGACGGCGGCGGCCCCGGACATCACCCAGGCCTGGGGAAGGCTCGCCTCGTCCTCCTCCCGCAGCCGCTTCTCGAGGCGTCTCTCCTCCCGCGTCGGGCTCCGGCTCGCGCGATCGACGTGGGAGACGACCTGTCCGACGGCCCGGGAGACCTCGTTCGCGACGACCTCGATCTTCCCGACGGGCATCCGCTCGAGCGCGCCGAGTACCCGTCGAACGCTCTCTTCCAGCTGCTGCTCGATGCCTCGGCCCGAATCGGCCATCTCGTCCTCCCGCCAGCGGGTTATACGCCGCGGAGGGCGAAGTGTTCAGCAGCCTCTCCGGCGCGCCCGCCGGGCCGGCCGGCTCGCCGGCCCGACGCGCCCGCCCCGGCCGGAAGCCGCGCGCAGAGTGTAGATGGTAGACCTGACCCCTACCTCCTGGGGTAGGCTGGGGGGACGGAGGACGCCATGATTCTGAACCCGAAGAGGCTCGGGGAGCTCCCTCTCGACGCGCGCTCGCGGGAGATCGTTCAGAAGACGGTCGCCTTCTTCGAGGCGAAGGGGAAGGCCCGGCTGAAGCAGGACGACTTCGACCGGGTCTGGTACGCCGGCTTCCTCCGCTTCGTGAAGGAGGAGCGGGTCTTCGCCGACCTCCTGACGCCGCCGGAGCTCGGAGGACCGGACTCCCGCTGGGACACGTTCCGCAACTGCTTCGTGAACGAGGTCCTCGGCTTCTACGGGCTCTGCTACTGGTACACGTGGCAGGTCTCGATCCTCGGCCTCGGACCGCTCTGGATGAGCCCGAACGAGGCGATGCGGAGGCGAGCCGCCGACGCTCTCGCAGCCGGGGGCATCTTCGCGTTCGGCCTCTCGGAAAAGGAGCACGGCGCCGACATCTACTCCACCTCGATGACGCTCGCGCCGAAGGGCGACGCGTTCGTCGCGAACGGCTCGAAGTACTACATCGGGAACGGCAACGAGGCCGCGATCGTCTCGGTCTTCGGGAAGATGGCGGGGAGCGACGAGTACGTCTTCTTCACGGCAGACCCGAAGCGGGCTGGCTACCGCCTCGTGAGGAACGTCGTCGCGAGCCAGTCGTACGTCGCCGAATTCGAACTGAAGGACTACCCCGTCGCAGCCGACGAGGTGCTGATGGCCGGACGCGACGCCTGGGACGCCTCGCTGAATACCGTGAACGTCGGCAAGTACAACCTCGGATGGGCGTCCATCGGGATCTGCGAGCACGCGTTCCACGAGGCGCTGAACCACGCGGCCGGCCGCCGGCTCTACGGCATGTCGGTGACCGAATTCCCGCACGTCGCCCGGATGTTCGTCGACGCCTGGGCGCGCCTCGTCGCGATGAAGGTCTTCGCCTTCCGCGCCTCGGACTACCTGCGGGCCGCCTCGCTCGAGGACCGGCGCTACCTCCTCTACAACCCGCTCGTGAAGATGAAGGTGACGACCGAGGGAGAGAAGGTCGTCGACCTCCTCTGGGACGTCATCGCCGCGAAGGGGTTCGAAAAGGACATGGTCTTCGAGATGGCCGCGCGCGACATCCGCGCCCTGCCGAAGCTCGAGGGGACGGTCCACGTCAACATCGCGCTCATCGTCAAGTTCCTCGCGAACTGGCTCTTCCGCCCGACGTCGTGCCCCGAGGTGGGGCGCCGGACCGACCCGGCCCACGACGCCTTCCTCTTCGCGCAGGGGCCGGCGAGCGGCCTCGGGAAGATCCGCTTCCACGACTGGGCGCCGGCCTTCGAGACGTACGCCCGGATCCCGAACGTCGCCCTCTTCCGCGCGCAGCTCGGCGCCTTCCGCGAGCTCGTCGCCGCGGCCGCGCCCACCGAGGACCAGGCGAAGGACGTCGACCTCCTCCTCGCCGTCGGCGACCTCTTCGCCCTCGCCGTCTACGCCCACCTCGTTCTCGAGGGGGCGGCGCACCACGACCTGACCGACGACGCCCTCGACCAGGTGTTCGACGTCTTCGTCCGCGACTTCTCGTCGTACGCCCTGAAGCTCCACGAGAGGTCAGGAGCCACGGAGAAGCAGGCCGCGATGGCTCTGCGGCTCGTCCGGCGCCCCGCTTTCGACGCGAGCCGGTTCGAGAGGATCTGGAAGGGCGAGGTGCTCTCGCTCCGCGACACGTACCGGATGAACGAGTAGATTCCGGAGGGGGTCAGGTCTACCATCTACACTCTGCGCG
>CAZWRQ010000136.1:0-12934 GCA_964636395.1 uncultured Holophagales bacterium
CCCAGGACGGGCGTCAGCTCGACGATCCGCCCGTCCTGGGCGCCGAGGGGAGGAGCCGCGGCGAGCGCGAGCGCGAGGAGGGCGAAGAGCCGACGCATCGGCGGATTCTGCCCTCCCGCGAGCGCAGGATCGAGGGGGCCGCTCAGAGCGGCGCGGCGCTCGCGTTCGCGACGGGCGGGGGGACGAGGGGGGCCGGCCCGCCCGCCGGGGCCGACGCCTCCCGCGCCACCGCGCCCTCGAGCGCCTGGCCCATCGGCTTCGTGAGCGGGAAGAAGGTGATCGTCGCGCGGCGCTTCGGCGTCCGGGCGTGGAGGACGTAGCCGGTGAGGCGCCGGACGAGGAGCGGCGCCCCGTCGGACCAGGAGAGGCGCCCGACGCGCGTCCGGAACCAGCCGCGGCACGCGAAGACGGCGCCTCCGGGGACGAGAGCGACGTACCCGGGGATCCACCTCGGGACGCCCGGGAGCGAGGAGGCGTAGGCCGGGAGGAGGAGGCCGTCGCCCCCCGAGCGGACGCCCGCGTCGGCGAACGCGAGGGCCACGTCCTCGGGGAGGTGCGAGGTGTCGAGGCCGCGGAGCTCGCGGTCGACGACCTTGTGCTGGAAGAGGTAGAGGAGCGCCGCCACGCGGGAGCGGAGGAGCCTCCAGCCGAGCGGGGCGACGAGGGCGAGGAGCGCGAGCGCGACGACGACGAGGACGAGCGTGACGACGGGATAGGCGAGGGCGAGCGGCGCGATCGAGACCGCGGCGACGTCCTCGAGGAGGCTCAGGCCGACGCCGACGCCGGTCGCGTGGCCGCCGGTGGCGGTCGACGCGAGGCGCGTCCCCGCCTTGCCGGCGTGGGTCGAGAGGGTGACGCCGCCGGCGAGGAGGAGGAGCGGGATCTCGAGCGGCTTCGGCACGTTCGCGCCGGAGACGGCGGCCCACGAGATGAGGACGGCGCCGAGCGGCCGGACGAACGTGTGGAGGACGTCCCAGAGGGTGTCGACGGCGGGGATCTTGTCGGCCAGGAACTCCACGACGTACAGCAGCCCCGCGGCGGCGAGGACGGCCGGGTGGGAGAGGACGGCGAGCCCCTCGAGGCCGGCCGGGAGCGTCAGCCAGTCGAAGCGGACCGCGAGGCCCGTGACGAGGATCGTCGCGTAGAGGTTGAGGCCCGCGGTGAAGCTGAGGCCGAGCGTCGTTCCGAGGAGCGTCAGGGTCTCCATCGCGCCTCCTTCCCGGACAGGGCCCCCGCGGGGCCGCGGTCGAATGGTAGCGCCGCGCGGGGCGCCGGGGCGGACGCCGCCGATCGGGCCGCTGGCCCGGCCGCCGGGGGCGGTCACCCCATTTCGTGTAGTTTGCGTTGACATGGAAATGAAATCGGAATTAGCATGAGTAACATGAAAGTGCGCAGGCCCGTTCGTCCCTACCGGATGGTCGTCCGCGCCGAGGCGGCGGCGGCCACGCACGCGCGGATCGTCGACGCCGCGCTGCGGCGGCTCTCGGAGACCCCCTACGACGACGTGTCGCTCGCCGACGTCGCGCGCGACGCGGGCGTGACCGTCCAGACGGTCCTCCGGCGTTTCGGCTCCAAGGAAGGGCTCGCGGAGGCGGCGACGGACCTCGGCCTCGAGCGGGTGCGGGCCCAGCGCTGGAGCGCCCCGCCCGGGGACGTCGACGGCGCGCTCCGCGCGCTGCTCGCCCACTACGAGGAGTGGGGGGAGAGGAGCCTCCGCTTCCTCGCCCAGGAGGAGCGCGTCCCCGCGATGCGGCGCGTCGTCGCCGCCGCCCGCGCGCTCCACCACGAGTGGGTCGACCACGTCTTCGCGAGCCGCCTCGCGCGCGAGAGGCGCGCGGCCCGGGTGCGGCTCCGCGCGCGGCTCGTCACCGTAACGGACGTCTGCGTCTGGAAGGTTCTTCGGCACGACCTCGGGCTCGACGCCCGGGCCGCCGCGGCGAGCTTCCGCGAGCTCGTCGCCGCCGTCGCCCGCTGAGAGGAGGAGCCCATGGCCCGAGTCCTCGTCTACACCTCGCCCGCCCGCGGACACCTCTACCCGCTCGTCCCCACGCTCGAGGAGCTCGGACGCCGCGGTCACCACGTCGCGGTCCGGACGCTCGGCTCGGAGGTCGACCGCGTCCGCGCGCTCGGCTTCCCGGCCGAGCCGATCGACCCGGAGATCGAGGCGATCGAGCACGAGGACTGGAAGGCCGCCTCGCCTCCCGCGGCGCTCCTCGCGGGGTGCCGGACGTTCGTCGCGCGAGGGCGGCACGAGGTCGGCGACCTGCGGCGGGCGATCGAGAGCGAGCAGGCCGGCATCCTCTTCACCGACGTCAACAGCTGGGGTGCGGCGGCGGCAGCCGAGGTCTCCGGCATCCCATGGGCCACGTTCGCGCCCTACTTCCTGCCGGTGCGGGCGCCCGGCGCCCCCCCCTGGGGGCTGGGCTTCCCGCCGGCCCGGGGAGCCGCCGGGAGGCTGCGGGACGCGCTCCTCTGGCCGGTCGTCGACCGGCTCTACGACCGCGCGCGGCCCGCGCTGAACGAGCTCCGGGCCTCGGCGGGCGCGCCGCCGCTCCGCCACGTCTCCGACCTCGCGTCGCGCGCATCCCTCGTCGTCTCGTACACGGCCGAGCCGTTCGAGTACCCGCGGGCCTGGCCCGCGAACGTGAAGCTCGTCGGCCCGGGGATCTGGGAGCCCGGGGAGGAGCCGGAGCCTCCGCGCGGCGGGGACGACCGCCCGCTCGTCCTCGTCACCTGCTCGACGGAGTTCCAGAACGACGGCCGTCTCGTGGCCGTGGCGCTCGCCGCGCTCGCCGACGAGCCGGTGCGCGTCGTCGCGACGACGGCCTCCCTCGACCCGGCCTCCTTCGCGGCGCCCGCGAACGCGCGGGTCGAGCGCTTCCTCCCGCACGGGCCGCTGCTTCGCGTGGCGGCCTGCGTCGTCTGCCACGGCGGGATGGGGATCACCCAGAAGGCGCTCGCCGCGGGCGTTCCGGTCTGCGCGGTGCCGTTCGGCCGGGATCAGCTGGAGGTGGCGCGGCACGTGGAGGTGGCGGGGGCCGGGACGCGCCTCCTGCCGGGGCGCCTGACTCCGGAGCGCCTGCGGGCGTCGGTCCGGACGGCGATGTCGCGGGCCGAAGGGGCGCGGCGCCTCGCCGCGGCGTTCCGGAATGCGGGGGGCGCGCGGGCGGCCGCGGACGCCCTCGAGTCGATCGGGACGGAGGGACGCGCGCGCCCCTAGAATCGCGGGATGCACGGAGGGAACCGATGAAGACGGCTCGGACCCCGATCGTTCTCGCTCTCCTGACGCTTCTCGCCGCCTCGGCGGCGCTCGCGAAGGCCCCCGCGGCGAAGGCGCCGCTCGGGATCGACGACCTCTTCCGCGTCCGCGTCGCACGGGAAGCCCGGATCTCCCCCGACGGGAAGGCGGTCGCCTTCCTCGTCCAGGTCCCGAGGACGCCGGGGAAGGACGAGGACGGGCCGGCGTGGACGGAGCTCCACGTCGCCGAGCGCGGGAAGCCCGCGCGTCCGTTCGTCGCCGGGGAGGGGAACGTCTCGAGGCTCGCGTTCTCGAGGGACGGCGCCGAAGTCTTCTTCGTCGCGAAGCGAAAGGGGGACGCCACCGCCGCGCTCTGGTCGATCCGGAGGGACGGCGGCGAGGCGCGTCGCCGCGCGACGCTCCCGGCCGACGTGGAGGGGTACGCCCTGTCGCCGAAGGAGGAGGGGGTCGTCGCCCTCCTCGCGAAGGAGAAGAAGGCGGAGGCGGTCGAGGCGCGTGAGAAGAAGGGCTTCGACCGGGAGGTCTTCGAGGAGGAGTGGCGCCCGGTGAAGGTCTGGGTCGCCCGGCTCGACGGTGGGGCGGCGCCGCGCGCGCTCGACCTGCCGGGATCGGCTTCCGACGTCCGCTTCGCGCCGACGGGCGACCGCCTGTCGGTGGCGCTCGCGCAGACGCCGTCGGTGGACGACGGCTACATGAACCGGAAGGTCCACGTCGTCGCTCTCGACGGGAAGGTCGTCGGGCGGGTGGAGAACGACGGCAAGCTCGGGAGCGTCGCCTGGAGCCCCGACGGGACGCGCCTCGCGATGATCTGTGCGGCCGACCGCAACGACCCGTCGACGGCCGCCCTCGGCGTCGTGCCGGCGACGGGCGGCCGGCCGAAAGACCTCCTCGCCGGCTTCGACGGCCACCCGGCGGCGTTCGCGTGGGCGGGAAACGACCGGCTCGTCGTCCTCGCGGCGCGGGGTGTCTCGACCGACTTGCTCGAGCTCCCCGCCGCCGGCGGGGCGCCGAAGCGCCTTCCGCTCACGGAGGGGTTCGTCGTCGACGGACTCGACCGCGCCGCGGACGGCACGCTCGCCGTCGTCGCCGGGAGGCCCGACCGGCCGGCCGAGCCGTACCTGCTGGAGGCCGGCTCGCCGAAGCCGGAGCCGCTCGCCGACCTGAACCCGTGGCTCGCCCGGCGAAGGCTCGGGACGCAGAGCGTCGTCCGCTGGAAGGCGCGGGACGGCGTCGAGCTGGAAGGAATCCTCATCGAGCCGGTCGAGCGGGCGGCCGGGGCGCGCGTGCCGCTCGTCCTCCTCGTCCACGGCGGTCCGGAGGCGCACGTCTCGAACGGCTGGGTGACGCGCTACGCCGAGCCGGGCCAGCTCCTCGCGGCGAAGGGGATCGCCGCCTTCTACCCGAACTACCGCGGCTCCACCGGGCGCGGCCTCGCCTTCTCGAAGACGAGCCAGGCCGACCCGGCGGGGAAGGAGTTCGACGACCTCGTCGACGCCGTCGACCACCTCGTCGCGACCGGCCTCGTCGATCCGAAGAAGGTCGGGATCGCCGGCGGCTCCTACGGCGGCTACGCCGCGAGCTGGGCTGCGACGTTCTACTCCGAGCGTTTCGCGGCGGCCGTGTCGTTCGTCGGGATCTCCGACCTGACGTCGAAGGCGGGGACGACCGACATCCCGGTCGAGGACGTCGACGTCCACATGCTCTCGATGCCCTGGACCCGATTCGCGCAGAGCCGCGAGCGGAGCCCCCTGACGTACGTCGCGAAGGCGCGGACGCCGCTCCTCCTCCTCCACGGGACGGCCGATCCGCGCGTCCACCCGGCGCAGTCGCTGCTCCTCTACCGCTATTTGAAGCTGGCGGGGCACCCGGCGCTCCGCCTCGTCCGCTACCCGGGCGAGGGGCACGGCAACCGGCGGGCCGCCTCGCAGCTCGACGCGGCCGTCCGGATCCTGGAGTGGTTCGAGCACTACCTCCTCGGGTCCGGCGGCGCTCCGCCGGCGCCGGAGGCGGCGGACGAGGCCGTCCGCGCGCTCGTCGAGGCGGCGAAGAAGTAGACGAGCCGGCGCCTGGCCGCTCCCGGCGACGTAGCGCGTCGCCGGGAGCGGCCGGTTTCTCGCACGGCGCCACGGCCCGGCGCTAAGCTACCCGATGCGGCACGCGGAAGGAGGGGGGCGATGGAAGAGACCCTCGCGTTCGTCATGGCGGGCGGGCAAGGTGAGCGGCTCCGGCCGCTCACCGACGTCCGGGCGAAACCGGCGGTTCCCTTCGGCGGGATCTTCCGGATCATCGACTTCACGCTCTCGAACTGCGTGAACTCGGGGCTTCGCCGGATCTACGTCCTGACGCAGTACAAGTCGTACTCCCTCTCGAGCCACCTGCGGACCGGCTGGAACATGCTGAGCCCGCGCCTGAACCAGTTCATCGACGAGGTGCCGGCCCAGCAGCAGCTCGGGAGCAGCTGGTACCAGGGGACGGCGGACGCGATCCGGCAGAACTTCTCGTTCGTCGAGAGCAAGCGCCCGCGGCTCGTCCTCGTCCTCTCGGGCGACCACGTCTACAAGATGGACTACCGGCTCCTGCGCGCCTTCCACGACGAGAAGGGGGCCGAGCTGACGGTGGCCTGCGTGAGGCTCCCCGCCGAGGAGGCGCGCGGGACGTTCGGCGTCATGCAGGTCGACGAGGAGGGGCGGATCGTCGGCTTCGAGGAGAAGCCGGAGGAGCCGAAGACGATCCCCGGGACGACGGACTGCCTCGCCTCGATGGGGATCTACCTCTTCGAGGCCGGGTGCCTCCGCCGCGGCCTCGACAACGACCTCCTCGACTTCGGGAAGGACGTCATCCCGCTCCTCCTCCGCGAGGACGTCCCGGTCTATGCCTACGACTTCACCACGCGCAACGCGATCCCGGAGTGGGAGTACACGAAGCGGGAGGGGGTCCGGCGGAAGGAGCTCGTCCCGCGCGCGAGCGACGCGGACTACTGGCGGGACGTCGGGACGCTCGAGCAGTACTGGCTCGCGAACCTCGACCTCGTCCAGCCGAAGCCGCGCTTCAACGTCTACGGCGAGCGCTTCCCGCTCTACTCGGCCCCCGGCCACTTCCCGCCGGCGAAGTTCGTCCACGAGATGCCGGGGCGGACCGGCGTCGCCGTGAACTCGATGGTCGCCGACGGCGTCATCGTGAGCGGCGGGACGGTCCGCGAGTCGGTCCTCGGGAGCGGCGTCTACGTCCACAGCTGGGCGATGATCGAGAGGTCGGTCCTGCTCGGCGGCGCGCTCCGGGGAGGGGTCCACACCGAGACGAGCATCGGCCGCCGCTGCCGCGTGAAGAACGCGATCATCGACAAGAACGTCCGCCTCTCGGAGAACGTCTCGATCGGCTACGACCGCGACGACGACGAACGGCGCGGACTCCGCACCGTCCCGATCACCGGCAGCTCCGAGCACATCGTCGTCGTCCCGAAGGACTTCGCCCTCTAGCGGTCTCCCGGCGCGGTCGGAGAGACCGTTCCCGCAGCGCCGCGGGGCGTAGACTCGAAGCGCATGACCCACGGGTGCCGGCTCGGCAGGCGGGGGAGTCGAGGCCGCAGGTTCCTGGGTATCCTGGCGATCTGCGGCGGCGTGGCGGCCGCGATCCTGGCCGTCGCCGTCGTCCGTCGGACGAACCTCGGCGGGCCGCGGCACTCCACTCTCCGGCTGTCGATGCAGGCGGACGTGACGGGGATCGTCCCGGCCGTCCGGACGCCGGCGGACACCTACACGATCCACGTCAACTCGAACGTCTTCGAGGGCCTCGTCTCCCTCGACGCCAACCTGCGCCCGGGTCCCGGCATCGCCGGACGCTGGGCGAACCCGAGCCCGAGGACCTGGGTCTTCCACCTCCGTCCCGAGGGCCGGTTCTCCGACGGGCGGCCGATCGCCGTTTCGGACGTCGTGGCGTCTTTCGAGGCCGCGCGCGACCAGACCTGGATGAACCGATACTTCCTCCGGTCCGTCGAGAGCGTCCGGGCGCGCGATGCGAGCAGCGTCGAGGTGACGACGAAGAGGCCCGATCCGCTCCTGGCGACGCAGCTGCCCTGGGCCTTCGTGATGCCGGCCGACTGCGCCCTCGAAGGGTGCGCCACGCCCGTCGGCAGCGGTCCCTACGTCCTTTCCCGTCGAACGCCCGGGCAGGAGATCGTCCTGACCCGCAACCGCCTGTTTCGGGGACCCGCGCCGGACTACGACGAGGTCCGGATTCGGATCGTCCCGGACGACGGCGAACGGATTCAGGAGGTCCTCGACGGGCGGGCGGACCTGGCCGACGGCGTACCGGTGGACCGGGCGGACGCGCTCCGAGCGGAAGGGAGCACGCGCGTCGTGGCACGACCCGGACTCTTCGTCCTCTTCCTGACGATGCCGGTCGATCGGGCGCCGTTCTCGGACCCGCGCGTGCGCGAGGCCCTGGAGCTGGCGATCGACCGTCGGCTCCTGGCGGAGCGGGCGCTGGCCGGGCTGGCCGAACCCGCCTACCAGGTCGTCCCGGCGACGATCTCCGGCTACGACCCCGCTCTCCCGATCCCGAGGCCCGACCCGGAGAGGGCGCGGAGCCTCCTGGCGAGCGCCGGGCTCGGGAAGGGCCTCTCGCTGAGGCTGGACGGACCCACCGATCGCTACACCGGCGACGAGCGGATCCTGCAGGAGGTGGCTCGGCAGCTCGGCGAGGTGGGCATCGCGGTGTCGGTGCGCGCTCGCCCCAAGGCGGCCTACTTCCCGGCGCTCGACACCGAGCAGATGGACCTTCGCCTCCTGGGCTGGTCTTCCGATTCGGGGGACGCGGCGGGCGTCCTCGAGGCGGTCTTCCGGACGCCCGGCCCGGAGGGGTCGCCGGGGAACTACATGGGACTGAGCGACGCCACGCTCGACGGCCTGATCGACGACGCGCTCGGAGCCTCCACTCTCGCGGAGCGATCCGGGCTCCTTCGGCGCGCCGTCCGGCGCGTCGCGGAGATCCGCCCCGTCATTCCGCTCGTCGTCGAGCCCCAGGTCTTCCTGGTCTCGCAGAAGGTCGCCTGGGAGCCCCCGCTCAACCTCGCGATCCGCGGCAGCGACTTCCGCAGGGCTGCGCGCCGCTGACGGTCCGCGCTACGATGGCCGGCTGGAGGTCGGCGCGGATGGCCTGGAGCCGGGGCGGGAGGACGAGCGAAGGGGAGAGCGCGGCACGGCCGGCGGAGAGGATGGTCCGGGTCGGCTGCCCCGCGCACAACTGCGGGGGCCGCTGCGTCCTCCTGGCGACCGTCCGCGACGGACGGATCGTCCGCCTCGAGGCCGACGACCGGCCCGACGTCCTCGAAGCCCCGCAGCTGCGCGCCTGCGCCCGCGGGCGGGCCTACCTCCGTCGCCAGTACCACCCCGATCGGCTCCTCCACCCGCTGAAACGGGTCGGCAGGCGTGGGGAGGGGAAGTTCGTCCGGGTCTCGTGGGACGAGGCGCTCGACCTCGTCGCCTCCGGGATGCGCCGCGTGCGGGAGACGCACGGCCCCGGCGCCCTCTTCATCCCTTACGGGACCGGCTCGTACAACCAGACGAACGGCTCGCACGTGGCGAGGCGGCTCCTGAACGTCGCCGGAGGGTGTCTCGGGATCTGGAACAGCTACTCGTGGGCGGCGATCAACGTCGCGACGCCGACCGTCTACGGCACGCTCACGACCGGCAACCAGCGCCAGGACTGGCTGAACGCGAAGCTGATCCTGATGTGGGGCTGGAACCCGGCGGAGATGCGCGACGGGACGAACAGCGACTACTTCGTGAAGCTCGCGCGGGAGCGGGGCGCGCGCGTCGTCTGCATCGACCCGCGACACACGCTCTCGGCCGCGTCGCTCGCCGACGAGTGGGTCCCGATCCGCCCCGGAACCGACGCCGCGCTGATGACCGCGATGGCGTACGTCATGGTGACCGAGGGGCTCCACGACGAGGAGTTCGTGCGGACGCACTGCGTCGGCTTCGACGTCTCGCAGATGCCGGCGGGATGCGAGGGGGAGGAGAGCTGGCTCGACTATCTCCTCGGCACGAGGGACGGAGTCTCGAAAACCCCGGAGTGGGCCGAGCCGATCACGACCGTGCCGCGGGAGACGATCGCGCGCCTCGCGCGCGAATACGCGACGCTCCGCCCCGGAGTCCTCTACCAGGGCTACGGGATGCAGAGGCGCGCCTACGGCGAGCAGGTCGTCCGGGCCGGCTGCGTCCTCGCGGCGCTCGCGGGGAACGTCGGCGTGAGCGGCGGCTGGGCCTCGGGGCTCGGCAACCAGGCGCCCGACGGCGGCCCCTCCTGGACCGTCTTCCCGACCGGCGAGAACCCGTTCGGTGCGGCGATCCCCTGCTTCCTCTGGACGGAGGCGGTCCTCCGGGGCCGCGAGATGGGGGAGGAGGACGGCGTCGTCTTCTCGGGAAACGTCGCCCGCGGGCGCGACGCGTCCGCGCTGTTCGCCGGGGGGGGCTGTTCGCGACCCCGGGGACCCTCCGGCGTCGAGGAGGCATCGCCGGCTCCGCCCCGCCGCCTCGGGACCGACGTGAAGCTGATCTACGCGGTCGCCACGAACGCGCTCGTCAACCAGCACGCGAACGTGAACCGGACGGCGCGGATACTCGCCGACGAGTCGAAGGTGGAGCTCCTCGTCGTCCAGGACAACTTCCTGACGCCGACGGCCCGTTTCGCCGACGTCGTCCTCCCGGCCTGCACGCAGCTCGAGACGTGGGGCGTCGAGGACGGCTGGAAGTACGGCGACGAAGTGATCCTGATGCCGAAGGTCGTCGAGCCTCCCGGCGAGTGCCGGAGCGACTACTCGATCTGCGCCGACCTCGCGCGGCGCCTCGGCGTGGAGGAGGCTTTCACGGAGGGACGCGACGAGCGGGGCTGGGTGGAATGGGTCCTCGACCGCTACCGGGAGACGCGGTTCCCCGACCTGCCGCCGCTCGACGACCTCCTCGCGAGGAACGTCGGGGTCTGGGCGAGACCCGTGACCCGCCCGGCGGTGGCGTTCGAGGACTTCCGGAGGGACCCGGAGGGGCACCCGCTCGACACCCCGTCGGGGAAGATCGAGATCTTCTCGAAGGCGCTCCTCGAGAAGGGGAGGCCCGACGAGATCCCGGCCGTCCCGAAGTACGTCGAGGAATGGGAGAGCCCGTTCGACCCCGAGGCGGGGGCGTACCCGCTGCAGGTCATCGGGCACCACACGCTCCACCGCGTCCACTCGACGCACGACAACGTCGACTGGCTGGAGGAGGCGTTCCCGCAGCGCGTCTTCCTGAACCCGCTCGACGCGAAGGCGCGCGGGATCGAGGACGGCGACGAGGTCCGCGTCTTCAACGCCCGCGGCGCCGTCCGCCTCCGCTGCCGCGTCACGCCTCGGATCCTGCCGGGCGTGATCGACATCCCGCAGGGGGCGTGGTGGACGCCCGACGAGCGGGGCGAGGACCGCCGCGGCAACGTGAACGTCCTGACGAGCGAGCGCTGGACGCCGCTCGCCTTCGGCACCGCGCAGCACACCGCGATGGCGCAGGTGGAGCGGGTCGGGGAGGCGAAGGCGGCGCGCGCCCCGCGGCGGCGCCCGCGCCCCGCGGCCGCGGCGTTCCGGCGCCTGGAGCCGAAGCCGTGAAGGGGCCGTACGCCGTCCACCTCGACGCCTCGGCCTGCACCGGCTGCAAGGCCTGCCAGGCGGCGTGCAAGGACCACAACGACCTCCCCGAGGGCGTCCTCTGGCGGCGCGTCTACGAGGTCGCCGGCGGCGGTTTCCGGAAGGACGGCGCCGCGTGGAGGCACGACGTCTTCGCCTGGAACCTCTCCCTCTCGTGCAACCACTGCGAGAAGCCCGTGTGCGCCGAGGTCTGCCCGACGGGGGCCGTGCGGCGCCGGGACGACGGCGTCGTCCTTCTCGATTCGGCGAAATGCATGGGGTGCCGCTACTGCGAGTGGGCCTGCCCGTACGGCGCGCCGCGCTTCGACGAGGTCCGCGGCGTCATGACGAAATGCACGCTCTGCGCCGACCGTCTCGACGAGGGGCTCGCGCCTTCCTGCGTCGCCGCCTGCCCGATGCGGGCGCTCGACTTCGGCCCGCTCGAGGAGATGAAGGCGAGGTTCCCGGAGGCCAACGGCTTCCCGTTCCCCGACCCGAGCCTGACGGAGCCGGCGCTCTTCCTCACGCCCCATCCATCCGCGTCGCGATCGGAGGGGGACGGGGAGATCGCGAACGTCGAGGAGGTGGAGCGTTGAGGGAAGCCTCGCTCGTCGCCTTCACGCTCCTGACGCAGGCCGCCGCCGGAGTCTGCTGGGTCTTCCTGGCGCTCGGCCTGCGGGCCGAGCGGGCCGGGACGGAGATGGCTCTCCAGGCCGCGGCGCTTCCGCTCCTCGTGGCGGCGTTCCTCGCGGCGCTGCTCGGGCTCGCGGCCTCGTTTCTCCACCTCGGCAGCCCGCGCAACGCCTGGCGGGCTCTCCGGAACGTGCGCACCTCGTGGCTGAGCCGCGAGGTCCTCCTCGCGTCGCTCTTCACGGGTGCGCTCGCCGCGGCGGTCCTCGTCCGCCTGCGGCCGGGGCCGGCGGGCTTCGCGGCCGGATTCGCGGAGGGGCTCGCCGGAACGCTCGGCGTCGGCCTCGTGATGACGATGGCGGGGGCCTACCGGCTCCGGACGGTCTCCGCGTGGGACCGGGTGGCGACGCCGTTCGCGTTCTTCGGATCGGCTCTCGTCCTCGGGAAGCTCGTCGTCGCCGCGGCTCTCGCGCTGCGGGGTCCGGACGCGGCCTCGGACGCGTGCGTCGTCCGCCTGCTCCTCGGCGGGGTCGCCGTCCTTCTCGCGGGCCTCGGCGCGACGCTCGTCTGGATGCGGCGGCTCGGCCGGGGCCGGGGAGCGGCGCGGGAGGCGTTCGATCGGACGGCGGGGGAGAGTCGCCGGCTCGTCGCGGCACGGGTGGTCCTGACCGCGCTCGCCGCCGGCGCCGGTCTCGCAGCGCTCTCGGAGCCGGTCGCAACGTGGCTCGTCGTCGCGGCCCTCGCGTTCGCCGCGGGAGCCGAGACGGTCGGGCGCGTGGTCTTCTACGAGGCGCGCGTTCGCGCCGGGCTCTGAAGGCCCTCGAGCCGCGAGGCGCCGATCCGTCTCCGACGCCGCCGTTCGAGGGTGCGATGATCCCGCCGCCCCGGCCCTGGACCGGACCCGAACGGAGGACTCGAATGCTGAACCGTCTTCTCGCCCCTCGAACGGAGGCCGCCTACGCTCTCCTCCGCGTCGTTGCGGGCGTCCTCTTCGCCCTCCATGGCGCGCAGAAGCTCTTCGGCGTCCTCGGCGGGACCGTCCAGCCGGTCGGGACGCAGCTCTGGCTCGGAGCGGTCATCGAGCTCGTCGCGGGGCTGGCGATCGCGGCCGGCGTCGTCACGAGATGGGCCGCGTTCCTCGCGAGCGGGACGATGGCCGTCGCCTACGTGCAGTTCCACTGGAAGCTGGCCTTCGATTCCGGCTTCTTCCCGGTGGTGAACAAGGGCGAGATGGCGCTCCTCTACGCGCTCCTCTTCCTCTTCATCGCCTGCCGAGGCGCCGGGCCGTACGCCTGGGACGAGCGGAAGTCCTCGAAGAGGAGCTGAGTCCCGCCGTCCCCGGCCGGCGCCGGGCGCCTCTCCCGTTCGGAGCGCGACGCGGGGTCGGGGGACGGGGG
>CAZWRQ010000137.1:0-12654 GCA_964636395.1 uncultured Holophagales bacterium
CGGGCGCGGTTGCGCACTCGGGGAGCCAGAAGCCGGCCGCGGCCCGGCCGAAGTGCCGCCGGTGGGCCGCGAGGCCGACGTCGACCTGCCGCTCGGCGGCCGCGTCGGAGGGAAGGAGCGGAAGGAAGCCGTGCGTCGCCGCCGAAGCCATCGCCTCGATCCGCCCCGCCTCCGCCAGCCGGGCGAACGGGGCGACGACGTCCCCGCCGAAAGCGTCGAAGAGCGCGAGCCCCTCCTCGTAGTGGGCGCGCCAGGCGCGCGCGAGCGGCTCGGCGACGTGGCCGTCCCGTGCGAACTCGCGCGCGTCCCGCCCCGCCGCCCGGAGTCGGTGCGTCACGTAGCGGCGGAACGAGCGCGGGAAGCGCGGGTCGCGCAGCTGCTCGCAGAGGATCGGCGTCAGCCCGACCGTCGCCTTCCACGGGACCCCCTCGGCCTCCAGCGCCCGCGCCGCCGCGACGAACGGCAGGTAGGTCTCCGCCGCTGCCTCGTGCAGCCAGTCCGCTCCGTGCGGCCAGACCCCGTGGCCGAGGACCGCCGGCATGTGGCCGTGGAGGACGAGGACGAAGGAGACGGGGGGCACGGGCTCCTCCGCGGGGACACGAAGGGGGCCGGGGAAGGGATCGCCCCTCCCCCGGCCCTCGGTTCAGACGACGGTCCCGGGCCGCAGGACGGCGTTCTTCGGGACGATGACGATCCCGTCGCGGACGCACCAGCCGTCCCCGTCCTGGTCGGGGCGGCTCGGGTCGCCGCGGAGGACGCACCCCGCCCCGATCCGGGCGTTCTTGTCGACGATGGCCCGCTCGATGACGCAGTTGGCCCCGATCCCGACCGGAGGGAGCCCCTCGTTGAGGGCGCTGACCGCGATCTCTTCGTCCTCGAACTCGTCCGCCCCCATCAGGATCGACTCGACGATCCGGCCCCCCTTCTCGATCCGGGCGCGGAGGCCGATGACGCTCCGGGTCACCTCGGCGCCGTAGATCCTCACCCCGTCCGCCAGGCGGCAGTGGTCCACCTTCACGTCGATGAGCGAGGAGGAGGGGAGGAAGCGCGGGCGCGTGTAGATCGGCGCGTTCGGGTGGTGGAAGTGGAACGGCGGGTCGTCGTCCGTCAGGGCGATGTTCGCCTCGTAGAAGCTCCGGATCGTCCCGATGTCGCGCCAGTAGCCCCGGAACGGGAACGCCTGCACCTTGTGGCTCCCGATGTGCCCCGGGATGATGTCCTTGCCGAAGTCCATGTTCGCGGGGCTCGCGAGGGCCTCGCGAAGCGTCTCCATCCGGAAGACGTAGACCCCCATGCTCGCGAGGTACTGCCCGGACTGGAGGCCCCACCGGTCGCGCAGCTCCTTGGAGGGGGCGAGCGGGCCGAGCTCCTCTTCCGTCTTCGGCTTCTCGCGGAAGGCTCGGATCTGGCCGTCGGAGCCGGTCAGGAGGATCCCGAACCCCGAGCATTCCTCGACGCCGACCGGGAGGACGCCGACCGTCACGTCGGCGCTCGACTGGACGTGGGCGTCGAACATCTCCCGGTAGTCCATCCGGTAGAGGTGGTCCCCCGCCAGGATCAGGACGTGGTCGTAGTCCCGCGTCCCGAGCCGCCGGAGGTGCTTCCTCACCGCGTCCGCCGTCCCCTCGAACCACTCCCCCCCCTCGTCGGTCTGCTGCGCCGCGATCAGCTCCACCTGGCCCCGGGCGAAGCTGTCGAAGCGGTACGTCAGGGAGATGTGGTTGTTCAGCGAGGCGGAGTTGAACTGCGTCAGGACCGCGATGTCCCGGAAGCCCGAGTTGATCGCGTTCGAGAGCGGGACGTCGATCAGCCGGTACTTCCCGCCGAGCGGGACGGCCGGCTTGGCGCGGTCGCGGGTAAGGGGGAAGAGGCGCTTGCCCTGGCCCCCGCCGAGGATCACGGTGTGGACGCGTCGGTTCGGCACTTCTCGCATGATCGATGGAATTCTAGGCGCGAAACGGCCGCATCCCGGTGGGACGATTTCCTGTAGAGTTCCGCGAGGAACATCGGAAGCCGAACGACAGGAGAGCCGTATTCGCACGCTCGGTCCGTCCCGACTCCGTCACCTCGCGGGGAGCGCCGTCCTCGTCCTCGCGGGTGCCTCGGCAGCCTGCACCTCGGTCCCGCCCGCGGGGCCGGCGCCCTCCGCATCGCCGGCCCCGCAGGCCGCCGTCCGGCCGGCGGCGCCCCCGCTCCTCGAGGACTGGCGCGACGCCGTCCTCTACTTCGTCGTCCTCGACCGTTTCGCGGACGGCGACGAGGCGAGCAACGTCGACGTCGACCCGGCGAAGAAGGGGTACTTTCACGGCGGCGACGCGAAGGGGCTGACGGCTCAGCTCGACGAGATCGCCTCCCTCGGCGTGAACGCTCTCTGGATCACGCCGATCGTGAGGAACACCCCCGGCTTCGTCACCGGGGCCGGCTTCCCCGACTGGGCCTACCACGGCTACTGGGCCGACGACTTCCTCGCCCTCGACCCGCGCTTCGGCTCTGAAACCGATTTCATCGCGCTCGTGGAGGCGTGCCACGCACGCGGCATCCGGGTCCTCCTCGACGTCGTCTACAACCACGCGGGGTACGAGTCGAAGTACACGAAGGACCCGGCGACGAAGGGCTGGTTCCGGACGAACGAGAAGGGGGACTGCGGGAGCGACGACGTCACCTCGTGCGTCGCCGGCCTCCCCGACTTCCGGACCGAGGACCCCGAGGTCGCGAAGTACCTCCTCGACGCCCAGCTCGCCTGGGCGAAGCGCCTCGGCGTCGACGGCTTCCGCCTCGACACCGTCAAGCACGTCGCCCACGACTTCTGGACCGAGCACCGGCGGCGGACGCGCGCGGAGGTCGGGAAGGGGTTCTTCCTCCTCGGCGAGGTCTGGGGGGGCGACGCGCAGGTCCTCGACCCCTGGTTCGAGCGGGACGAGATGGACGCCGGCTTCGACTTCGCGTTCCAGGGGAACGCCCTCGCCTTCGTGGAGGGGCGCGGGCGGACGGTCGCCTTCGACCGCTACCTCAAGTCGCGCGAGAGGGTCCGCCCCGGCTACCTCCTCTCCCACTTCCTCTCCTCGCACGACGTCCCGGGCGGGCTCTTCCAGCTGGGCGGGAACGTGGAGCTCTTCCGCCTCGCGGCGGTCCTCCAGATGACGACCGCCGGCCTCCCGACGATCTACTACGGCGAGGAGGTCGCCCGCCCCGGCGGCGACTGGCCCGACAACCGGAGCGACATGCCGTGGGGCGCGCGGGACGTGAAGCCCGGCGCCGGCCTGACGCGGAACGAGGCGCTCCGGGCCGACTACGTGAAGCTCGTCTCGATCCGGAAGACCTTTCCCGCGCTCCGGCGCGGGACGCACGAAGGGCTCGTCACGCAGGGGGACGCCTACGTCTTCCTCCGCCGCGACGCCGCGTCGGGCGACGCCGTCGCCGTCGCCGTCAACCGCGCCGCCGAGCCCGTCCCGGTCACCTTCCCCGCCCCCGCGGAATGGGAGGGCGCGACGCCGAAGGACCTCTTCGGCGGCCTCGCCGTCACGTTCGCGGAGGGCTCCGTCTCTCTGACCGTTCCGCCCCGGGGCGCCGCGATCCTGGCGTCCGGGCGCTGAGCAGGAGGCCCGCGCATGGCCGAAGTCGTCTTCCAGGGCGTCGCGAAGAGCTACGGCGACGTCAAAGTCATCGAGGGGCTGGACCTCGAGATCCGCGACCAGGAGTTCATGGTCCTCGTCGGGCCCTCGGGCTGCGGCAAGTCGACCGCCCTCCGGATGATCGCGGGGCTCGAGGAGATCTCCGGCGGGACGGTCTCGATCGGCGGCCGCGTCGTGAACGAGGTCGCCCCGAAGGACCGCGACATCGCGATGGTCTTTCAGAGCTACGCGCTCTACCCCCACATGACGATCCGCGAGAACCTCGAGTTCGGCCTGAAGATCCGCAAGCTCCCCCAGGCCGAGATCGACACGCTCGTGAACGAGGCGGCCGAGATCCTCGGCATCGCCCACCTCCTCGACCGCAAGCCGAAGCAGCTCTCGGGCGGGCAGCGGCAACGCGTCGCGGTCGGGCGCGCCATCACCCGCAAGCCCTCCGTCTTCCTCTTCGACGAGCCGCTCTCGAACCTCGACGCCAAGCTCCGCGTCCAGATGAGGGCCGAGATCAGCAAGCTCCAGAACCGCCTGAAGACGACGACCGTCTACGTCACCCACGACCAGGTCGAGGCGATGACGATGGGCCACCGCATCGCGATCATGAAGGACGGCAAGCTCCAGCAGGTCGGGACGCCGCTCGAGGTCTACGAGCAGCCCGCGAACCTCTTCGTGGCCGCCTTCATCGGCACCCCGCCGATGAACTTCGTCAAGGCGACGTTCGCCGACGGCGGCGGGACGCTGAAGGCGGGGACGTTCTCGCTCCCGGTCCCGGCCTCGCTCCGGGGCCTGACGGGCGCGAAGGACGGAAAGGCGGTCGTCGTCGGCATCCGGCCCGAGAACGTCGTCGACCCTCAGAAGCCGACCCGCGGCGAGACGGCCCGCCTCGGCGCGACGGTCGAGGTCATCGAGCCGCTCGGCCACGAGGTCCTCGTCTACGCGCGGCTCGGCGGCGACGACGTCGTCGTCGCCAAGATCGACCCCCATCGCGCTCCGGCTTACGACGACAAGATCGAGCTCGTCGTCGAGCTCGACGCCCTCCACCTCTTCGACGCCGCGACGGAGCTCCGTCTGACGGCCTGAACCCGGAGGAACACGCATGAAGCTCTCCCGCCTCGCGCTCCCCGTCCTCTTCGCCGCCCTCGCCGCGCCGGCCACCTCCCTCATGGCCCAGAAGGAGGTCGTCGTCTGGCACGCCTACCGCGCCGAGGAGAAGGCCGCCCTCGAGAAGGTGGTCGCTGCCTACAACGCGACGGTCGCTTCGAAGGGAATCAAGGTCACGACGCTCGCCGTCCCGTACGACGCCTTCGCCGACAAGATCACCGCCTCCGTACCACGGGGGAAGGGACCCGACATCTTCATCTTTGCCCAGGACCGCCTGGGCGGCTGGATCGAGGCGGGCAAGACCGTCGAGCCGATCGACTTCTTCCTCGACAAGGCGACGATCGCGCGCTTCATTCCGACGACGATGGAAGCGATGACCTACCGCGGCACGGTCTACGGCCTGCCGCTCAACTACAAGGTCATCACGCTCATCTACAACAAGAAGCTGCTGCCGACCCCGCCGAAGACGTCGAAGGAGCTCGTCGCCGTGGCGAAGAAGCTGACCGACGCGAAGTCGGGCCGCTTCGGCCTCGCCTACTCCTACTCCGACTTCTACTACCACGCGGCGCTCCAGAACGCCTTCGGCGGGCGCGTCTTCGACCCCGGCCCGAAGCCGGTCCTGAACGCCCCCGAGAACGTGAAGGCGCTCGAGCTCCTCATGAGGTGGTTCCTGAAGGACGGAATCCTCCCCGCGGAGCCGTCCACCGCGCTCATCACGTCGCTCTTCAACGGCGGGAAGGCGGCGATGGTCTTCTCCGGCCCCTGGTTCCTCGGCGAGATCGCCGACAGCATCGACTACGGCCTCGCGCCGCTCCCGACGATCGACGAGGCGGGCGGCAAGCCGATGCGCCCCTGGATGACGGTCGAGGGCGTCTACGTGACGGCCCCGTCGAAGAACAAGGACGCCGCCTACGACTTCGCGAAGTACCTCACCGACACGCCGCAGGCCAAGGTGATGGCGCTCGAGGGACGTCAGACCCCCTCGAACAAGGCCGTCTACTCCGACCCGGCCGTCGCGGGAGACAAGGTCCTCTCCGCGTTCCGCAAGCAGGTCGAGGTCGCCGTCCCGATGCCGAACCTCCCCGAGATGACGATGGTCTGGTCGCCCGCCACGACCGCGATGAACACCATCGTCAAGCGGGCCGCCACGCCGAAGGCGGCGATGGACCAGGCGCAGGCCGCCGTGCTGAAGGACGTCGCGGCCCTGAGGAAGAAGTGACGTGAGCGAGCGGCCGGACGAGACCGAGAAGGAGCCCTCCCACCGGCTCCGGTTCGGAGCCGGCCTCCTCGTCGCAACGCTCCTCGTCGCGGGGGTCGGCCACCGGCTCCTGTCGACCGCGCTCGGCGAGACGGCCCGCTTCGGCGAGGACCGCCGCGCCGTCGTCTCCCTGCGCGCGCTGACCGACCTCGTCGCCCGGGCGGGCGACGGAGAGGCGGTCCGCTCGGTCGTCGCCGGCTTCGCGGCCGCGCAGCCCCGGGTCGCCGCGACGCGCGTCGTCCTCTTCGACGGCGTCTCCCTCGAGGCCTCGACCGACCCCGCGGACTCCGGCGACGACGCGGCCCCGCGCCGCCTGAAGCGGGAGGAGAAGGAGCTCTACGACCGCGGCCAGCGCCTCCGCGCCGCCATCGAGACGAACCGGGCGGAGGGGGGCGCGCGGAAGGACGAGGTCGAGAAGGAACGGCTGGCCGACGGCTCCCTCTCTCTCGCCGCGCCGATCGAGCGCGAGGGCGACGTCGTCGGGATGGTCGAGACCCGGCGCGTCCCTCCCCCGCCGGCGCCACGCCCTTCGCTCCTGACGACGCTCTCCTACGTCGTCGCCCCCGTCGTCCTCTTCGCCCTCCTCTCGCTCGTCCTCGGCGATCGGAGGGCCCCGCTCGGCGCCCTCGCCGCGATCCTCCTGGCCGGGACCGCCTGGGGATACGCGGCGCAGTCGTCGGCGAAGCTCTCCCGCGCGCGGACGGCGCTCGAGGCCGACGTCGCGGCGTCGGTGAAGGAGTCCGCCGCGAAGGCGCAGGAGCTCCTCGCCGCGCTCCCCGTGCCGGCCGCTCCGGAGGCGCCCGCCGACGGGGCCGCTCCCGAGGCCGTCCCTGCGCCCTCCCCCGCGCCCCTCGACCCCGCCGAGTGGGACTCCGACGCCTTCCGCCGCCCGCTCGGTCTCTCCGACGGCGCAGGGAACGTCGACGCGGCGAAGGTCGCCGCCGCGATCGCTTCCGCGAGCGCGACGATCCGCCGGTCGTCGCTCCTCCTCGGAGCCATCGCGCTCCTCCTCCTCGGGTTCGTCGGCCTCGGCGGTCTCGCCGCCTTCCTCCGGACACTGAAGACTCACCGCACCGCCTACGCCTACGTCGTCCCGGCCATGGTCGGGATGGTCCTCCTCGTCTTCTTCCCCTTCGTCTACGGCATCGTCCTCTCGTTCACCGACCAGACGATCTACAACTCCAACGCGCCGCTGACGGAGATCTGGGTCGGCTTCAAGAACTACGTCTCCATCCTGACGGACTTCAGGGTCGCCCGAACGGCCGCCGACGGCGCCCTCGTCTTCAACTACCAGAACTTCTACTGGACGCTCTGGGTCACGATCGCCTGGACGGTGACGAACGTGACGTACGGCGTCGTCGTCGGGCTCATCCTCGCGCTGATCCTGAACACGAAGGGTCTCGCCCTGAAGCCGGCCTACCGGGTCCTCCTCATCCTCCCCTGGGCGATGCCGAACTACATCACCGCCCTCATCTGGCAGGGGATGTTCCACCAGCAGTTCGGCGTCGTGAACCAGTTCGTGCAGATGCTCGGGATGGAGCCGGTCTCGTGGTTCGAGACCCCGGCCACGTCGTTCTTCACGGCGTGGGCGACGAACGGGTGGCTCAGCTTCCCGTTCATGATGGTCATCTCCCTCGGCGCCCTCCAGTCGATCCCGGCCGACCTCTACGAGGCCGCCCGTGTGGACGGCGCCTCGCGCTGGCAGCAGTTCACGGCGATCACGCTCCCGTCGCTGAAGCCCGCGCTCGTGCCGGCGATCATCCTGTCGGTCGTCTGGACGTTCAACATGTTCAACATCATCTACCTCGTCACCGCCGGCCAGCCCGCCGGCTCGACGGAGATCCTGATCACGCAGTCGTACAAGTTCGCGTTCCAGAAGTACCAGTACGGCTACGCTGCGGCCTACTCGACGGTCATCTTCGGAATCCTGCTCGTCTACGGCGTCTTCCAGAACCGCATGACCAAGGCTACGGAGGCGATCTGACATGGGCCTGCTGACGAAGAAGTCCCGCGCCGGCGCCGACGAGCCGCCCCACTTCCCGATGCACGTCCTCCTCGTCCTGGCCACGCTCTACGCGATCTACCCGGTCCTCTGGGTCCTCTCGATCGCCTTCTCGGGCAGGCAGAACCTCGCCATCGCCGACGTGCCTCCCGACCCGACGTTCTGGGACCGTCTCCGCACCGTCGTCCCCTGGCCGGCCGAAGTCTCGCTCTCGAACTTCCGGTCGCTCTTCGCGGACCAGCCCTTCGCCACGTGGGTCCTCAACAGCGCCATCGTCTCGATCGCGACGACGGTCGTCGGCGTCTTCCTCGCGTGCACGGCGGCCTATGCGTTCTCGCGCTTCCGCTTCCCGGGGCGCCGGGTCGGGATGATGTCGTTCCTCGTCTCGCAGATGTTCCCCGGGACGCTGATGCTCATCCCGCTCTACATCATCCTCGTCAAGTGGCTGAACCTCGGGTCGACGCGGACGGGCCTCGTCCTCGCCTACTCGACGACGGCGATCCCCTTCTGCGTCTGGATGCTGAAGGGATACTTCGACACGATCCCGCGGGACCTCGAGGAGGCCGCCCTCATCGACGGCGCCTCCTCGGCGACGATCTTCTGGCGGATCGTCCTGCCCCTCGCGAAGCCCGCTGTCGCCGTCACGGCGCTCTTCTCCTTCATGACGGGCTGGAACGAGTTCATCCTCGCCGCGACCCTCATCGACAAGGAGGCGATGTACACCGCTCCCGTCGGGCTGCGGTTCTTCGTCGGCGGCTTTTCGCAGCAGTGGGGCTACTTCGCCGCCGGCGCCGTCGTCGTCTCCATCCCCGTCGTCGCCCTGTTCCTCTTCCTCCAGAAGTACCTCGTCTCCGGCCTCACGGCCGGGAGCGTCAAGGGCTGAATCCAAAGCAGAAAGGGAGGCTCCAAATGAAGAGATGGCTTTTCCCGACGTTCGTTCTCCTCGCCGTCGCCCTCGTGGCCGGCACCGCCTTCGCCCAGGAGGTCTCCTTCAAGGACCCGACGGGCGACGACAAGGGACCGGGCACCTACGTCTACCCGACCGACAAGGTCTACAAGGCCGGATCGTTCGACCTCGTCGAGTTCAAGATGAAGGCCTCGGGCGACAAGGCCACCTTCTCGGTCACGCTCGGCAGCGCCCTCGAGGACCCGTGGGGGATGGGCGGCGGCTTCGCGACCCAGATGGTCTTCGTCTTCATCGACACCGACGGCAAGGAGGGGAGCGGCTTCACGAAGGGCCTCCCCGGCCTGAACGTCGCGTTCGCGCCCGCCGACGCGTGGGACAAGTGCGTGATCCTCTCGCCGCAGCCCCAGAACCGCGTGGTCAGCGAGGTCGAGACGAAGGCCGCCTGGGCCAAGGGCGCCGTCCTCGTCCCGACGCGGACGCGGGGCGCCGGCCGAACGATCAGCGGCACCGTGAGCCTCAAGGAGCTCGGCGAAGGCGACCCGGCGAAGTGGGGCTACCAGGTCGTCGTCCAGTCGAACGAGGGGTTCCCGGACAAGGCCGACCTCCTCACCCGGAAGGTGAACGAGTTCGAGGGGCAGCACCGGTTCGGCGGCGGGACCGACGGCGACTGCGACCCGCACGTCATGGACATCCTCGCGGGCAAGGGGACCGGCGACGCCTCGGAGGTCGAGGAGCAGAAGAAGGCGCTCGCCTACGAGTGCGAGGCGGACGGGACGCCCAAGAAGACGGCGACCCTTCCGATGGTCCGCAAGTAGGAGCATCCCGTTCCGATTCGAAGGAAGGAGAGTAGAGACATGCGCACGACCAAGACCCTCGGGCTCGTGCTGCTCCTCGCGGCCGTGGCCGTCTCCGGCACGGCCTGGGCGCAGCAGGGCCCGCAGCTCACGATCAGCGGCACGACCTACACGAAGTGGCTCTGGGGCAACAGCCGGGACCAGGGGGCCCTCTACAACTTCAAGGACGCCCCCGGCGAGGGCTACGGCGACAACGGCCAGGGGACGGAGATCGAGCTCCTCCTGAACGCGAAGGTCTCGAAGGCCGTCGAGGTCAACGCCCGCATCCACAGCCGCTTCTACCAGAACTTCTGGACGAACATGGGCGGCTGGGGCAAGCCGTCGGACGACTGCAGCGGCTCGGGCACCTCGGTCGGCTGCGGCGAGTTCGACCCGCGCTCGAACCAGTACATCAAGCTCCGCGGCGTCACCGTGACGCTGACCCCGGGCTACTCCTGGCTCGACTCGGCCACGATCGGCTCGAGCGACTGGGGGATGTTCGACCCGTACGTCGTCGGCCGCATCCGCTACATCGACCGCGACAACGTGCAGGGGCTCCTCTTCCAGGGCTCCGCGATGGACAAGGCTCTCACGTGGGACGCGGCGCGAATCTCCCTCCCGCGTCTCTGGGCCGGCCCCGAGTACAAGACGGGGAACTTCCACGTCGCCGACGGGGCGTACGTGGGCCAGTTCAAGTACTCCGGCGGCTCGACGTGGGACGTCGGCGGCCTGGTCCAGTGGGTGAACGACATCGAGGTCGACTCCCGCGACATCAACTGGGACGACGGCAAGGACACGCGGACGCGGTTCCGCAACACCGTCTTCGGCGCGAAGCTCGGCATCCACCCGAGCGCCGCCGTCGACGCGAAGGCCGCCTTCTACTACTCGACCTACGAGTCGGCGAGCGACCTCGCCCCCGCGAGCTTCGGCATGAACGGCTACTCGCCGGTCCCCGCGGGCCAGCACAACGACTGGAGCGGGAAGCTGAACCTCGATTTCGCCGACCTCGGCGGCACCGGCTTCGGCGTCAACGTCGAGGCGTTCCACATCGGCGCCGAGTACGCGTCTGCCATGGCGGCCCGTCGCGAGTCGGACGTCCTCCTCACCGAGGGGCACGACTCCACCTGGGCGCTCCCGGGCCCCGGCAACGCGACCTACGGCATCTGGGGCGGCAACCCGACCGTCATCGGCTACGGCGGCTGGCAGGGGAACGCCCAGCAGGTCGCGACGATCAACGTCGACAACCAGTTCACCGACTTCAACGAGCCGATGGCCGAGACCGCGATCGGGTGGGAGGGGATCACGATCACCCCGACCTTCCAGAGCGGGAACCTCGAGCTCGCCGGCGAGTACACCTACCTCACCTACGACACGAACTGGCAGGCCTGGGGCGACGACTCCCGGGCGATCACGAACTCGCCCTTCCCGGCGATGGACATGCAGGTCGGCATGGCGAGCTACCGCTCGGCCTACGCCCCCTTCCAGGACAAGACGACGCACATCGCGCTCCTCAAGGGCAAGTACGTCATCGAGGCGGGCAAGGGGATCGACCTGTTCGGAAAGATCAAGCTCATCAGCGAGACCGACAAGCGGCTCAACGACGCGAAGTACCTCCCGTACCTCCCGGGAGACTGCGCGACGTCCGGGACGCTCGGCTGCAAGAACCAGGTCAACAAGTACAACGGGACGAACTCGACGGCCGACTTCTTCAACAACCCCGGCGTGATCACCGGCGCGAACGGGCAGGTCGGCTACCAGTGGAAGCCGTTCAGCGACGTCTCCGACGACGACCGGGACCTGAGCTACGTGATGGTCCAGGCCGGCGCCGGGTACCAGTGGACGCGCGACCTCTACGGCTCCCTCGAGTACATCTACTACGACGCGGACCTCGAGGACGGCAACACCGCCTTCCAGGCCTACAACATGATGGAGATGGCCTCGGGCAAGCATCAGAAGAACCAGCTCATCGCGAAGTTCCGCTACACGCTGGGCGGCCTCTCCGAGTGCGGCCTCGTCTACGAGTACAACTTCGGCACGTTCAAGCCCGACTACGGCGACGGCTTCGTCCCGACGACGGCGAGCGAGGAGACCGCCCGGAACGTCCACGTCCCGGTCGGCTCCCTCGGCTTCTTCAACCGCTACGGCGGCTGGAACACCATGGAGAAGCGCGAGTTCGACCAGCAGCGGCTGAAGGCCTACCTCAAGATCCTCTTCTAGGACCCCGTCCCGCAAGGACCGAAGGGCCCGGCAGCTTCGGCTGCCGGGCCCTTTTTTCCTGCTCCGACCCCCGCCTCCTGCGGCAAGATCCCGGCATGACCTCCCGCCCGCCGTGCCTCCTCCGGGGCGCCGCCGTGCTCGCCGCGCTCCTCCCTCTCTTCTCCCCGCGAACGGCCGCCGGCGCGGCCGAGGGCGCGCTCTTCGTCGTGGCCGATCCCGAGAAGGACGACCACGGCGACGGGCACCTCACCTATCCGGTCCGGAGCCGGAACGACATGCTCCCCGGCCACCTCGACCTCGTCTCCTTCGCCGCCCGGCGCGAAGGGGACGGGACGATGTTCGAGGCCACCTTCGCCCGCCCCGTCGTGAAGACGGAGAAGGTGCCGCTCGACGGGGGCGGGACGCTGATGACCGACGTCATGCGCCTCGGCTTCTACACCTTCAACGTCGACGTCTACATCGACGTCGACCGGGTCCCGGGCTCCGGAAACACCGAGACGCTCCCGGGCCGGAACGCCGAGGTCGACCCGGCCGGCGCCTGGGAGAAGGCGATCTGCCTCACCCCGCTCCCCGGGCCCGCCGAGACGCTGCTCCGGCGGAGCCTCACGCAGCGGATGCGGAAGGAGAGCGCGGCCGGGCCGGCCCGGCCGCGCGACGCCCGCGAGACCGAGAAGGCGGAGATCCGCGACGAGGTCACGCAGATGCTCGCC
>CAZWRQ010000138.1:0-12626 GCA_964636395.1 uncultured Holophagales bacterium
GGTCCCGGCCTCCCGCCCTTCGGTACACGTGCGACTCGTCCGTCCACCGCGGCAAGTATGAAGCCCGGGGCCGCCATCCCGTGCGCCGGCCACGTCCGCCCGGGGCCGCCCGGCGTAGAGGGGGCGGATGCCGACTCCGACGCCCGCCCGCCCCGTAAGACCGGTCGCCGTCGCGCTCCTCGCGACGGCCGCGACCTTCCTCGCCCTCGACCTCGCGTGGCTCGGCGTCGTGGCGCGCGACCTCTACGCGCGGACGCTGGGAGACCTCCTCCGCCCCGACGCCTACCTCCCGGCGGCCGCGCTCTTCTACACTTTCTACGTCGCCGTCACCGTCGGCTGGGCCGTCCTCGGCGCCGGGTCGAAAGGGGACGCCGCGCGGCGCGGAGCGGGGCTCGGGTTCGTCGCCTACGCGACGTTCGAGCTGACGAGCTGGGCGGTGATCCGCGACTGGCCGGCGCTCCTCGTCCCGATCGACCTCGCCTGGGGCGTCTTCCTCACGGCCCTCTCCGCTCTCGCCGGGCGTGCCGCGCACGACGCCCTTCGGGTACGGCCGTGAGCTTCGAGCTCCTCGCCGGCAACGCCGCGCTCGTCCTGGCGATGATGACGGTCCTCTGGTTCGTCAGCGTCCGCCTGCGCGACGCGAGCCTCGTCGACCCGTGGTGGTCGATCGCGTTCCTCCTCGTCGCGGGCCACACCGTCCTCCGAACCGGCCTGACGCCGGGCAAAGGTCTCCTCCTCGCCATCGTCTCCGCCTGGGCGCTGCGGCTCTTCCTCCACCTCCTCCTCCGGAGCTTCGGCAAGCCCGAAGACCCGCGCTACGCCGCGTTCCGCGCGAAGTACGGGCCGGAGCGGTACTGGTGGTTCAGCTTCTTCCAGGTCTTCCTCCTCCAGGGGGCGCTCGTCGTCGTCATCTCGGCGCCGCTCCAGGTGGCCGGGGCCGCCCCTGCGCCCGACCCGGTCTCCATCGCCGACCTCCTCGGCCTCGCCCTCTTCGCTGCAGGATTCGGGATCGAGGCCGTCGCGGACGCGCAGCTCGCGCGCTACCGGAGGGCCCGCGCCGCGGGCGGCCCCGGCGCCCCCGGCCCGGTCCTCGAGACGGGCCTCTGGCGATTCAGCCGCCACCCGAACTACTTCGGCGACGCGCTCCTCTGGTGGGGCTTCTGGCTCCTCGCGTTCGACGCGCCGTGGGGCTGGGCGACGGCCTTCGCCCCGGCGCTGATGACGTTCCTCCTCGTGAAGGTGTCCGGCGTCGCGATGCTCGACGCCCACATGGCCGCGAAGCGCCCCGAGTACGCGGAGTACATGCGCCGGACCTCGGGCTTCGTCCCGCTCCCGCGCCGCGGCTGAGGCGGAGCGCCCACCCTTCCGGCCCCTCGGCCGTCCTCCAGCAAAGCGCTCGCGAAGCCGGCGCTCGTTCGGACCGACTCCTCGCTTCCCGAGGCGCCGTAGAATCGTCCGGATCGGGGCCGCGCGTCGCAGGCCCGGGCGCGACTCCGGCGCGGAGGGTGTCATGAGCGGTCGCGCGCGGTCCCGTCGTGGACTCCGGCTCCTCCTCCTCGCCTCCGTCGCCGTCGGGATCACGGCGACGCTCTCCCACGGCCAGACCGGCCCGGCGGCCGCGCCCCGCGCGAGCGCGGAGAGCGGCTCCGTCGTCTACATCCCCGCCACGGCCCACGCGAGCGGCGCGAACGGGGCCAGCTGGAGGACGGACCTCGAGGTCCACAACCCGGGCGGCGGGACGGCCTCGTTCACGATCCAGCTCCTTCGGCGCGACGCCGTGAACTCCTCTCCGGCCTCCCGGGCGTACACCCTCGGCGCGCAGAAGTCGCGCCGCTTCGTCGACGTCCTCGTCTCCGAGTTCGCGACGGAGGGGGCGGCGGCGCTCCGGATCGCGGTGACGTCGGGGTCGGTCCTCGTGACGAGCCGGACGTACAACCTGATTGGAGAGAACCCCTGGGGCCTCCCGAAGGGAGCGTCCTTCGGCCAGTACGTCCCCGCGTGGGACGAGTCGGCGGCGATCGGCTACGGGCAGGAAGGGCGGCTCGTCCACTTGACTCAGCAACCCGCTTCGAGCCTCGCGGGCCTCCGGACGAACCTCGGCCTCGTGAACGCGACGGAGAGCCCGATCGCCGTCCGCGTCGACCTCTATCGGGCCGACGGGACCTGGCTCGGCAAGAGGGACGGCGCCGACACGGCTCTCCCGGCGTACGGCTTCCGCCAGCTGGACCAGGTCTTCGCCCCGTTCGGCACCATGGCCGACGGCTGGGCGCTCGTGAAGACGTCGACCCCCGGGGGGAAGCTCCTCGCGTTCGCGACGCTCATCGACAACCACAACTCGGGCGACCCGGTCTTCATCCCGGCGGAACGCGCGGCGCCGGTCGCGGCGCCGACGCCCGGACCGTCCGCGACGCCGACGCCCACCCCGACCCGCACGCCGACTCCCGGGCCGACGCCCGGCGCGAAGCCGAACCTCGTCCTCTACGTGCCGGCGGCGTGGCCCGCCTGCTTCGTCGTCCACTCCGCGTCCGGCTGCTGCACGAGCTCCGGCTGCTGCACCCCCTCGCCCTCGACGACGGGGAGCTCCTTCATCCAGCTGTTCCTCGCGAACACGGGCAGCGCCACGGCTTCCGGGCCGATCCGCTTCCGCCTCTCCATCGACGGCGTGCCGGCGGGGACCTCCGTCTGGCAGAACGCCACCGGGCTCGAGTTCGGGCTCGGCGTGATCCTGACGTGGGAATACACGGGCGCGATCGTCCCTGGGATCCACGACGCGACGATAACCATCGACCCCGACGACACGATCGCCGAGTCGAACGAGGCCGACAACTCCTGCACGACGACGGTGAACTGGGGCGGCGCGCCTCTCTTCATCGGCTCCCCGGGGCGGGAGGCGCGCGTCGACGCCCTCTCGGGCGGAACGGCGGTCTCCCTCGTCCGGAGCGCCCCGCCGGCACCGCTCGAGATGGCGGCGCTCGAGCCCTCGACGGGCCCGATCTACGTCCCGGCGTCGGCCCACGCCTCCGGCGTGAACGGCGCGAGCTGGCGAACCGACCTCGAGGTCCACAACCCGGGGGCGACGGCCGTCTCGTTCGACGTGGTGCTGCTGAAGCAGAACGCCGACAACGGGTCCCCCGACACGCGCCGTTTCTCCCTCGGGCCGCAGCAGTCGGTCCGCTACTCCGACGCCCTCGCGACCGTCTTCGCCTTCACCGGCGCCGCCGCGCTCCGGCTCACGTCCTCGCCCGGCCCGATCCTCGTCAACAGCAGGACCTACAACCTGATCGGACCCAACACCGTGGGCCTGCCAGTGGGCGCCTCCTTCGGGCAGTTCGTGCCGGGCCTTCCCGAGGCGGAGGCGATCGGCTACGGCGAGGAGGGGCGGCTCATCCAGCTCTCGCACCGGCCCTCCTCCGCGCTCGCGGGCTTCCGGACGAACATCGGTTTCGTCAACACGACGGGGAGCCCGATCGACGTGAAGGTCGACCTCTACACGGCGGACGGTGCCTTCCTCGGAACCGTGACGGACCCGGCCACGCGCCTTCCGGCGTGGGGGTTCGCCCAGGTCAACGCCGTCTTCGCGCCGTTCTCGGCGTCGCTCGAGGACGGGTACGCGGTCGTCAGAACCTCGACGCCGGGGGGCCGCTTCTTCGCGTTCGCGACGGTCATCGACAACCACCTGACCGGCGACCCGATCTTCGTCCCGGCGCAGCGGGTCGCCTCCGGGTGGGTGACGGCGGGGAGCGGCGCGATCGGGTCCGCGGGAGGGAGCGTGAGCGGCGGCGGGCTCACCGTGACCGTCCCGAGCGGTACGTTCTCTCAGGCGGCGACGCTGACGATCACGAGGAGCTCGACGGCCGCGACGCCGCACGACCGCTTCCGGACGACGGACGTCTTCCGCCTCGACGGGCTGCCGGACGAGCGCGCGAAAGCGGTGACGCTCACGCTCGACGTGACGCGCTCGCCCGGCCTCTCGGGAAGGGACTTCGTCGCCGCGGCGAACGAGGTCTTCGTCCCCACCGGAGCGTCGCTCGGCGCGCCACCGATGCTCCTCCCGGCGACCCGCGCCGCGAGCCGGGTCTCGGCGACGATCCCGCCGGCGACGGGCCCGGCGGCCACCGGCCTCTCCGGCACCGCCGCACGCGCCCTGGCGGCGGACGTCCAGCAGCAGTTCACGATCTGGGGGATCGCGGGATACGCGGAGCTCCTGAGCGCCCAGGGCCACTTCCGGGTGAACTACCCGGTGACGGACCTGGTCCTCGGCAGCGCGGAGGAGATCGCCGCGGGGCTGGAGACGGCATACACGAAGATCGCCGCGCTCGGGTTCGACTGGTCCCGGCGGTCTTCCTGGCCGGTCTACGTCTCGATCGAGCCGTTCCCTCCCGACACGGCCACGCGGCTCGCCGAGTGCGTCCCCTCGCGCTGGGGCCTGAACTCCTACTGGCTCCACGTGAACGCGGACCGCCTGAACACGCCGTCCGACATCCCGCTGATGCGGGACGCCGCCGCGCACGAGCTCTTCCACCTCGTCCAGTACCTCTACGACTCGCGCAACCGGATCACGATGGCCAAGAGGCCCGGCGCCTGGTACTGGGCCGACGAGGCCACGGCCGTCTGGTTCGAGAACCACTTCAACGGGTCCTCCGCCCCGCCGCAGGTCGTGCGGGAGAACCACGCCTTCATGACGAAGCGGGGGCTCGAGTTCCCGCCGCCGGGAGACGACCCGGCGCTGGCGGGCCCGGTGCAGGACCACGGATACGGGGCCGCCGAGCTGATGCGGGACCTCTCGAGGCGCAAGGGAGACGCGGCGGTGGGAGAGCTCGTCCGGAGGAAGAGCAGCTCGGCCGTGCTGCCGTCGGACGCCTACGACCTCCAGACCGGAGCGAACGCCGAGAGCACGTGGCGCCTCTTCGTGGACGAGTACGCCCAGAAGCACCTCTACAACGGCTTCCCGACCGCCGCGGACATCTGGGTCGACACGGCGGGGAACCGGTACGCCTTCGCGTCCGCCTCGACCACCGGCACGACCTTCAACTGGACGGCGCCCGACCTCTCGGCCCGCTTCTACGGCATCCAGTTCACGGACAAGACGTGGCCGGCCGGAACGAACGTCTCCCTCCTCCTGACGGACCCGGAGAAGGACGCCATCTCGCTCGTCTACAAGCTGAAGTCGGGCCAGCTCACGAGGCTGGGGTACCACCTCGACGGAGACGTCTTCGAGGTCGAGAACGCCGAGACGTTCGCCAACGACGGCACGAGCCTCGTCATCATCGTCGCCAACGGGCGCGCTTCCCGCCCCTACACCGGCACCGCCCCGATCAGCCTGAGCGTCTCGGCGGGCGGGAGGAACGAGCTGGACTTCTACGTACCCGGAACGATGTGCCCCGGGTACACGCAGCTCTCCATGAGCTTCAGGAGCGCGCTCGACGGCTACGACCTCAGGTGGACGGGCCCCAACACGGTCGAGGTTCATTGGAGCGGAAGCCTCTACCCGGACAACCAGAGCGAGTACTCGGGCGTGGCCACGCTCTCCGGGGACCGGAAGACCCTCACCTCGCTGGTCTTCACCTCTCACTCGGTGACGACGATGCCCCCGGGCACGACGTGCGGCCCTTCGGGGTGCCGCATGGAAGGGTGGGAGTCGATCACGTGGTCCGGCGTCCCCCCGGCGGGAGACTGGCGGACCTCGCAATACCACTTCGCGACGGCGGGCACGTCGGCGCGCCCCCGCATCACTTCGTTCTCCGCGCGGAGCAAGTGGACCGGCTTCACGCTCGCCTCGCAGAACCACGACTGCACGTACGGCATCGACGAGACGAAGACGGGCGAGATCCGCTTCGACCTCTGGCTGACGCCCCCCTGACCGGCGGCTACGCGCCGTCGCGGCTGACGGTCGCCGCCGTCGACATCAGCTCCTCGAGGAGCGCGATCGCCGCCTTGCCGCTCATCGCGAACGGATCGAGGACCGCGGTCTCCGAGAACCTCAGGACCGTCCCGAGGTTCACGCGGTTCAGGCGGACGTTCCCCATCCGCCACGTCGCGAAGCGCCGCTCGGCGATCTCGGCGTAGTCGAGGAGCGTGACGTCCGTGTGGCGCGGGTCGCGCAGGATGCGGCCGTAGAGGTCGTTCACCGCGGCGCGCCCCCCCTCGAGCACCTGGAGGAAGACGTTCCCCTCGGCGGACGTGCAGAGGATGCCGGTGAGGCCGTGCGCGGCGTTGTGGGCGTGGGCCTTCTCGAGGATCGAGGCGACGAGGGCTTCGTCGATCGGGGCGATCGAGCGGCTGGCGTAGAGGAGCCGGACGAGCATCTCTCTTCTCCCTACTTCATCCGCCCCGCGAGGAGCGAGAGGAACTCGCGCCGCAGGTCGGGGTTCTTCAGGAACGAGCCGCGCATGATGCTGTTCGTCATCTTCGAGTCCGCGTCCTTCACGCCGCGCCACTTCATGCAGAAGTGGTCGGCCTCCATCACGACGGCGAGGCCGTCGGGCTGCATCTTGTCGAGGAGCAGCTCGGCGACCTCCGTGATCGCCTCCTCCTGGATCTGGGGGCGGGACATCACCCACTCCACGAGGCGGGCGTACTTCGAGAGGCCGATCAGGGCGGAGTGCTCGTTCGGCATGACGCCGACCCAGACCCGCCCGATGATGGGGCAGAGGTGGTGCGAGCAGGCGCTCCGCACCATGATCGGCCCGACGATCATCAGCTCGTTCAGCCGGCCGACGTTCGGGAACTCCGTCACGGGGGGCTGCTTGCCGTAGCGCCCCGCGAAGACCTCCGTGAGGTACATCTTCGCGACGCGCCGGGCCGAGTCCCGCGTGTTGTGGTCGCTCGCGGTGTCGATGACGAGGGCCCGCAGGACCGCCTCCATCTTCTCCGCGACCTCCTCGCGAAGGAGGTCGAGCTCCCCGTCCTCGATGAAGGCGGCGATGTTGTCGTTCGCGCGGAACCGGCCGCGTGCTTTACGGATGCGCTCGCGGATCCGGTCGGCGACGGGCGTCCGTCCGTCGGAGGTGCGGCTCGCGGGCTCTGAAGTCCCGGCCTGGCTCGACATGGGATCTCTCCTGTCCGAAAGCCTACCACCCGGCCGCGGGCACGCTGGCCGGTCGCCAGAAGCCGTGGAAGCTGATCGGGACGTGGTGCTCGAGGAGGACGCGTGCGAGCGGTCCGTCGCCGATCCGCGAAGCGTCCAGGATCGCGAGGGAGCTCTTCTTCGTGTCGCCGTCGTACAGCTCGACGAGGAGCCAGCCGGCCTCCTCGGCGGATCGCTCCGGGTCGGGGACGAAGACCGGCTCGCTCGTGAAGACGCGGTCGCCGAAGTCGAACCGTTCGACGTTCCCGTTCTCGAAGTCGACGCGGGCGACGGCGTTCCAGAAGAAGCGCTTCTCCCGTGCGCTCGCGGCGTATCCCCACCGCTGCCTCCGGCCGAGGAGCCGGTCGTCGACCCGCGGCCACTCGAAGTTGCCGGGGGCGAGCACCTCGTTTCGCGCGCTCGCCGCCCCGGGCGCCACGCGGATGCGGCGGACCGAGCCCGGGTGCTCGAAGCGGCCGGGACGCCCCTTCATCACCTCGAGGGCGAGCGGCGCCTCGCCGATGAAGTGGTCGGGGTCGTCGTAGCCGACGAAGTCGAGGACGAGCTCGTCCCCTTCCTCGTGCCCGTTGAACGAGTGCCACATGAACGCCGCTTCGGTCTCGACGAAGCGCGGCGCCGCGCCCCCGCTCCTGTCCCGCGGCAGGATCATCAGGAGGCTCCCGTCGGAGCCCTTCCACCGGAGCGAGTCGACGATGCTCCGCAGCCCCAGCAGCAGCCCCCAAACCTCGATCGTCGCCGGGTGGAGGTGGAGGACGACGTGGCGGCGCGTCATGAACCAGTCGTGCAGGTAGGAGAAGCGCGGGAGCGGCCACGAATCGTGGTTCGCGAGCGAGCCGTCGGCGGCGAACGTCGTCAGGTGGACCCGCATCTTCCGCCCGAACTCCAGGCCGAAGTGGAGCCACTCCCCCGTCTCCCGGTCGACCTTGTTGTGCGCGGCGTAGAACGTGAGGCCGGGCGCGAGGCCGAGGGTCGTCTCGCCGCGCGTCTCGAGCGTCTCCGCGTCGAGCTCCCACGGCAGCCCCGTCTCGTCGAACGCGTAGAGCCGCCCGCCACGCACCACCGCCGTGATCCCCGCCTGGCTCCGGATCCTCCGGTGCGGCAGGACGTTCGCGAAGAAGCCGCCGGGGGCCTGCGTGCTGAACGTCCCCCAGACGAACCGCCCGGCCCGCTCCTCGTCGACGAACTTGCCGGTCCTCACGAAGCGCGCGCGGTAGAAGGTCTCCTCCTCGCCGAAGCGGAACGCCTGCACGAGGCCGTCGCCGTCGAGGAGCGCGCGCCGCCGCTTCCCGCCCCGGTCGAAGAGCCCCGGCCCGTTCCGGTAGAGCGTCCCGCGGAGCCCGTTCGGGAGCGTCCCCTCGACGCGCGCCGCGTAGGCCTCGTCGCCGTCGAGGCTCACGGCGAGGCCGCCCCACGCCTCGGCGTCCATGATCGCCGCCGTCCGCGCCGACGACAGCGGCGGGCTGACCGAGCAGCCCGGCAGCGCCAGAGCCGCCGAGCCCGCCCCGATCAGCGCGAGGAGCTCCCGACGGGTGAGACCCTCTTCCGGGGGCAGGCTACGAGCGTCCATCGGGGGAACGTTAGCAGCACGGGGGGCGGGGCAAACGCGGGATAATGGCGAGGTGAAGAGCGAGGCCGCTTCGGGCGAGCGCAAGCCGGTCCGGATGGTCCGGGTCCTGCGGGACGCCGCGGAGGACGACGGCTCGTTCGACCTCGACTTCTGGCGCGAAGTGGGCGCCGAAGGGAGGCTTGCCGCCGTCTGGCAGATGGTGGGCGAGGCCCGGGCATTCCGGGGGGAGGTGGGTCCTGAACCCCGACTTCAGAGATCTGCTGTCCGCGTTTTTCGTCGCTGACGTCCGCTTCCTCGTCGTCGGAGCCCACGCGGTCTCGTTCCACGCCGTTCCCCGCTACACGAAGGACCTAGACCTCTGGGTCGAGCCGACGGCGGAGAACGCGGCCCGTGCCTGGGGCGCTCTCGCGCGCTTCGGTGCGCCGCTCGAAGGCGTCGGCGTGGAAGACCTCTCGACGCCCGGGACCGTGATCCAGCTCGGCGTGGAGCCGAACCGCATCGACATCCTGACTCGCGTCGCGGGCCTCGAGTTCGGCGCCGCCTGGGAACGACGGGTCGCCTCGACCTACGACGGCATCCCGGTCGCCTTCCCGGCGCTCGACGACCTCCTCGCCTCCAAGCGCGCCTGCGGCCGCCCGCAGGACCTCCTCGACGCCGGCTGGCTCGAGAAGGCGAAGAAGCACCTCGACCGCTCTCTCGTGCGCCCCCCGTCCAGCGGAAAGAAGACGTAGACCGGGTCGTTCGGGACGAGAGCGGGATGCCAGGGCGGGGACGGCTATCTCACTCGGGCCCTCTCACGGCCAGATCGTGAAGCCGGCCTCCGCGAAGTGCCGGTCGAAGGTGAAGGCGCGAGAGAGCTCGCGCCGGTGGTGCGTTTCATCGGGGCGTCGGGCGGCTCGACAGGGGCGCCCCGAGACCGCGGCGAGAGGACGGGCCAGGCGATCTTTGCCGCTCGTTCCCGGCCGGAGGGAGTTGGATCGATGACGACCGAGGCACCGCGCAAGCACTTCTCGATGATTCGCGAGTTCCACCTGGCCGACTGGTTCACGCTCGCGAACGCCGTCTGCGGCACCGGGGCGCTCTTCGCCACCATGACCTACCTGGAGACGAGGGACGTCCGGCACGTCTCCTTCGCGTGCGCGCTCGTCTTCGCCGCGCTCGTCTTCGACGTCTTCGACGGCCGCGTTGCCCGGTGGAGGCAGACCTCGGCGCCGATGGGTCAGGAGCTCGACTCGCTCGCCGACGTCATCTCTCTCGGGGTGGCCCCCGCGGTCCTCGCGTAAGGCTGCGGCATGCAGGGCCTGTGGGACCGCGTCGTCCTGGTCGGCTTCGTCGCCTGCGGCGTCTCGCGCCTTGCCCGGTACAACGTCACCGCCGAGGCCCTGTCCGAAGGGACGGGCAAGGTGAAGTACTTCGAGGGGACGCCGATACCGACCTCCATGGCCCTCGTGACTCTCCTCGCGCTCGCCGCGAACGTCGGCGCCGTCGGCGAGGACCTCTGGCTCGGCGTCGTCCGCCTCGCCGGCTTCGACCTCCACCCCCTGGTCCTCGTGTTCGCGCTCTCCGGCTCGCTGATGATCAGCCGGATCCGGATTCCCAAGCCCTGAAGCGGGGCCTTCCGACGGGCGTCAGGAGCTTGCCGGAAGCGCGAGACCGAGCAGCCGCTCGAAACACTCCCTGTCGAGGTCGAGCAGGCGGCCCCGGGGCCCGCCGGTTGCGCCGTGTCACGATGCGATCGTCATGACGACGGACGTGAAGATCATCGTCGAGAAGCACCCGGATACGTACGTGGCGTATCCGATCGGCCTCAAGGGGGTCGTCATCGGTCAGGGCGACACCTACGAGGAGGCGCTGGCCGACGTTCGCTCCGCGATTGCCTTCCACATCGAGACGTTCGGTCCGTCGGAGTTCGAGCAGGACGACCCCGTTGTGCAGGCCGGCATCCCCCGGGACGAGTTCCTCACGGCCTACGAGCGAACCTAGCCCACGCCGGGCCTGACCGCTGGCTTGAGCGGGTCCCTCCCCGGCAGCCCGTCGAGCGAATACCAGGTTCCTCGGCGGTCGAAATCAGGAAGCGACCTGCGGCAAACTAGCTGCGGCCCGATGGCCGGTTCAAAGAAGCGCGTGCGAAGTCTCCGTTCGAAGGGAAGCCGATGCTGAACGACGAGCCTGTCCAGTCCGGAGAGATCCTCGTCTACCAGACCGAGGACGGCCGTACACGCGTCGAGTGCCGCTTCGCCGAGGACACGATCTGGATGAGCCAGGCGCTGATCGCCGACCTCTTCCAGACGACACCCCAAAACATAACCCTCCATCTGAAGAGCATTTATGCGGACGGGGAGCTCGACCCCTCGCGAACTTGTAAGGATTACTTACAAGTTCGACCGGAGGGCACGAGGCAGGTCCAGCGCGTCGTGAAGTACTACAGCCTCGACGCCATCCTCGCCGTCGGCTACCGCGTGCGCTCGCCCCGGGGCGTGCAGTTCCGGCGCTGGGCGACAGAGAGGCTCCGCGAGTACCTCGTGAAGGGCTTCACGATGGACGACGAGCGGCTCAGGAACCCACCGGTCGACGGCTCCGGGATTCCGGACTACTTCGACGAACTCCTGGCGCGCATTCGCGACATTCGGGCCAGCGAGCGCCGAATGTATCTGCGCGTTCGAGAGATCTTCGCCCTTGCCGCCGACTACGACGCCACACGGAAGGACACGGTCGCGTTCTTCAAGATCATCCAGAACAAGCTCCACTTCGCAGCGACGGGGAAGACCGCTTCCGAGCTGATCGCCGGGCGGGCCGACCACACGAGCCCGAACATGGGTCTCCTGACGTGGAAGGGCGGGAGTGTCCGGAAGGCGGACGTCACGGTGGCGAAGAACTACCTCCGCGAAGAGGAGATCTCCGAGCTGAACCGGATCGTCACGATGTGGCTCGACTTCGCGGAAGACCAGGCGCGACGCCGGAAACAGGTCTTCCTGAGAGACTGGGAGTCCCGGCTCGACGAGTTCCTTCGGTTCAATGACCGGACCGTCCTGACGAACGCCGGATCGGTCAGCACTGCCGACGCCCACGCACACGCGGAGGACGAGTACGCCCTGTTCGCCGTGCGAAGGCGTGCCCTCCTCGAGGCGGAGGGCCAAAGAGCCGCCATCGAGTCGCTCGAGGACGTCGCGAAGGCTCTCCCCGCTCCGAGGCGGTCAAAGGGACGGCCCGCAAAGAGGGCGTAAAGGCCCGCTTCTGATTTAGCCACGTCTGCATTCGCAGCGCGCCGGGCACGCCGGCCGTCCCGTCGTCGCCGATCGGCACCACCGGGAAGCCCGCCTTCGCGCGCTTGTCAGGCGCGCTTCGCCAGCGGTGGACCTTGGTCGGAACGAAGCAACGTGCGCTCGTGGCTTTGTTAGACTCGATCCTGTCATGCACGTGACGGTCGAAGACTTGCTGCCCCTCGTGGCGAAGCTGACGCGAGAGGAGAGGGTTCGCCTCTCGCAGCTCGCCCTCCAGGTGACCGGTTCGGAGGAGAGGGAAGTGGCCGCCGAGGCCTACCGGAGCTCCCCGGTGCTGGACCACGAGTTTGCCGACAGCGAAGACCCACTGGCATGGGACGCTGAGGGCTGGGAAGACGTCGCGTGATCCGCGGGGAGATCCGCTGGTACACGTTTCGGCCTCCTGACAAGCGAAGACCAGTCCTTCTACTCGGCCGGCCCGAGGTCATCGACGTTCTGGGGGAAGTGATCGTCGTCCCGATCACCCGGACGATTCGAGGGATTCCGACAGAGGTTGTCCTCACTCCCGACGACGGAATGTCCGTGACCTGCGCGCTCAACTTCGATCACGTGTCTCTTGCCCAGAAGGGGCGCCTCGGACCCTCGCTCTGCTCGCTCCCGGAGGCCCGCTGGGCAGAGGTTCAGGAAGCCCTGCTCGTCGCCTGCGGATTCCGCCCCGGTCTCAGGTAGCCCCTCCCCCCGACACCACCAC
>CAZWRQ010000139.1:0-12583 GCA_964636395.1 uncultured Holophagales bacterium
CTCCTCGTCCCACCCCGCCGCCCGCCCGAACGCCGGGCTCGTCGTGTCGGCCGCGAGGAAGCTGATCCTCCCGAGGCCGAGGTCGTGCGCGGCCGCGACCGTCGCTCGAAGGTGCGCGAGGTTCTCCCGCTGGACCGTGCAGCGCCCCGAGAGCGCGGGGACGGGAGATCCGCCGTGAAGCGCCCGGATGCCGCGCCGAGTCCGCTCGAACGCGCCCGGCACACCGCGGATCGCGTCGTGGACCTCGGCCGGGCCGTCGAGGCTCACGACGACGTCGTCGAACGTCGCCGCGATCGCGACGGCGTGCCGCTCGAGGAGGAGGCCGGAGGAGAGGAGCGTCAGGCCGATCCCCGCCTCGCGGAGCGGCGCGACGAGGCCGAAGAGGTCGGGGTGCATCAGCGGCTCGCCTCCCGAGAGGACGACCCGCCGCGTCCCGAGCCGGCCGAGGTCGGGGAGGAGCCGCTCGACGTCGTGGCGCGAGAGCGCCGCGCCGTTCCTCTCCTTCCAGATGTCGCACATCCCGCAGCGGCAGTTGCAGCGCGAGAACGGCAGGAGCGTGACGATCGGGAGCGAGACGACCGGGTCGACGGCGGGGAGGAGCGCCCCCTCCGCGCGCGACGGCACCGGCCGCGCCGCCGCGGCGAGCTCGGTCATCGCCTCTCCAGGACGAAGAGCGTGTGGTCGGCGAGGCGAGGAAGGAGCGGCGCCGACTCGAGCCGCCGTTCCCAGCGGTCGAGGCGGACGAGCGTCGACGGAGAAACGGAGGAGGCGGCATAGCTCGGCGGCAGGAGGACACCGAGCGCCGCCAGCCTCCTCCGCCGGAACCAGGGTGAGAACGTCCGGAGGAACCGGCCCGGGGAGGGGTAGCGGACGGTGAGTCCCCGCCAGGCGGTCCCTCCGCGGCGGAAGCGGCGGAACGCGCGGGCTCCGTCGCTGCGGCGGAGGTAGAAGGCCCACTCCCAGGGGACCCATCGCCCCATGACGACGAGGAGGAGGGGCGCGCCGGCGGGGAGGAGGCGCCCGAGCGCCTCGGCGACGGGCGGAAGGGCGGCCGCGCAGTTGAGGGCGCCGAAGTCGGAGAACGCGCCGTCGAACGCGCCGAGCGACGGGGCCTCTGCGCCGAGCGTCTCGAACGAGACCTGGCGCGCGTCGACGAGGTGCGAGAGGCCCGAACCCCGCGCCTTCCTCACGGTCTCGGCGACCATCGCGCCCGACGCGTCGGTGGCGACGACCGAGACGCCGCGGGAGGCGAGGTGGAGGGCGTCTTCGCCGGTCCCGCAGCCGAGCTCGAGGACGCGATGACCGGACACGAACGCCGCGTCGAGGTGGCGCCAGACGGCCGATCGGAGGCGCCGGCCGAGGTCGGTCCGGGTGAAGTCCTCGTCGTACGTCGCGGCGAGGGCGTCGAAGGGGCTCGCGGCGGCGATCATGCGGCTCCCTCCGCGAACGCAGACAGGAACTCCCGCCGGGCCGCGTCCGCCTCGCCGGCGAGCGCGCGGGCCTCTTCTGGCGCCGTCTCCTCGAGCCGCCGGGACTCGACGGCGGCGCGGAGCCAGCGGTCGGCGAGGCGGTAGGTCTCGCGGTCGGCCCTTCCCGCGACGACGTGGTCGCGGTCGCCCCCCTCCGCCCACGGCCGCGCGAGGGAGACCCGGTCCTTCACCTTCTCGTAGTAGCCGGTCCCCATGATCGGGTAGGCGAGCGCCGTGAAGTAGACGTCGGGGAGCGAGGCGCGGACGTGCTCCACGGTCGCTTCGACGTCCTCGGCGGTCTCGCCGTCGTAGCCCCACATCAGGAACATCCCGACTTCGATCCCGTGCCGCCGCGCCGCGTGCGTCGCCCAGCGCACCTGCTCGACCGTCACGCCGCGGCGCATCGCGTCGAGGAGGCGCTGGCTCCCGCTCTCCGAGCCGATCCAGATCCGGCGGCAGCCGAGGCGCGCGAGCGTCGCGAGGACCTCCTCGTCGGCCATCCGGTCGGCCCGCGAGATCGTCTCGAACGGGAACTTCAGGCCGCGCTTCTCGAGTTCCCCGGCGTACTCGAAGAGCCAGCGATGCGAGATCGTGAAGACGTCGTCGGCGTACCAGACCTGCTCCGGGCGGTAGCGGTCGCGGATCCACGCGACCTCGTCCGCGACGTCCGCGGGGGAGCGCCGCCGGTGGGTGTTGCCGAAGACGGCGTGCGAGCACCAGTCGCACTTGTAGGCGCAGCCGCGCGCCGTGATGAGGTTGACGCTCCCCTCGCCGTGCCGCTCCCGCCAGGCCGCGAGGTACGGCTCGTGGTCGATCGCTTCGCGGTCGGGCCAGGGGAGCGCGTCCAGCGAGCGGACCTGGGCGCGCGGCGCTCCGGCGGCGACCGCTCCCGTCTCGTCGCGGAACGCGACGCCCGCGATCCCCTCGAGACGGTGGGGGCCACGCGCGGCGAGCGCCGGGAGGAGCTCGCGGAGCGTCTCCTCTCCCTCGCCCCGGACGACGACGTCGGCGCCGGCCGAAAGGTACTCGGCCGGGTAGTTCGCGCTCTCGGGGCCGCCGAGGACGACCGTCCAGCCGCGCGCCTTCGCCGCGGCCGTGATCGCGAGGACGGGCGGGCGCGTCATCAGGTTCGTGTAGAGGCCGAGGACGCCGGGCCCTTCGTCGAGCCGCGCGAAGAGGGCCTCGCGAGTCGAGAACGTCGTGTCGAAGACCTCGACCGAGAACCCCTCCCGCTTCAGGAATGCCGAGAGCGAGAGGAGGCCGAGCGGCGGGTAGGGCTTCATGACCGCCCGCTCCTTCTCGTCTTCCGCGAGGAAGTAGCCGTGCGCGAGGAGGAGGTCGGCCATCGGCTCGTCCCGGTCGGGCGTCCGTCAGCCCCGCTGCCGGGTCGGGAGCGCCGCGCCCGCGGTGCGCGAGAGCGGCTCGTCGCGCTCCGCGGCGAGCCACGCCGCGTCGAGGTTGCGGCGGCGCCGGCCGATCGTCTCCGACGGCGGGATCGCCCCGAGGGCGGCCTCCGCGTGGAGGAGGTCGCGGACCCGCTTGTAGAACGGGGCCGAGTAGGTCCCCTCGAACATCATGGCGAGGTCGTCGCTGTCCCTCCAGTGCGACCGCTCCCCGAGCTGGCTCTTCACGCGCTCGTGGAAGACCGTCCCGGGAAGGGGATAGGCGACCGAGACGCCGACGTCGGAGGGGCGCTCCTCGCGGACGAGCTCGCGCGTCGCGAGGATCTCGGCCCACGTCTCGCCGGGGTAGCCGAGCTGGAGGAACCAGGAAGCCCGGATGCCCGCCTCCTTCAGCCGGCGGGTCGCCCCGCGCACCTGGGCGATCGTCGTCCCCTTGTCCATCGCGTCGAGGATCGACTGCGCCCCCGACTCGACCCCCATCCAGACCTCCTCGGCCCCGGCGCGGCGAAGCGCCTCGACCGCGGTCGGCGACATCAGGTCGACGCGCGACTGGATCGTGAACGGGATGGAGGCGTCTCGCTCCCGGACCTCCTCCGCGAACTGCTCCGTCCAGCGGTGGGAGAGGCCGAAGATGTCGTCCGCGAACCAGACGTGGTCGGGAGCGACCGTCTCCTTCAGGAGCTTCATCTCGGCGGCAACCAGCTCCGGGCTCCGCTGCGCGTAGCGGACGCCGTAGAGCGGCTTCGCGCACCAGTTGCAGCGGTAGGGGCAGCCGCGGGTCGTCACCATGTTCCACGAGAGGCGCCCGTGCGCCTCCGTCCACGCCTTCCGGTACCGCTCCACGTCGACGAGGTCCCACGCGGGGAGGGGAAGAGCGTCGAGGTCCGCGACGAAGGGGCGCGGCGGAGTCCGGGTCGGCGCGCTGCCGGCGGCTCGGACGGCGCCGGCGGGGAGCGCGAGGCCCGCGATCTCCGACAGGTCGGCGTCGGGGGAGCGGTCCCAGGCGTCGAGGAGGTCGACGATCGTCCGCTCCGTCTCGCCGAGGATCACGGCGTCGGCGCCGACGTCGAGGTAGAACGCCGGGTCGTCCGACGCGTCGGACCCGTTCACGGCGACGCGCGCCCCGGCCGCCTTCGCGCTCCGGATCAACCGGACCGACGCCTCGCGGCTCCGCTGGGTGCACATCTTCGTCACGAAGTTGAAGTTGTCCTCGAGGATCGCGACGACCCGCGGGGCGACGCGCGCGAGATCCGCTTCGAACTCCTCCTCGCCCGCCGAGAGCATCGCGTCGAAGAGGGCGACCTCCCGCCCCGTGCGCCGGACGACGGAGGCGGCGAGGAGCGTCGCGAGCGGAGGGTAGGGGCGCATCTTCCTCAGCTGCTTCGGGTCGTGCGCGAGGAAGCAGGAGTGGGCGAGGAGGACGGGGGGCCCGGCTGCGCTCATTCTTTGAGACGCAGTCTAGGAATTCAGCGGGCGCCGAATCCGTGCACCAGATCACGGATCTGGTCGACGGCGCCCGGGAGGTCGATCGCGCCGGTCAGGAGGTAGGTCCCCCTCCCGTCCCACGCCCGGGCGATCGCCGCGGGATCTCCTCCGTACATCCGTTCCTGCGGGATCTCGCCCGCGGTAAACGCTTCGAGGAACGGCTCGCCCGAGAGCGGGACGAGGCGCGCGGGACCCGGCTCGCGCGGCCCGAGGAGGACCGTCGCCACGCGGTGCGCGAGGCGGTCGGCCGGCGCGAGCGGCTCGGGCAGCGGCACGCGCCGCTTCCGCTCGCCGCCGGAGAACGTCGGGACCGACGCGGCCGAAAGGCCGAGGAGGCGGGCCGACTCCGGCGTGAGGACGAGGTCGCGGAGAGTCGCCTCGAGGCGGTCGAGGTCGTCCCGGTCGACGAGGAGGCTCTCGTCCCCCAGGAACCCGAGGCCGGCCGCGCGGCAGGCCGCCACGAGCGTCGACTTCCCCGCTCCCGCCGCGCCGCGCACGACGACGGCCCCCGCGGGGCCCACGACGGCGCCGGCGTGCAGCAGCTGCATCGTCACCATCTTCATCGCCGTCACGGGCGCCTCCAGGAGGAGCCGCGTCACGAGGCCGGGGCGAAGGTCGACGTGGACGCGCGCCACCCGGGCCGAGGCGATCCGCTCCCGCGGCCGGACCGTCATCTCGATTCCCGGGGCGACGAGGCGCGTCTCGTCGTCGCTCACGTCCCACCGGAGCGCCTCCTCCGGATCGCCGTCGACCGTCGCGTCGCCCACGTCGATCCGGAGGCAGAACGCGTCGTCGGGCACGTCGCCGCCGTGGACCTCCGCCCAGAGCGCCGCGGCCAAGCCCAGGAGCCGCGGCTCCGACACCTCGAGCCGGACGCGATTGCGGCCTGCGCGAAAGACGGACATGGGCGCGGATCTTAGGCCGACTCCCACTCCTTCAGCCTCTTCTCCAGCAGCTCGCGTTCCCGCAGGTTCCTCGTCATGGCGAGGGCGCGCCGGATCTCGTCTCGCGCCTCGGAGAGCCGGCCCAGCTTCCTCAGGAAGTCCCCGCGAACGCTGGGGAAGAGGTGGTAGCCGGCGGTCGCGGACTCGCTGGCGAGCGCGGTCGCCGCGTCGAGCTCGTCGAGCCCCGCGGCCGGGCCCCGGGCCATGCCGACGGCGACGGCGCGGTTGAGCGCCACGATCGGAGAGGGATGAACCTGCAGCAGGGCGTCGTAGAGAAGGACGATGCGGTCCCAGTCGGTCTCCTCCGCCGTGCGGGCGCGCATGTGGCATGCGGCGATGGCGGCCTGCAGCGCGTAGGGCCGCGCGCCGCCGCCGAGCCTCTGCGCCCTCTCGAGGGATGCGAATCCCCGCTGGATCTGCGCGCGGTCCCACAGGGAGCGGTCCTGGTCCGGCAGGAGAACGGCCGCGCCGTCCGGGCCGCGCCGAGCCGCGCTCCGCGAGGCCTGCAGCTCCATCAGGGCGAGGAGCGCATGGACTTCCGACTCGCCCGGGAGGAGTCTCCGCAAGATCCGCCCCAGGCGCAGCGCCTCCTCGGAGAGGGCCGTCCGCATCCACTCCTCGCCCGCCGTCGCGGTGTAGCCCTCGTTGAAGATCAGGTAGACCACCATGAGGACGGACTCGACCCGGCGGCTCAGCTCGTCCCCGCGCGGCGTCTCGAAGGGAACGTGCGCCTCCGCGAGGGTCTTCTTGGCGCGGGAGATCCGCTGGCCCAGCGTCTTCTCCGGGACGAGGAACGCGCGCGCGATCTCGGCCGTGGTGAGGCCGCCGATCAGGCGCAGCGTGAGCGCGATGCGCCCCTCCACCGGGAGCACGGGATGGCACGCGGTGAAGACGAGCCGCAGCACGTCGTCGTCGATCACCTCGTCCAGCGCGTGATCCAGGGCGTCTCCGAGCCGCTGCTGCTGCCACTCCAGCTCGCGGCCGATCTCCCCGTGCTTCCGCTCGAGCATCCGGCCACGGCGCAACGCGTCGATCGCGCGCCGCTTCGCCGCCGTCATCAGCCAGGCCCCGGGCCGGTCGGGGATGCCCTCCTCGGGCCAGACCTCCAGGGCCGTGACCAGCGCTTCCTGCGCCAGCTCCTCGGCGAGGCCCACGTCGCGGACGACGCGCGCGATCGCGGCGATGAGCCGTGTGGACTCGAGCCTCCACACGGCTTCGATCGTCTCGTGGACACCGCTCATGGTCGCGAGGCTACCGGGTCAGCCTCCTCACGCCGAGCCTCCGCGCCCGGGCGACTCCCGCTTCGGCCGGATCCTCAGGAAGGCCCGCACCTCGACGGGAACACGGCAGGCGACGACGGCCTTGCGTCCCCAGGCCAGGGCCTCGTCCAGGTCGGCGCAGTCGAGGATCCAGAAGCCGCCGACGTGCTCTTTCGCTTCGAGGTAGGGGCCGTCGGTGATGGAGACCCCGCCGTCGGGCTGTTTGCGCAGCGATCGGGCGTGGCGCGCCGATTCGAGACCGCCGGCGAAGAAGCGGGCTCCGGCGGCGTCCATCTCTTCGTTGAGGGCGGCGATGTCGCGGATCATCGCCTCGCCCTCCTGCGACGGGTCGTAGTCCTCGGGATGTTGGATGGCGATCAGGTACTGCGGCATCTCTTCTCCAGCGAGCTCGGGCGACAGCCCTCTCGGATGCCCTCCGTGCGGTCGGGCGGCTTCGGTGTCGTCGGGCGGGGCGCGCGGCGGGCTATTCGGGTGCCGGAACGAAGAAGATCTCCCGGATCTCGACCTGCCCCCGTGTGGCCGCGACGCCCTTACGCGCCCACGCCACCGCCTCGTCCATGTCGGCGCATTCCAGGATCCAGAAGCCGCCGATGTGCTCCTTGGTCTCGAGGTACGGCCCGTCGGTGACGAGGATCCCGCCGTCGGCCTGGGACCGCAGAGCCTTGGCGGCCCCGAGCCCGCAGGCGAACTTCCGGACGCCGGCGGCGATCATCTCCTTGTTGAGGGCGTGGATCTCGCGACCCACCGCCTCGTCCATCTGCGACGGGTCGAAGTCGTCGGGGAGGTAACCGGCAACCAGGTACTGCGGCATGGCGTACTCCTGTCCTTCGGGCGGGGCTTCCTGCCCGGCCTTCACACCAACGACGAACGGCGAGGGCGGAATTCTACGAGCCGACGAGAAGATTCCGCCGGGGCGCTGGAATCGGCCGGTCTCGCCGACCCGCACGCCGGGGAACCGGGCCGGTTCGTCCCCTCAGGCGAGCGCGGCGTCTGCGGCCGCCCGCGCGTGGATTTCGGCGGTGTCGAAGAGCGGCACCGGGAACGGCGCGTCGCCGAGGAGCAGCCCGATCTCCGTGCAGGCGAGGACGATTCCCTCGGCACCGCGCGCGACCAGGCCCTGCATCACCTCTGAGTAGGCGCTCCGGGACGACGCGAGGAACTGCCCGCGGCAGAGCTCCTCGAAGATGACGCGGTCGACGAACGAGCGTGCCTCGGCCGGCGGCGTGAGCACCTCGATCCCGAGGCGGGCGAGACGCGCGGCGTAGAAGTCCTCCTCCATCGTGAACCGCGTTCCGAGGAACCCCACCCGCCTGAGGCCTGCGGCGCGGACGGCCATTCCCGTCACGTCCGCGATGTGGAGGAGCGGGATCCCCACGGCCGCCTCCAGCGCTTCCGCGACCTTGTGCATCGTGTTGGTGCAGAGAACGAGCACCCCCGCCCCGGCCCCTTCGAGGAGGACGGCCTCCCGAGAGAGCGTCTTCCCGATCTCGTCCCAGTCCCCCGCGCGCATCAGGGCCTCGAGCGGTGCGAAGTCGACGCTCGACAGGAGGATCCTCGCGGAGTGCAGGCCCCCGAGCCGCTCCGCCACCACGCGGTTCAGCGTGACGTAGTACGGCACCGTCGATTCCCAGCTCATTCCGCCGAGGAGTCCGATCGTCTTCATGCGCGGAGTGTCACAGATCGCGAGCGGGAGAGGCGGGGTTGCGGCGCGGCCGTTCTGTGGACGCCGTCCCGCCCCAGACCACCAGGGCGGCCCGTCTTGGGCCGGCCGTCGGGATCGAACGCGGATTCACGCACCCGAGATCTGCGCCCACGTCAGACCGAACCGGGCGAGGTACTTCCGGAGACGATCGGCGTCGTTCGGGTTGCTCTTCCGGGCGCGCGACGCCGCGAAGAGCGTGCGCCCCGCCTCGGAGAGCGAACGGGACTCCCGGCTCACGCGGATCACCTCCCGAAGCTGCGCGAGGTCGAACCGGTCGATCCCGGAGGCTCCGGGCCCGAGGATGCCGACGAGGCCGTCGGCAGAGTCCGGCGCGACGCGCGCTCCCGGCCGGCGCCACTGTGCCTTCAGCCTCTCGATCTCGGGGTCGACGTCGGCCACGGTGATCCGCCCTCCCGCGGCCAGCGTCGCCATCCGCGTCACGGCGGCGCTCAGGTCGCGGAAGTTCGCGTCCCAGGTCGCCTCTCCCGACATCGCGAACGCGAGGAAGCGCTCCCGGGCTTCCCGGTTGAAGCGGACGGTCGTTCCGCTCCGCTCCGCGAAGCGGTCGAGCTCGTAGTCGAGGTTCGGAGGAATGTCCTCGCGACGTTCGCGGAGGGGCGGCAGGCGGAACGTCCAGAGGTTGATCCGGGCGAAGAGGTCCTCGCGGAAACGGCCGGCCGCGACGTCCGCCTGGAGGTCGCGGTTCGTACCGGCGAGGAGCTGGAACTCGCTCCGCACCTCGCGGTCGGAGCCGAGCGGCAGGAACCGCCTCTCCTCGAGCGCCCGGAGGAGCATCGCCTGCTCGTCCGGTCCCAGCTCGCCGATCTCGTCGAGGAAGAGGACGCCGCCGTCGGCCGCGCGCAGGAGGCCCAGCCGCTTCTCCGCGGCTCCCGTGAACGCCCCCTTCTCGTGGCCGAAGAGCGCCGACATCGCGCCGTCGCCGCGCACCGTCGCGCAGTTCACGTCGACGAAGGAGCCGGACACCTGCCGCCGCGCCTTCTTCAGCTCGTAGATCCGCCGGGCGAGGAGCGACTTCCCGGCCCCGGTCGGCCCCATCAGGAGGAGCGGCTCGGGCGAGGCGATCGCCACCCGCTCGATCCGCTCGATGAGCGCGTTGAACCGCTCGCTTTTCGTCGCGATGCCCGACTTCAGGAACGAGAGCCCCTCTCTCTGCTCCTTCCGGAAGCGCGCCGCGATGCGGTCGTAGCGAGAGAGGTCGAGGTCGATGACCTGGTAGGTGCCGGGGCTCGACGAGTGGCGGCGCTCCGGGGGCGAGGTCTGGATGAGCCGGGCGGGGAAGAGCCGCGCCTCCGTCAGGAGGAAGAGGCAGATCTGGACGACGTGCGTGCCGGTCGTGATGTGGACGAAGTAGTCCTCCCTTTCGGGATCGAAGGGGTACGCGCGCGCGAAGTCGTGGAGCGCGCCGTAGACCTCCTCGAAGTCCCACGGGTCCCGCATCTCCACGGCGTGGAGTCGTGCCTCGGTCTCCGGAGAGATGGACGCGATGTCGTCCACGAGGCGCCGGGCGAGCTTCGCGAAACGGGCCTGGTGAATCAGCTCGAGCCGGTCGAGGAGCAGCTCCTCGTGCTGGAAGAGCGAGACCGTCGGACGCCACGTCTCCCACCGCTCGGAGCCCTCGCCGCGGTCGAGCGTGGCCCCGAGGAGCCCGAAGACGACCTGCCTGCGACGCGTCATGATCCGTCAGGATATGCCTGCTTATCGCCTGGGCTCAATGCCGGCGACCTCCAGGACCCCTCCGCCCGGCGCCGGCCACCGACAAGTCGTTTTCTTTCAGAGACTTGTGTGGCCGCCGGGCCTCTTCCGCCCGGCATGGCACCGCCTTCGCAATCTCGGTCCACAGGAAACGAAGGGACGCGGAGGAAGCCATGGCGAACAGGAGGCTCTTCAGGTCGCTCGTCGGAAAGCTCGTCCCGGCGACCAACGCCACGAACGAAGCGGGAGGTGCGGCGTACGAGAGGACGCCGAAGCAGGCCCTCGCCCAGTACGTGGCGACGGGGTGCCTGAACGCGACGTTCTACGCCTCGGCCGACGACCAGCTCGAGAAGCTCCTCGCCCTCGCCGCGAAGGTCGACTCCGAGTTCCTCGCGAAGCTCGCCGTCTTCGCGCGGGAGAGCGCCTGGATGAAGGACGCCCCGGCCCTCCTCTGCGCCGTTCTCTCGACGCGGTCGCCGGAGCACCTCGCGAAGGCGTTCCCGCGGGTCGTCGACAACGGGAAGATGCTCCGAAGCTTCGTCCAGGTCGTCCGGTCGGGGGCCGTGGGGAGGAAGTCGCTCGGGACGGTCCCGAAGCGGCTCGTGAGGGAGTGGCTTGCCGGGAAGAGCGGCACGGCGCTCTTCCGGGCGTCGGTCGGGAACCAGCCGTCGCTCGCCGACGTCATCAAGATGGTCCATCCGAAGCCGGCCGACGGGGCGCGGCAGGCGCTCTACGGCTACCTCATCGGGAAGGAGGTCGACGAGACCGCGCTCCCGGAGATCGTCCGGCAGTTCGAAGCGTTCAAGTCGGCGGGAGCGAGCGGGACGCGGCAGGTCCCGAACGTCCCGTTCGAGATGCTCACGGCTCTCGAGCTCGGCCGGGACGAGTGGGTCGCCATCGCGCGGAAGGCGTCGTGGCAGATGACGAGGATGAACCTGAACACGTTCGCGCGGCACGGTGTCTTCGAGGTGCCGGGCTTGGCCGATCTCGTCGCGTCGCGGCTCGCGGACCCGAAGGAGGTCGCGAAGGCGCGGGCCTTCCCGTACCAGCTCCTCGCCGCGCATTCCTCGGCGAGGGAGGGCGTGCCGCTGGTCGTCCGGGAAGCGCTTCAGGACGCGATGGAGGTCGCGATCGCGAACGTGCCGCGGATCGAAGGGAAGGTCTTCGTCTGCCCCGACGTCTCTGGCTCGATGTCCTCGCCCGTGACCGGCCACCGGAAGGGGGCGACGACCGCGGTCCGGTGCATCGACGTCGCGGCGCTCGTCGCGGCGGCGATCGTGCGGGCCAACCCGAAGGCCGAGGTGCTCCCCTTCGAGCAGAAGGTGGTGCCGGTGGTTCTGAACCCGAGGGACACGGTCCTGACGAACGCGAGGAAGCTCGCCGCCATCGGAGGAGGTGGAACGAACTGCTCGGCGGCGCTCGAGGCGCTGAACGGGCGGAGGGCGAAGGGAGACCTCGTGATCTTCGTCTCCGACAACGAGTCGTGGGCCGACCCGAGGACGGGCCGGGGGTCGGCGCTGATGGGCGAGTGGTCGCGGTTCCGCAAGCGGAACCCGGGAGCGAAGCTCGCCTGCGTCGACCTCCAGCCGTCCGGCACGACCCAGGCCGCCGAGAGCGACGACGTCCTGAACGTCGGCGGCTTCTCGGACGAGGTCTTCAACGTCCTCTCCGCGTTCGCGCAGGGGAAGCTGGCCGCCGACCACTGGGTGGGCCGGGTCGAGGAGGTCGTACTCTGAAGCAACCTGAGATCGTCGGGCCGAATGCAGCCGGGACTACATCTACACCATGTCAACGTCTCGGCGTCCCCTCGTCGGCCCGGCATCTCGATCGAACGACGACGGGCGAATGCCGGCGGGAGTACATGGTCACGAGCGGGTTCGATGCCCGCAGCTCTCGCCGAACCTCGTCGCCCCTTCATCGGCTCATTGAAGTGAACGCGGCGAATGCAAGGGGGACTACATTCACCCCGGAGGCCGGGTGCGATGCCCGGATCGCGCAAGCGAGAGCTCAGGACAGAGCGCCGGGAACGTCTCCCGACTCCTCGTCGCCGCAATCGAGGAACGAGATCGACAGGCGCGAATGCCGTCGGAACTACATGTCGCGGGTTCGAATCCCGCCGGTGCCGTCGGGAGACGAGCGCCGTAGCTCAGCCGGGTAGAGCAGTCCGTTTCGACACCCCTCGTCGCGCCCTTCGGGAGAAGCCATGACCGACCGCAACTTCGACGTGATCGACATCCCCGGCGGCGTCCCGGTGAAGAGCTGGACGCGGGGCGTCCCGTTCGAGCCCGAGGCGAAAAAGCAGCTCGCGAACATCGCCCGCCTCCCGTTCATCCACAAGTGGGTCGCGGCGATGCCCGACGTCCACCTCGGGATCGGCGCGACGGTGGGGAGCGTCGTCCCGACCGTGGGGGCGATCATCCCGGCCGCCGTCGGGGTCGACATCGGCTGCGGGATGATGGCGCTCAAGACCGACCTCGCCGCGCGGGACCTTCCCGACGACCTCCACGCGGTGCGGACGGCGATCGAGCGGGCCGTTCCCCACGGCCGGACCGACAACGGCGGACGGAACGACCGCGGCGCCTGGGCC
>CAZWRQ010000140.1:0-12531 GCA_964636395.1 uncultured Holophagales bacterium
CCCCCCAGAGGAGGAGCGTCGCCCCCCGCTCGCGCAGGCACGCTGTCGGGCCCCGCCCGGCGAGGAGGACGACGGCGAGGAGCGCCGCGGCGAGGAGCGGCTCCGGAACCGACGCGACGACGAGGAGCGCGGTCGCGACGCCGAGGAGGACGAGGCTTCGCGCATCGCGCCGCGAACGGACCCGAAGGAGCGCGGCCGCGAGCCAGGGCAGCGCCGCGTGCGCGGACGAGGTGCTCAGAAAGCTCGCCGCGGACGCCGTGATCCCCGCCGCGCCCCACGTGAGGCCGCCGAGCGCCGAGGAGAGCGGCGGAATCCCCGAGAGCCGGAGGAAGACGGCGAAGCCCGCGGCCCCCGTCAGGACCCGCAGGAGCATCCACGCCTTCGCGGCGACGGCGGTCGGGAGGAGGACGAAGAGGACGTTTCCGGGGTCGAAGGCCGCGACGCCCGGCGAGGCGAGGAGCGGGAGGCCGCCCTGGCGAAAGCGGTCGATCCACGGCATCTCCCGCGCCCGGAGCGCCTCGACCAGGTGCGTCTTCAGCGGATAGAAGTACGGCAGGAGGTCGCGGCTCGACGGGACGCCGGGGCCGAGCAGGGCGCGGTAGGGAACGAGGAGGAGGACGAGGGCGACGAGGAGGGCGACCGCGAACGGCCGCCTCTCGAAGAGGCCGCGCAGGCTCGTCACCCGCGCCTCCGGGCGAACGCCAGGGACGCGGCGGCGCCGAGGGAGAACAGCGTGACGGCGAGGCCGGCGAGGATCCGCCCGTTCCGGTAGGCGAAGACGACCTCGTGCTCGCCGGCCGGGACGAGGACGGCCGTCAGGAAGCCGTCCGCGCGGAGGCTCTCGACCTTCCGTCCGTCGACGGTCGCCGTCCAGGAAGGGTCGAAGGTGCGTGCGGCGACGAGCAGCCCCCCCGGCGGCGCCACGTGCGCCCGGAGACGGCGGCGACCGTTCGTTCGCTCGAGGTACGTAACCTCTCCGGCTCCGAAAGAACTCTCCTCGCCGAGCCCGACGACCAGCGCCTCCCGGAGGGGATCGGCGGGAGCCGGAACGACGAGCTCGCCGGGGGAGGGACGGGCGCGGCTCACGAAATGATGCTCGGGTCGTGCGCCGTCCAGCGCGACGATCCGCGCGCTGCCGAATCGCGCCGTCACGCGAACGCCCGGGGGGTCGGGCCCGGGCGCGTCGGTTCGCGCCGCGGTCACGCCGATCGTCCGGAGACGCCGGACCTTCTCCTCGCTCCACGGCAGCCGCGCGAGCGTCGCCGACGACGCCACCGCCTCGGGCGTCGACATCCGGTCGACGTCGTTGTCGCCGCCGTAGCGCAGCCCCCACGCGGCGCCCGTGACCGGGCGGAGCGGGTCGAGCCCGGCGCGCTCGCGCGCGAGCGCGGTCGCCCGGGCAACGTCGTCCGCCCCGTCGACGTAGAAGCGTCCCTCGCCGGCGGCCTCCTTCGCGGCGGCCACCTCCGCGGGAACGGAGTCCCAGAATCCCGCCGGCCCGGACGGCATCGCACCGGCGACCCGACGCCCCCCGTCGAGCAGGAAGAGCGCCGCGGCGAGGCCCGCCGCCACCCGCGGAGAGACCCGACCCGTCCTCACGAGCGCCGGCAGCGCCGCGAGGAGAAGGGCCGTCGCGAGCGCCCCGACGAGCAACGGTCCGAGCAGCGCTCCGACCCGATCGCCGCTCACGTCGTCGCCGGCGAGGGAAACGGCCCGGAGCAGCGCGGCGAGCCGGTCCGGAGCCGTGAAGGCGAGCGCCGCGACGGGGACGAGCACGACGGCGAGGAGGGCCGAAGCCCTCACGAAGCGGCGCGGAGCCCGCGGATCGTCGCGGAGCCGGTCGACGCCGACCGCCGCCGCGCCCACGATGCCGAGCGTGGCGAGGAGCCACCACTTCTCCGGATACCGGAAGACCGGCAGCGCGCCGAGGAGGGCGCCGATCGGCGGGAGGTACCTCCCGAAGGAGAGGCACGCGGCGAGACCCGCGAGGCCGAGCGCCGCCCGCCCCCGTGGGTCCCCCGCCGCGGCGGCCGCGAGGGCGAGCGGCAGCAGGCCGAGCGCGAGGTCGTGGAAGTAGGGGTTCCCGGCGTCGAACGTCGCCGAGCCCCAGTAGTCCGCGTCGTCCTCGGCGCGCGGATCGCCCGTCAGCCGCGGCTCCAGCAGCGTCAGGAGCCGCGCCGGGCGCACCGACCAGAAGAGCGCCCCCTCCTCCGCCTGCATCTGTGTCCCCCGCGCCGACCGGACGAGCTCGCCCGCCGCCGGGAGGAGCTGGACGGCGGCGATGCCGGCGGAAAGGAGGCCCGCCGCCGCGAGCGCGCCGATGCGCCGGGCCGCGCGCCGGGCGGACCCCCGCCGGGCGTCGGCCAGCGCGCCCGTGAGCGCGACCGCCGCGGTGCCGGCCGCGCCGGTCGCCGCCACGACCGGCTCCCCGCCGAGTAGCGAGAGCCCGAGCGCGAGCCCGACGCCGGCGACCGTCCGCAGCGTGCCGCGGCGGTCGTCGGGGTCGAGCGTCCCGATGGCCGCGAGAGCCAGGGGTATCGGGGCGAGCGAGGCCACGGTCGTGAAGAGGAGCGGGACCGTCTGGAAGACGCCCGAGAAGAGGAGGACGAGGCCGCCGGCAGAGGAGGCGACCCGGGAGAGACCGAGCGCGCGGAGCGCCGCGTACGCCAGGAGAACGACGAGGAGGACGTGCAGGAGGAAGAGGCCCGTCGTGCCGAGGATCGGGACGAGCCAGGTGCCGGGCCAGAACGCCGCCGCGTTCGGATTCGCGGCCAGGGCCCGTCCCGCGCCGGATGCGTCGTTCCAGAGCGGCAGCTCCCCCGCGGAAAGGAGGCGAGACGTCACCTCCCGGAGCGGAACGAAGAAGAAGACCGCGTCGCGCCCGACGACGCTCCCTCCGAGAAGGTAGTCGTGGCAGCGAAACGCGACCGCCCCGGCGAGCGCCGCGGGCGCGGCGAAGGGCTCGAGCCGGGCGAGACGCCCCGGCGTCACGCCTTCCGCGCCAGGACGAGGAGCGACATCCCGAACGACGGAGAGCGCTTCTCCTCGAGCTTGAGGAGCGGCAGGAGCCACCGGAAGGCCCGGAGCTGCCCCTTCGGGAGGACCTTCCGCTTCAGGACCCGCGAGTTGAGCCACCAGCCGAGGACGCCCGGGCGGTTCAGGAACCTCGCCGTCTCCACCTCGAACCCCGCCCCCGTAACGAGCTTCACGAGCTCGCTCCTCTCGTAGCGGCGGAAGTGGTGGAGGTGGACGTCGAGCGTTCCGTACAGCGCCTTCAGCGACGGCACGAGGAGGACGAGGCGGCCGCCTTTCGCCAGCACCGACGCGAAGTCGCGGAGCGTCCCGGCGTCGTCCTCGATGTGCTCGAGGACGTTCAGGCAGACGATCGAGTCGAGCCTCTCGGCGACGAGCTCGGCCCTGTCGGCGTCGGCGAGCGGGAAGCGGTACGACGCGACACGGACGTTCGAGCGGTTCCCGAACCTCGCGGTCAGCTCGCGGACGTAGTGGACCTCGACGTCCGAGGCGACGACCCGTTCCCTCTCTACGAAGAAGCGCGTCTGGTTCCCGACGCCGGAGCCGACCTCGAGGACCCGCTGTCCGAGCGCGGCGTCGAAGCGGTCGTGGAGCCAGGCGTTGTACGGGGCGAGCCGCTCCATCCGGCGGAGCGTCATCGTCCCGACGTCGCCGCGCGGTGCCTCCCACCGCGCGAACTTCAGGATCACCCAGACGGCCTGGAGGGCGTCCTTGAAGCCGATCTTCTTCCCTTCCTCGTACGTCCGGCCGTGGTACGAGATCGGCACCTCGTAGACCCGGGCCCTCATCCGCGCCACCTTGCAGGTGATCTCGGGCTCGATGCCGAACCGCTTCGACTGCAGGTCGAGCCGGTCGACGACCGAGCGCGTCATCGCCTTGTAGCAGGTCTCCATGTCCGTCAGGTTCATGTTCGTGAACATGTTGGACATCAGGGTGAGCATCCGGTTGCCCACGGTGTGCCAGAAGTAGAGGACCCGGTGGCCGCCCGGGTGGCCGAGGAAGCGCGAGCCGTAGACGACGTCCGCCTCGCCGTCGAGGATGGGGCGGAGGAGAACGGCGTACTCGCGAGGGTCGTACTCCAGGTCGGCGTCCTGGATGACGACGAGGTCGCCCGTGGACGCCCGCATGCCGGTCCAGACGGCGGCCCCCTTGCCGAGGTTGCGGGGCTGAAAGACGGCCCGGACGCCGTCCTTCCCGTCCAGCTCGCGGAGGATGTCGCGCGTGCCGTCGGTCGACCCGTCGTCGACGATCACGAGCTCCTTCTCGATGCCGCCGAGGTCGACCGCGAGGACGCGGCCGACGATCTCCCGGAGCGTCTTCCGCTCGTTGTAGGCGGGCATGATGATCGAGAGCTTCACGGCGGCGCGGCCTCTCCTCCCGGAATGCGGTACAGGAGGATCGAGTATCCCACGCGCCCCGCGGGCTCGCCCCGCTCGGCCAGGGTCCGCCGGAGCCGATCGTAGCCCGCGGCCCGGGCCGCGTCCCCGCGCAGCGCCATCAGCTCGGGCCCCGCGGCGAGGAGGTAGGCGGAGACCGCGTAGAGGCCGGGCGTGAGCGGCGTCGACGCGGCGTCGAAGAGGCGGGCCCGCGGGAGGTGGTGGAGCGGCGAGGCGCCCCCGAAGTAGGCGACGGTCGTTCCTGCGGCCTCACCGCGCCGCTCGAGCTCGCGCGAGAGGCGGACGAGGTCCTGCCCCCAGTCGAGGTTCGAGTCGTTCAGCCAGAGGGAGCCCTTCCCCGGCCCTCCCGCCAGGCGGTTGAAGAAGGAGAGCTCGTGGGGATGAACGGCGAGGGTCTCCGCCGCCTGGAGGAGTCCGAGGACTGCGAGCGTCGCCGCCGCGGCGCCCCGCGGCATGCCCCTCACGATCGCCACGGCCGCCCCGACCGCGAGGAACGGGACCGCCGGGAGGACGTGCCGGACCCCTATGTTGTAGCTGCTCGACACGCTCGAGAGGAAGACGTACGCGGGAGGAAGCAGGACGACGAGCGCCCCCCAGCCGGCTCGCACGCGACGCGCGGCGACGAGCGCCGCCGCCAGGACGAGCGCGCCGAGGAAGCCGAGCGACGACTTCACCGCGAAGGCGACCGGGAAGTACGCCGGGAACCCGTCGACCGACAGCTCGCCGCAGAAGACGTTGATCCCTCCCCCGCGCCGGTTCTGCTCGGCGATCCCGACGAGGCCCGCGACGTAGTGCCCCGCCGGCGGACAGAGGCGCGAGAGGCCGGCGACCCTCTCCACCGTCGCCGGGGCCGCAAGGCGCCCCGACAGGAACAGTCGAACCGAGCGTTCGGCCTCGGCGGCGGGCATGTTCCGCATCGACACGGCGTAGACGCCCAGGAGGACCGGGAGGGCGACCGCGCCCGCGAAGGCGACGCCGGCGAGCGGGACCGCGGAGAAGCGCCCTTCGCTCCGGCGCCGGACGAGCATCCGGACGAGAGCGAGGACGAGGAGGATCGGGACCAGGAAGACCGCCGTGAACTTCGCGGCGAGTGACAGGCCGAGGAGGACGCCCGTCGCAGCCCACCTCGGCCACGACGGCCGGCGCAGCGCGGCGTCCGCGGCGAGGACGGTAGCGAGGAAGCCGAGCGCCGCGCCGACGTCGGTGTGGAGGAGCCCCGCGTGCGCGACGAGCGTCGGCTCGAACGCGAGGAGGAGCGCGGCGCCGAGGCCCGCGAGCGCCCCGGCGGCCCGTCCCGCGGCTGTCGCCGCCAGGAGCACGAGCGCTGTGAAGAGGAGCGGGAACGGGCTGCGGGCCGCGGCGAGGAGCCGCTCCGGCAGGATCGCGTTCTCGTAGAGGAAGCGCTGCGGCGTCTCCGCCGTTCGAAACTGGAAGGGCTTCGGCAGACGCGGAGGCCGGGCCCCGGCGAAACCCGCGGACGCTCCTGCGAGGAGCTTTAGGAGCGGAGGATGCTCGAGGTTCGCCCAGTACGTCCCCGAAAGGGCGTACTCGGCGCCGGCGAGCGCGTGGAACGGCTCGTCCATCGTGGCGCTGTCGAGACGCTGGTGGTCGACGACGAGGAGCACCCCGAGGAGGGCGAGGAGGACGGCCCCCGCCGCCGCGGCCCGACGTCCCGGACGCATCATCGCGCGCGAAGTGTAAGACTCGGCGGGTGAGCCCCGCCCGGACCAGCCGGAACGAGCTCGTCCTCCTCGCGACGGTGTTCACCGTCGCTCTCGGCGTGCGGCTCCTCTCCGTCGCCGCCGCGACGGAGGGCGGGCTTCGCCTCGCCTCGCCCGACGCCTACGCCCACCTGCGCCGCGCGACCGCGATCGCGCGCTCCTTCCCGGCGGTCACCGTGAGGGACCCGTGGCTGAACCACCCCGACGGCGGCGTCTTCATCTGGCCGCCCGCGTTCGACCTCCTCGGCGGGGGAATCTCCCGGCTCGCCTTCGGCGCCGACGCGACGCGGGACGAGGTGGCCCGCGTACTGGCCGTCGTCCCTCCCCTCCTCGGCGCGCTCCACGTCGTGCCGCTCTTCTTCCTCGCTCGTCGCGTCCTCTCGCAGCGCCGCGCGGCCCTCGCCGCGTGCGCGTATTCCGTCCTGCCAGTCGCCGCGGTCTGGAGCCAGTTCGGGCACGCCGACCAGCACGTCGCCGAGGCCCTCCTCCTTCTTCTTCTCATCCTCGCCCTCGCGAGGACCCGGGCCGCCGGAGAGCGTCGAGCTTCGTTCGGTCGCGCGTTCGCCGCCGGGGCGGCGCTCGCCGCGATGGTCCTGACGTGGCAGGGGGCGGTGTTCGCCGGAGTCCTCTCGTTCGCGTGGGCCGCCTTCGCGCTGCGTCCGTCGGCCGCGGTCACGTTCGCCATCTCCTCCGCCGGCCTCACCGCCCTCGGGACGCTGCCGTACGCCAGGGGCCTCGACCTGCCGTTCACGTTCGTCTCCTTCGGGTGGTTCCAGCCCGCCCTCCTCCTCGCCGGAGCGTCGGCCGTCGCGGCGATCGCCGCGGTCCGTTCCCGCGGACCGGGACGGCGCTTCTCTGCTGGCCTCGGCCTCCTCCTCCTCGCGGCCGTCTCCCCGGTCGCTCCCGACCTCGCGCGAGGACTCTTCGCCGGGCTCCGATACGTCGTGAGCCACCAGGCCGGCGTCGCCCGCGACGAGATGGCACGCGGCGGCTATCTCTCCTACCCGAAGGACTGGATCGGCCTCATCGCCGAGTCGCGTCCGCTCCTTCGCCCGCCCTTCCTCGCGACGCTCCGAAACGCCGTGGAGGAGTCCTCCCCGGGGATCGTCCTCCTCCCCGTCGCCCTGGCTCTCTGGGCCCGGCGACGCCCGGATCGCAGGCTCCTGAGCCTCTTCGGCGCGGCGCTCCTGCTGATGACGCTCTCGCAGCGACGAAACGAGTACTACCTGGCCCCGTTCGCCGCGCTCGCGCTCGCCGAGGCGCTGGCCCGCCTCGCGCCCCGCGGGGTGATGCGGCCGCGGCCGGCCGCGATCGCGGCGGCGTCGCTCCTCGTCGTCCTTCCCGGACTGCCCCACTATGGCCGGATCCTGAACTACGCCGGCGCGCCCGGGACCGACCTCGTCGAGACGCTCGAGCGCCTCGGGAGCCTCTACCCTCCTCCGATCGACCCGGCCGGCCGCCCGCTCCCCAAGCCGGGCTCCGTGGCGGGGGTCTTCTGCCCCTGGTCGGCCGGGCACTTCGTGACGGCCCTCTCCGGCTACCCGGCGGCCGCCGATCCGTTCGGCTACGGCTTTCGCCGCCAGGCCCGTCTCTACACCACCCCCGACGACGACGAAGCCGAGCGGATCCTCCGCGAGTCGCGTTGCGCGTGGCTCTTCACGACCGACCTGCGGGCCGTCCTCCCGGCCTACGCCGCCGCCGCCGGCCGCCCCCCGGCGCCCCTCGCCGCGACCTTCGCCGTCCGGGTCCACGAGTCGGCCTCGCCCCGGCCGCTCCCGTTCCTCGAGCTCGCCCTCGACTCGAGGACCGCGTATCGGGCTCCGGACGGACGCCTCGTCCCGCGCTTCCGCGTCTTCCGGGTCAGAACGGCCACGGAGGCGGCGGAAGAGTCTCCTCGAGCGCCTGACGCTCCCTGAGACGCACCGGCACCGGGACGCCCGGGGGCATGGCCCGTGCGGTCGCCCCGTCCCTACCGAAGTAGACCTCTTCGACGTAGCCGCGCTGGACCACGAGCGGCGGCGCGGGCGGGACGAGGAGAGGGAGAACGAGGCCCACGCCGGTCCAGACGGCCGCACCGAGAAGGAACGGCGCCATCCGCCGCGCGCCGAGCGCCGCATACGCCGCGGCCAGGACGAGCGCGAACGGGACGACGATCGCGAGCGGCCGCGCGACGAAGTGTAGGAGGTTCGGGGCGACGAGCCCCTTCGCGAGGAGCGGCGCCGAGAAGCTCCCCCACGGGAGCGGGAAGCCGGGCGGCACGAACGGGAAGACGAGCGTCGTGAGCGCGACGGCCGCCGTGGACGCGCCGGCGAGAGCCGTGGCGAGAGGGCCCCAGCGGACGAACGCGAGAGGCAGGAGGAGGAACGGAAGCGCGCCGACGAGGTACCGGGCGCCGACGGTGAAGCCGCCGTGCCAGTTCGGATAGCCGCCGTAGGTCAGGAGGAGCGCGGCCGGGGCGAGGAGGAGGGCGACGAAGGCGCGCGCGGAGAGCTTTCTCCGCGCGGCGACGAGCCCCGCCGGGAGGAGGAGGAGGAGCGGAGTGAAGACGAGGAGCCCCTTTGACGGGTCGAGAAGCAGGCGAAAGAGGATCGCAGGCTCCGGCAGGCCGACGCCGAACAGTCCGCGGCTCGCGAGCTCGCGGAAGGCGGCGTCCTTCTCCAGCCCGGAAGAGAGCCGGAAAGGGCTACCGAAGCAGGCCGCGTTGTAGGCGCCGAGCAGCGCGGCAAAGGGGAGGCCGCCCAGCGCGACGACCGCCAGCCGCCGCGGTGCGCGCCAGGCGGCGACGGCGGCGATCGCGAGGGAGGGAACGGCCGCCGGGTACTCGGAGAGGACCGCGAGGCCGAGGAGCGCCCCGGCCGCGAGGTCGCGCCGGCCTCGCGAGCTCTCCGGCGCCGGCCCGAAGAGCGCCGCCCAGGCTCCGAAGAGGCTGGCGGCGACGAGGGCGTGGGAGAAGAGGAGGAGCGCGTAGGCGAGGAGGGGCGTGGCGAAAAGGAGGGCGAACAGGGCCCTCGTCCGCCCCTCCTCCGGAGCGAGGCGCGCGAACAGGAAGGTGAGGAGGAGGACCGGGAGGGTCGTGCCGGCGAGGCGCATCGCGTTGAGCGACGGGCGGAGGGAGGAGGGGGACGGAGGACCCGCGAAGGGCCGCGCAGCGAGGTAGCCCGGGAGCGCGACGAGCGCGACGCCGGGCGCCTTGTTCGAGAAGAGCCTCCCGTCGACCTCGGCGACGTCCTCCATCCGCGGGCCGAGGAGCCGCGCCGTCCGGGAGACCTCGAGCGTTCCCTCCTCGACGGCCGCCCCGGCGAGCGCCCAGCGCGTCGTCTCGTTCGGCGAGACGAAGTGGGGGAAGACCGGCACGACGAGGAGCGCGAGGAGGGCGAAGAGGCCCGTCACCTTCCACGTTCCAGGCCCCGGCGCCGCAGTCGTCATAATCTCCGGATCATGCGCCATGGGAAGCGGGTCGCGGTCGTCATGCCGGCCTACAACGCGGAGAGGACCCTCGAGCGGACCTTCGAGGAGGTCCCGAAGGAATGGGTCGACGACATCTACCTCGTCGACGACGCTTCCCGGGACGGGACCGTCGCCCTCGCCCGGACGATCCCGGGGCTCACCGTCGTCGTCCACCCCGAGAACCGCGGCTACGGCGGCAACCAGAAGACCTGCTACGCGACGGCCCTCGCGCGCGGGGCCGACGTCGTCGTCATGGTCCACCCCGACCACCAGTACGACGCCTCGGTCCTCCATGAGCTGATCGAGCCGATCGCCGAGGGGAAGGTCGACGCGATGTTCGGGAGCCGGATGCTCGGCGGCCGCCCCCTCGAGGGGGGGATGCCGAAGTGGAAGTACCTCGCGAACGTCTTCCTGACGGCGATCGAGAACGCGACGTTCTACCTCTACCTGACGGAGTACCACTCGGGCCTGAGGGCCTACTCGCGCCGGTACCTCGAGTCGGTGAACGTCTCTTCCTTCTCCGACGACTTCGTCTTCGACACCGAGATCATCGCGGCGGGGATCTGGAAGGGGATGCGGATCCGGGAGATCCCGATCGTGACCCGCTACTTCGACGAAGCCTCGCAAATCGACTTCTTCCGCTCCTGCGTCTACGGCTTCTCGATCCTCGGCGTGATGGTCCGCTACAAGCTCCACAAGTGGGGCTGGCGGAACGACCCGATCTTCAAGTGAGGCGACTCCTTCCGGCGGCCGTCGCCGCGATCGTCCTCCTCTCCGTCGGCCTCGCGAACCTCGACCTCCTCACCGGCCGCGCGACGCCCTCGTTCCGGGACCTCGCGACGACGCAGCGCCCCGCCCGTGCGCTCGCCGCCTCCCTCGGCGACGCCGCCCTGAACCCGCACGCCTCGTTCGGCCAGACCTTTCGCGGCAACCCGAACCTCGTCCTCGCCTACCCGTTCCCCGTCGCTCCCCGGTGGCTCGGCGCCCACCTCCTCCTCCACGCGGCGCTCGGCGGATTCGGCTTCCTCCTCTTCCTCCGCCTCCTCGGCCGCTCCCTCGAAGCGGCGCTCGCGGGAGCGCTCGCCTTCTCCTTCTCCGGCTTCGCCCTCTCGTGCACCGCCTTCCTGAACTCGGCCACGACGCTCGCCTGGGTCCCGTGGCTCCTCGCGTCGGTCGCCGCGGCCCGGCTCGAGGGGCGCCACGCCATCCGCCTCGGACTCCTCGGCTCGGCGGCCTCGGGGGCCCTGCTCGCCCACGCAGGGGAGCCCGCGCTCGGCCTGATCGGGATCCTCCTCGCCCTCGCCGTCGCACTCTTCGGACCGCACGGGACGCGCCTGCGCGCGCTCGGCGCGCTCGTCGGCGGAGGCATCCTCTCCCTCCTCGCCTCGGCCCCGTACCTCCTCGACGTCCTCCGCGCGACGGAGGCCTCTGCCCGACGGCTCCGCGGCTTCTCGTGGACGGAGTTCTCGGCGGTCGGCTTCCACCCCCTCCGTCTCCTCGAGACCCCGTTCCCGTTCCTCTTCGGCGACCCGTCCCGGGTCCTTTCGGGCGCCTTCTGGGGCTTCGCCGCGTCGCAGGGGAACCCGCCCTACCTCGCGTCGCTCTCCTTCGGTGTCCTCCCGCTCGCCCTCGCGGGGGCGTTCGCGCTCTGCCCGCGCCGCCGCGAGGGGCGCTTCTGGCTCGCGACGGCGGGCGTCGGCCTCTTCGTTTCCGTGCTGCCCTGGGTACCGGGAGCGCGCGGCGTCTACGAAGCGCTTCCGTTCCTCCACGCCGTCCGCTACCCGGTCAAGGCGCTCCTCGTCGCGACGATCGCCCTCGCCGTCCTCGCCGCGCTCGCGGTCGAGAGGCTCCTCCTCGAGGAGACGCTCCCTCGTTGGCGCTCCCGCGCCGGCCTCGTCCTCCTCGTCCTCGCCGGCCTCTTCGGCCTTGCCGCGGTCGTATTCCGCGCTCGCCCGGAGCTCCCGCGCCGGCTCCTCCTTTCCCTCTGGGATCCCGCGTGGGCCTCCGACCCGGGCGTCGTCCTCGCCCCGATCCTCGCGCGCCTCCCGCAGCAGGCGGCCTCCTCCGCGGCCCTCCTCCTCGTCGCGGGGCTTCTCCTCGTGCGCGGCCTCGCGGACCTCCGAAGCCGCGTCCTGCTCCTCGCCGCCCTCTCCGCCGAGGGGCTCGCGCAGGCCCGTTTCCACGTCCCGCGCGCCCCGGCGGAGCTCTACGCCCGCCCAGCGCCTCTCGTCGCCGCGGCGGCGCGGATCCCCGGCCGCGTCTTCGAGCGGGCCTGGAAGGACGTCGACGCGGTCCGGCGCGGCCTGGCAGGTCCGCTCATCGCCGACGAGCGGCTCGGCTTCGCGCTCGCACAGACGACGCAGGGGTGGTCGCTCGCCGGAGCGCCGCACGGCCTCCGCTACGCCTGGGACGCCGACCCCGACGGAAGCTACACCCTCCTCGACCGCTATGCCCGGGACGTCGTCCTCTCGCGGGCCTGGCCCGAACGGCTCGAGTGGCTCCGTGCTGCGGGCGTCGGCGCCGTCATCGCGAGCGACGTCCCTCCCGGCCTCGCCGGCCTCGTCCCCGTCTACGTCGAAGGCCGTTTCGGCCCGCCGGCGACTCTCTTCAGGCTCGCGGAGCCGCTACCGGGCGTTCGACGCCTCTCGCGAGTCCGGGGCGCCGCCTCCGTGGACGCCGCCGTCGCCGTCGTCGAGACGCCCGAGTTCGACCCGGCCACCGACGGCGTCGTCGCCGGTCGCCCTCCCGAGGGAACCGACGCCACCGAGGCCGATCCGGCCGCCTCCGCGCGCGTCGTCGCCGAGGGTCCCGACGCTCTCGTCGTCGACACGGACGGGACGCGTCCCGGCCTCCTCCTCCTCGACCGCTCGTTCACCCCCGCCGTCCGCGCGACGGCGAACGGGCGGAAGACGACCGTCTACGCGGTCCAGATC
>CAZWRQ010000141.1:0-12516 GCA_964636395.1 uncultured Holophagales bacterium
CGCGGAGATCGGCGTCCTCAGGGTCCTCGAGCAGGAGAAGATCCCGATCTCGTTCGTCGCCGGGACGTCCGTCGGGAGCCTGATCGGCGCGCTCTACGCCGACACGGGACGCGTCCTCGACGCCGAGTTCCACGCGGTTTCGGTGACCGAGGAGGACCTCTTCGACTACCGGGCCCTCGCCGTCTTCTCGGGCGGCTTCGTGAAGGGCGAGCGCCTTCGCGCGTTCCTCGGCGCGAACCTGAACAACCGGTCGATCGAGCAGATGAAGGTCCCGTTCGCCGCCGTGGCCGTCGACGTCGCCGCCGGGAAGGCGGTCGTCTTCCGCCGCGGCCCCGTCGCCCCGGCCGTCCACGCCTCCTGCGCGATCCCGGGCGTCTTCGTTCCCGTCGAGATCGGCGGGCGGACCTACGTCGACGGCGGTGTCGTGAACCCGGTCCCGGCGGACGTCGTCCGCTCGATGGGCGCCGACGTCGTCGTCGCCGTTGCGATCCCTGCCCTCGCCCCGGCGACCGTGCCGAAGGGCCCGCTCGCCGTCGCCTACCAGTCGGTGATGATCATGTCGGCCGAGATCGGGCGGCTCCGTGCGCGCGAGGCCGACGTCGTCGTGACGCCCGACGTCGGCGACGTCGCCTACGACGACTTCACGCAGAAGAAGCGCCTCATCTCCGCGGGAGAGCACGCGGCTCGACGTGCCCTTCCCGAGATCCGCGCGGCCCTGGCGGCGAAGAGCCGCCGCGTCCCGGTTTCCTAAGGCCCCCGGACCGCCTCGCGCTAGGATCGGGGCGTGCTCGGAGGCCCGCCCCACCCGACGCTCCGCGACCTCTGGACCGAGGAGGACGAGGGAGACGTGCGCGCGTTCCTCACGGCCGTCACCGAAGACGACCTCCCCGCCGCCCTCTCCGCCGTTGAGGGGGCTCCGGCCTCGGTCCGCTTCGAGGACGCGGCCCAGCTCGAGGCGTGGGCCGCCGTGGCGGCGCGGCGGCTGACGGTCCTTCCGACGACGGGGCCGTTCGCTCTCTCGCGCCTCCTGCGGGGCCTCCTCGTCGACGAGCTCGGCCTCAAGGGCGACGCCGACGACTACTCGACGACCCGCAACTGCTGCCTTCACCAGGTGCTCGCCCGCCGCAAGGGGATGCCGATCCTCCTCTCGTGCGTCTGGATGGCGGTCGGTCGGCGTGCGGGGATCCCCGTCGAGGGGATCGGCATGCCCGGCCACTTCCTCGTCCGCGTGGGCGGGGCGGCCGGCGTCCACGTCGACACCTTCGCGGGTGGCCAGGAGCTCTCGCGCGAGGGGTGCCGCTCCCTGCACGACCGGATCGCCGGGACGAAGGCCCGCTGGAGCGACGACTTCCTCCGGCCGAGCCCGATCGACCAGGTCCTCGAGCGGGTCCTGAACAACCTGGCAGCGACGACGCGGGAGGAGAACGACGCGGCGGGGAGCTACCGCGTCGCCACGTTCCTCGCGGCGCTCCGCCCGCTCTCGCCCGAGCGGACGCTCCAGAAGGCGATGACGGCCGCCGCCGTGGGCGTCACGGAGGAGGCCGCCAGCGGCTTCGCCGACGTCATCGAGCGCTTCCCCGACTCGCCCGAAGCCGAACGCGCCTCCCAGGGGCTCGACTCGCTCGCCTCCGGGACGACGGTGAACTGACCGCCGCGTCAGCGGCGCGGCGGGCCCTGCGGGAGGAAGAGGGCGTCGTCGAGCTTCACTCTCTCGGCGTCGAGGTAGTCGACGACCGTCGTGCCGGACCGGAGCGCGTCGACGATGGTCATCCGCGTCACCGTCCGGACCCCGCGGAGCGTCCCCCATTCGTCGAAGGTCGCCTCGCGGGCCGTCTTCCCGGACGGTAGGAGGAAGACGACCTTCCTCGTGAGCGACTCGGCCCGGTCGACCCAGACGCGGAGGACCGGAAACGCCGGGTCGCGCCCCTTCTTCGCCCGGAGGAGGAGGACGTCGCAGGTCCTCCCCGCGAGCACCTCGGAGCGCTCGACGGTCGCGTCGTAGTCGTCGACGAAGCGGGTCCGCGCGACGTCGGCGACGGCGAATCCTCCGGTCACGCGGTGGCTTCGCGGCACGCGGATCGGGTTGCGCGTGTTCGGCAGGACGAGCCAGGCGTCCTTCCCGTTCACGAGGAGGAGCTTCCCGCGGTCCTCCGGCGCGAGGAACTCGATCCGGATCTTCTCCGGTCCCTTCACGAGGACGGCGAACTCGCCGCTGAACGCCGCGGCGCCGGAGCCCGACGTCGTCACGCGGAGGCGCAGGCGCGCCTCGGAGAGAGCGGTTCGCGGGACGTCGGCCCGTTCCAGGATCGTGGCGGCGTCCGGCGTGGCGCCTCGCGCGGAAGGCGCGAGCGCTAGCAGGAGGATCGCGAGGATCAGGAGGACGAGGCCGGCCGCGAGACGTCGGTCAGACATGGGTGAGCGCCTCGACCGGGTCGAGCCGCGCCGCCCGCCGCGCCGGCCACCACGACGCGACGAGGAGCGTGGCCGTCATCAGGATGAACCCGACTCCGAAGGCGAGCGGGATCAGCTCCACGTGGAGAGCTCCCCCGCTCGTAGCCCCAGGGGGCGGGGGGAGCTCGATCCGAGCCGCGTTGATCGCCGCGCGGATGAGGAGCGACGCCACGGCTCCCGTCACGGAGCCGGCCAGGCCCATCAGGAGACCCTCCGCCAGGAAGAGGCTCCGCACCTGCCCGCGCTCCATACCGATCGCCAGGAGCGTCCCGATCTCCCGGGTCCTCTCGAAGACCGACATCGTCATCGTGTTCGCCGCGGCGAGGACGACGACCGTGGCCAGGACGAGGCCCGTGAAGAGGAAGATCGCCGCGTAGAGCCTCTTCACGGCGACGTAGAACGGGGCGCTCTCGATCCAGGTCTTCACGGAGGCCGGCGTGCCGTTCCGGTGGAGCCGCGCCCGGAGCGCGCCGGCCGACCTCTCGAGATCGGCCCCTTCTTTCAGCGTCACGGCGATCGAGGTCGCCTTCCCTTCGGCCTTCAGGAGGCGCGCCGCCGGAGCGTACGGGAGGAAGAGGATCCGGTCATCGAGCTCCTTGATCGGCCAGCGGAGGACCGCTACGACCGTGGCGTCGGCGGCGTTCAAGCCTCCGTCGGGGGTCGTCGCCATGACCGTGACGAGGTCGCCGACCGTCACTCCGAGGGAGCGGGCGAGGCCGCCGCCCAGCATCACCTCGTCGGCCTCCGGGTCGGAGAGGAACGTCCCGGCGGCGACCGCCTCCGCCGCGAGGGTCGCGCTCTTCTCGAGCGCGGGGACGCCGCCGGTCCCCATGTAGCCGACGCTCCTCTCGCCGTGCGCGACGAGACCGAAGAACGTGAGCCGCGGCATCGCCTGCTTCACGTCCGGGCTCGTCGCCACGCTCCGCGTCACGGCTTCGGCGTCGGCGAGGAGGAGGCCGGCCGCCTCCTCGTCGGTCTTCCCTTCGGCCTGGGCCGACACGACGCGGAGGTGTCCGCCCTGGCCGCGGATCGTGATGTCCTTCAGCCCGCCGAAGGTCTGGGCCACGAAGCCGGCGGTCATCGTCGCGGCGACGTATCCGACGACCACGATGCTCCCCGTCAGGAACGTCCGGCGCCGGTGTCGGAGGAGGTTCCGGGCCGCCAGGCGCCACCAGCGGAGCGTCACGCCGCCCCTCCCCCGGTCCGCTCGTCCGAGGCGATCCGGCCGTCGACGAGGCGGACGCGCCGCGGGACCCGCTCCACGATCCGCGGGTCGTGGCTCGAGAAGAGGAAGGCGATCCCCTTCTCCGCGTGGAGGGCGTCGAAGAGGTCGAGGAGACGCGCGGCCGTCTCGGAGTCGAGCGAGGCGGTCGGCTCGTCCGCGAGGACGAGCGACGGCTCGCCGACGATCGCTCGCGCGACGGCGACCCGTTGCCGCTGGCCGCCCGACATCGCGTCGGGGCGGCGCCCCTCCATTCCCGCGAGGCCGACGGCGGTGAGCGCCGCACGCGCGCGGGCGCGACACTCCCCTTCCGGGAGTCCGCGGATCCAGAGCGCGAGGGCGACGTTCTCCTCGGCCGACAGGACCGGGACGAGCTGGTGCGACTGGAAGACGAAGCCGAGCTTCTCGCGCCGGAGGCGCGCGCGCCCGCGGTCGTCGATCGTCGAGACGTCCTCGCCCAGGAGCTCGAGCCGGCCGGAGTCGGGACGGTCCAGGAGGCCGAGGAGGTTCAGGAGCGTCGTCTTGCCGCTCCCCGACGGGCCGGCGAGGACGGCGAGCTCGCCCCGCTCGAGGGAGAGCGCGGCGTCCCTCACGCCGACGACGCGCTCCTCGCCCGCCGCGTAGGTCCGGGTCAGGGCAGTCGCGGAGAGGAGAGGCGCCGTCACGCGTTCCGCCGGAGCCGCCCGACGCCGACCGCGACGAGGAAGAGGAGCGTGCCGGTGAGGATGATCGCAGCACCCGAAGGGACGTCGAGGGCGACGGAGAGGAGGAGGCCGCCGAGGACCATGACGAGCGCCGCCGCCACCGACCCGAGGAGGAAGGCGGGCCAGCGCGCGAAGAGAGCGCGGGCGACGGCGCCGGGGAGGACGAGGAGCGCGGAGACGAGGAGGATCCCGACGACCTTCAGCGCGACGACGACCGTCAGCGCGAGTAGGACGAGCACGAGGAGCCGCATCCGCGCCACGTTCACACCGGCCGCGAACGCTCCGTCCTCGTCGATGGACGCGAGCAGCAGCGGCCGGAAGTAGAGGACGAGGAGGACGACGACGAGCGCCGAGGCGGCCACCAGGGCGAGGAGGTCCCGCGGGTCGACCGTCAGGATGTTCCCGAACATGAGGCCGAAGAGGTCGACGTTCGTCTCGAGGAAGCTGATCGCGACGACGCCGATCGCCATCCCCGCGACGGTGAAGACGCCCACGGCGGTGTCCTCGGTCAGGTCGCCGTCCCCAGAGGCCTTGGCCGTCGCGAGGGCGACCGCGAGGGCCGCCAGGAGCGCTCCGAGCCCGGGGGGCGCGCCGACGAGCGCGGCGAGCGCCACGCCGCCGAAGGCCGCGTGCGAGACGCCGGAGCCGACGAACGCGAGCCTCCGGAGGACGACGAAGAACGAGAGCGCCCCGCAGACGACCGCCACGACGAAGCCGGCGAGGAGCGCCCGCTGGAAGAACGGGAAGGCGAGGAACTCCGTCACGCGCGCGTCTCCTCGGCGAGGCGCCCGTCGATCCGGAAGACCGCGTCGGCGCCCCCCATCGCGTCGCTGTCGTGCGTGACGTAGACGATCGTCCGCCCCGCGGCGACCTCCTCGGCGACGAGCCGGCGGAGCGTTTTCATACCCTCGGCGTCGAGCGCCGTGTCGGGCTCGTCGAGGAGGAGAAGCGCCGGCGTCCCCGCGATCGCGCGGGCCAGGAGGACGCGCTGCCGCTGGCCGCCCGAGAGGCGGCCGACGGCGCGCGTCGCCAGGTCGTCGGCGAGGCCGGCCCGCTCGAGCGCCCGGCGCGCCTCCGCCTCGACCGCGGGCGACATTCCGAAGCCCGGCCCGGGCGCGAGGGAGAGGCCGACGAGGTCGAGCCCGGTTACGGGGGCCTGCGGCGAGAGAGTGGAGCGCTGTGGGAGGTAGCCGATCCTCGGCCGAGGCAGCTCCCGCCCCTGTTCGTCGAGGAACGCGACGCGGCCGGACTCCGGGGCGAGGATCCCGAGAAGGACGCGCGCGAGCGTCGTCTTCCCGCCGCCGTTCGGTCCGACCATCGCCGTTCGCTTCCCGGCCGGGATCGTGAAGGAGACGGACGCGACCGCCGGCCGGCCGCCGAAGCGGACCGTCACGTCCTCGAAGCGGGCGGCGACGCTCAAGGGCGTCTCTCCGCAGCGCCGGAGAGCCCCCGGAGGAAGGCGTCGGCGTTGAAGCGCATCAGCTCAGGATACGTCGCCCGGCCGGGGACTCCCCCGATCGGGTCGACGAGGGTCAGCTCGAGGCCCGCCTCGTCCGCTACGACGCGCGCCGCCGCCGGCGGGAACTGCGGCTCGGTGAAGAGCCGGCCCAGTCCTCCCTGCCGGCCTTCCGTCACGAGCGCCTTTAGCTCGCGAGGAGAGGGCTCCCGGCCCGGCACGGGCTCGATCGAGGCCGCCTCGACGAGGCCGTAGCGGTCGGCGAAGTACGCCCAGGCCCGGTGCGCCGAGACGAACCGCTTCCCGCGGACCGAGGCGAGCCGGACCGCGATCTCCCGGTCGAGCTCGGCGAGCTCCGCTGCGGTCTCCCGGGCCCGCGTCCGGTACGCCTCGGCGTGGATCGGGTCGACGCCGGCGAACGCCTCCGCGATTCGGGCGAGGCTGCGAGCCGCCAGCTCGGGCGAGAGCCACCAGTGCGGGTCTTCGCCGAGGACGCCGTGGGCGTGCCCGTCGTGAGCCCCTCCTCCGCCGGCCGGCTCGTTCTCGTGGCCGGGCTCGCCTGCTCCCGTCTCGTGCTCGTGACCATCGTGGCCGTGCGTCGAGTGAGCGTCCTCGCCGTGGGCGTCGGTCTCCTGCGCGGGAGCGTCGCGATCGGCGCCCGCCGACCACGCGCGCCCCGGTCCGATCCCGAGCGAGGCCGCCGCGTCGTGAACCGGCGCGTGCGAGGCGCACGCCGCGAGGACCTTCCGCATCCAGTCGTCGTAGCCCGCGCCCGCCACGAAGACCGCCCGGGCACCGATGAGCTTCCGGAGGTCGGACGGCTCCGGCTCGAAGACGTGCGGCGACGTCCCCGGCGGGATCACGGTCCGCACGCTCCACTCGGGCCCGGCGACCCGCCGGACGAGGTCGGCGATCGGGGCGATCGTGGCGACGGCGACCTGGGGACCGGCCTCGGGACGTGGCGCCGAGGGCGCGCAGCCCGCCGCTGCAAGGACCAGGCCGATCGTCAGCCGCACGCGCGCCCGGATCATCGTCGCCCTCCCGTCGCTTGACCTCTGGCCGCTCGCGGGCCGATGCTCCCGCTCGAGGAGGGCGATACGCCGTGGAGCACAGGGACGGGCATCCCCACGAGCACGGGCCGGGCTGTGGGCATCGGGCGATTCGGCATGGCGACCACGCCGATTATCTCCACGACGGGCACCTGCACTCTCCTGGCGAATCGGGCGTGGCAGAGCACGTCCTCGCCGTCGACCACGGCCACCCGGCGGCGTGCGCGCCGGTCGAGTGCCCTGCCCGACATCACCCGGGATGCCCGCATCCCCGCGTCCCTCACGGCGACCACTTCGACTATCTCGTCGACGGCGCTCTTCATCACCTGCACGGCGACCACTGCGACCTCCACGGCACCGTCTGAGCCCGCTCAGGCCGTCCCCGAGCGTTCCGCGAGCGCCCGGGCGAGGATGGCGCGGACGGGCTCCTCGAACGTGAACGCCCGCGTCGCGCGGAGCTCCTTCTCCACCTCGAGCGAAAGGTCGAAGGCGTCCAGCGCCCGCAGCCGCTCTTCGAGCCAGCCGGGCCCGACATTCCGCTCGGAGGCGAGGCGCAGCAAGCGCTCCCGCTGCTCCGCAGCTCCGCCGATCTCGGGGTGGTGGTTCACTGCCCAGACGCGCGGGGTCCCGTCCGCGAAGCGGTCCAGCTCGACCATCGTCGCCGCCTCACCGCGCTTGCCAGCGTCGTCCGACTCCCAGGCCAGGATCGTGCCCGGCCCGCGCCCCGACGGAAGGATGTCGAAGAGGCGGCTGTCGAGGACGCGGACCCTCCCGCCGGAACTCGTCCGGTAGTACCCGCCGAACCAGGGGTGCGCCTCGGCCTCCGGCGTGAGGCGGTTCGGTACGGCCCCCGCGCTCTTCCCCTTCTCCGACCCGCGCGCCACGGCCTCGCCGAAACCGGACCATCGGGCCAGCAGGCCGAAGGTGTGGCAGATGCCGAAGAGCGCGCAGCCGCTTCGCGAGAGGAGGGCGTCGAAGAAGCGCCAGAGCGGGACCTCCCACGCCGGGTCCTCGGCGATCCCTTGGGAAAGGCGCGAGACGCCGTCGTTCTCGCGAGGGTCGAGGGCGCCCGGGCCGCCCGTCCCGACGACGAGCGGGAACCGGTCGGCGCTCGACGGGACCGCGAGGCCGCGCCGCACGTCGTACGAGACGACGCGGACCTCGGGAGCGGATCGTCCGAGCCGGTCGCGCTCTTCGGCGCCGATTCGTTCGAGGCGCCCGAGGACCGAGGAGTGCCCGAGGTTCGGGAAGCCGTGGTTCATGTCGAGGACGGCCACGTCGAGGAACGCGCTCTCCGCCGGCGGCTCCTCGAAAGGACGGTCGACCCGGGCGTAGCTCAGGCCCCCTCCTCCTTGAGCGAGCGCGTCATGAGGCGGGAGACCGCCTCCCGGGGGGCCGTCGTCCCCTCGAGGATCGACATGACGGTCTCGGAGATCGGCATCTCGACGCCGACGGTCCGGGCGAGCTCCACGATGGCGCCGGCCGTCGGCACCCCTTCCGCGACCTGGCCGCCGAGCGAAGCGAGCGCCTCGTCGACGCTCAGGCCGGACGCGAGGGCGAGGCCGACCCGCCGGTTCCGCGAGAGGTCGCCCGTCGCCGTCAGGATCAGATCGCCCACGCCGGCGAGACCGGAGAAGGTCTCCGGCTGGCCGCCGAGGCGCATCCCCAGCCTCCGGATCTCCGCGAGCGCCCGCGTCAGGAGAGCCGCCCGTGTGTTCTGCCCGAGCTTCAGGCCGTCGACGATCCCCGCGGCGATCGCGACGACGTTCTTCGTGGCGCCGGCGATCTCGACGCCGACGACGTCGGTCGAGCGGTAGAGACGGAAGGTCGGCGAGGCCAGCCCCTTCTGGAGCCGTTCCGCGACGCCGGCGTCCGGGCAGGCGACGACCGCGACGGTCGGAAGGCCCCGCGCCACCTCGATGGCGAACGTCGGTCCGGAGAGGACGGCGACGGGGACGTGGGGCCCGAGCGCGTCGACCATCATCTGGCTCGTCCGGCGGTGGGTCCCGATCTCGATCCCCTTCGAGGTCGAGGCGAGCGGCAGCCCGCGGCGCAGCCACGGGCCGAGCCGCTCCAGCTCGCTCGCGGTGAACTGGACCGAGACCGACCAGAGGACCGCCTCGGCGGCGTCGAAGGCGGCGTCGGGGCTCATGGTCGGCTCGACGAGGGACGGGAGCGGCTCGGCTCCGGGGAGCGCGGGGTGAGCGCGCGTCCGAGCCAGGTCGTCGACGATGTCGTCGCGGTAGCCGAGGAGGCTGACGGCCAGCCCGGCCCGCGCTCCGTGAATGGCGAGGGCCGTTCCCCAGGCACCCGTCCCGACGACCGCGATCTTCTTCACTTCGCCCCCCCTCCATCGTTCAGCCAGGACCGGACCATCCCGAGCGCCGCCGAGGTGGTCCAACGCCGGATCATCGCGCGATCCCCGGCGAGCGTCAGCCGTTCGTGCCGGCTCCCCGATTCCGCGTCGAGCGCGAGGTGGACCGTCCCGACCGGCTTCTCGGGCGTCCCGCCCGAGGGACCGGCGACGCCCGTGACCGCGAGCCCCGCCGAGGCGCCGAATCGGCGCCTCGCTCCCGCCGCCATCTCCCGGGCGACCTGCTCGGAGACGGCCCCGAAGCGCGCGATCGACTCCGGAGAGACACCCAGGAGCGCCACCTTCGCCTCGTTCGCGTAGGCGACGACGCCTCCCGGAAAGACGTCCGACGACCCCGCGACGTCCGTGAGGCGGGCCGCGATCATCCCTCCGGTGCACGACTCGGCGAGGGCGAGCGTCCGCCCGGCCTCGCGCAGCAGGCGGCCGACGACCCCTTCGAGCGTCTCCTCGTCCCGGCCGAAGAAAGCCCCTCCGAGCGCGGCGCGAAACGCGTCCTCGAGGACGTCGAGCGTCCGCCCGGCCTCCTCGCGGCCGCCCCGCGCGGCGAAGTGGAGCTGGACCTCGCCCGGCGCGGCGGCGAGGATCGTCACGTCGTGCTCCCGATGGGCCGCGTAGACCGGCTTCACGAGCTGCTCGACCATGCTCTCGCCGAGGCCGACGACCTTCAGGATGCGCCGGTGGAGCCCCTGCCGGGGCGATCCTCCCGTCAGGTGCGGCACGACCGCCTCGACGAAGAGCGCCTTCATCTCGTGGGGGACGCCCGGCAGGAGGACGATCGTCCGGCCACCGTGCTCGACGACGTAGCCGGGCGCCGTCCCCCGCCGGTTCGATAGGACGATCGCCCCCTCGATCACGTCGGCCTGCTTCGCATTCACCGCCGGCATCTCGAAGCCCCGCCTCCGGAACCGCTCCTCCAGGCTCGCGAGGATCGCCTCGTCGCGGACGAGCCGGCGACCCAGGTGGTGCGCCACGGCTTCCTTCGTCCGGTCGTCTTCGGTCGGCCCGAGCCCCCCCGTCACGACGAGCAGCGGCGACCGCTCGAGGGCGAAGCGAAGCTCCGCGAGGAGCTCGGCCCACCCGTCGACGACGCAGGCCTTCCGGACGACGCGCACGCCGATCGCCTCGAGCTCGCCCGTCAGGAAGAGCGAGTTCGTGTCGAGCCGGGTCGTCCCGAGGAGCTCGCTTCCGACCGCCAGGATCGAGGCAGTCGTCGTCACGCGGGCACCTCCTCGAGCTTCTTCAGGGCCTCTTCCCAGGCCGCGTACTTCGCGTCGACCGCTCGACGCGCGTCGTCGCGGGCGAGGCTCAGGTCGCGGGTCCGGGGCCCGTCCTTCCAGACGGCCGGGTCGGCCAGCGCCGCGTCGATCTCGCGGACCCGCTCCTCCGCCCGGGCGACCTCCTCCTCGAGCGCTTCCACCTCCCTTCGGGCCTTCGCCCGCTGCCGCTCCGCCTGGCGGTCGGGGCGCCGGGCCGAGGGGCGCTCCGACGGGATGCGTGCGGGAGCCGCCGCCGTCTCCTCGGCGGCCTTCTCGGCCGCTCGCCTCCTCACGAGGTCGGACCAGCTCCCCGGCCAGAGCGCGGCCTGCCGGTCCTTGACCTCGAGGACGTGGGTCGCGATCCGGTCGACGAACCAGCGGTCGTGCGAGACGAACACGATCGTCCCCTCGAAGTCGAGGAGCGCCTCCTCGAGCCGCTCGCGCGAGTCGAGGTCGAGGTGGTTCGTCGGCTCGTCGAGGAGGAGGAGGTTCGCGCCGCCGAAGACGATCCGGGCGAGGGAGAGGCGCCCCTTCTCGCCGCCGGAGAGGGTCGCGACCCGCTGCTCCACCTCGTCGCCCCGGAAGTCGAAGAGGGCGAGGAAGTCGCGCGCCTCTCCGTCGAGAAGCGTCGGGTCGAGCTCGCGAACGACGTCGAGGATCGTCCAGGAGGACGGGAGGTCGCGCATCTCCTGGTCGTAGTAGCCGACGATCACGCCCGTCCCGGGCACGGCGCTCCCGGCGATCGGCGGGAGGAGGCGCGCGACCGTCTTCAGGAGCGTCGTCTTCCCGCAGCCGTTCGGCCCCCAGAGGGCGATCCGCTCCCCGCGCCGGAGAAGGAACGAGACGGGTGAGAGGAGGGGGCCCGTTTCCGGATAGCCGGGGACGAGCCCCTTCAGCTCGAGGACGCGGTCGCCCGAGGCGCGCGCCTCCTCGAACCGGAACGTCACCTCGTTCGTGTCCTCGCGCGGCGCCTCGACGCGCTCGAGCTTCGCGAGCATCTTCCGGCGCGCCTGGGCCTGCTTCGTCTTCTGCCCCGCGATGTTCCGGCGGATGAAGTCCTCGGTCCGCTCGACGAGCTTCCGCTGCTCCTCGGCGGCCTTCGCCCGGACGCGGTCCCTCTCCGCCTTCAGCCTGCGGTAGGCCTCGTAGTCGCCCGGGTACTCCTCGAGCTGCCCGTGCGAGACCTCCACGATCCGGTCGGCGACGGCGTTCAGGAACCGGCGGTCGTGCGAGACGACGAGCGCCGCCTGCGAGGCCGCGGCCTTCCGCTCCACGAGCCACGCCTCGAGGAACTCCAGGCCGGCGAGGTCGAGGTGGTTCGTCGGCTCGTCGAGGAGGAGGACGGAGGCCTCGCCGAGGAGGAGGCGCGCGATCTGCGCTCGGTGCTTCTGCCCTCCGGAGAGCTCCCCGACGGACCGGCCCCACGTCTCGCGCGGAAGGCCGACCCCGAGCAGGACCCGTTCGACGCGCGCGTCGGCCTCCCAGCCGCCGTTCCTCTCGAACCGCTCGCGTATGGCGTCGTGCTCGGCCAGGAGCGGCTCGACGGCCTCGCTCGTCCCGGAGGCGGACGCCGCGGCGATCGCCTCCTCGAGCCGGCGCATCTCCCCTTCCAGGCCCCTCAGCCCCTCCTGCGCCCGGGCGACGAAGTCCCGGAGCGGCTCGTCCCCTTCGGGCTCGACGGCCTGCTCGAGGGACGCGAACGTCGTCCCGCCCGCGAGCAGGACCCGCCCCTCGTCGGGCTCGACCTGTCCCGGGACGATCCGGAGGAGGGTCGACTTCCCGGCGCCGTTCCGTCCGACGAGACCGACGACCCGCCCCGGGTCGTGCTGCCAGGTCGCGCCGGCCAGGACCGTCTTCGTGCCGAAGGACTTGTGGACGCGCTCGAGCCGGTAGAGCACGGGCGGAGGATAACCTTCGCGTCCCGCGCCCGTCGCGAGCCGTCCGGGCGGAGCTCGCGCGCCCGGCTAGGGCTGGTCGCCGCCCGACTCGACGCGGTTCCGGCCG
>CAZWRQ010000142.1:0-12437 GCA_964636395.1 uncultured Holophagales bacterium
GACCTCGACCCGGACGACCCGTCGACCTGGCCGGAAGGAGGGATGGGGCTGCCGATCATCCGCGCGGCCTGCGACGAGCTTCGCTACAGCTCGGACGGCGCGAGGAACGAGCTGACGCTGCGGCTGACGGTCGACGAGCCCGAGGAGCCGTGACCGGCGCCGACCGCCCCTTCACAGCCGCGGCCGTCCCCGCCGTCGAGCGGCGCTGTAGGGAGACCCTCGCGGCGCTCCTCTCGCGCCTCGGGGAGGTGGCCGGCGACGGCCTCGCCGGGGCGGCGCTCGGCGGGGCCCTCGGGAGGGGCGAAGCGCCGACGACGGTCGACGCGAACGGGGCGTTCGTCACGCCCGTCCCGTTCGAGCTCCTCGTCGTCCTCGACGCGACGCCGGGGCGCGCCGCGTCCGTCGCTCCCCGGCTCCGGCGCGAGCTGGCGGCGACGGCACGGGCGCGCTCGGCCGACGTCCGTCTCGCCACGGCGGCCCGATCGGCGCTCGCCCGGCTTCCGCCGTCCATCGCGAACGTGGAGACGGCCGCGGCCGCCCGCGTCGTCGCGGGCCCCGCGGCGCTCCTCGCTCCGCTCGCTCCTCTCTCGGCCGCGCGGCCCGGCGCGGACGAGGCGCTCGCCCTCCTCGTCCGCCGCGGGGCCTCGCTCCTTCTCGCCGAGCGCGCCCTCTCGCGTCGCGCCCCCTCGCGCTCCGTCCTCCTCGCGGGGCAGGCCGCAGTGCGCGCGGCGGACCTCGCCCTCGGCGCGGCGCTGCTCGTCTCGGCCAGCCGCTTCCGCCCGACCGACGCCGCGCGCGACGCCGAGCTCCGCCTGCTCGCCGCGCCCGTGGGGGACGGCCCGGCCCCCTCGGGCTTCCACCTGCGGATGTCGCGGACGCGCTTCCGGGACGTCGTCGACCGGCACAGGGCCGCGGTAGAGGCCGCGCGCGAGGTGGACCTGCCGGACTCTCTCGGCGAGGTGCGGGCGCAGGCGGGGCGGGCGACCGACCGGTTCGTGGAGGTCCTCCGCCTCCTCGAGGAGGAGCGGCTCTCGCGCCCTCTGCCGAGCTGGACCGACTACGTCCGCGCGCTGGCCGAGAGGAACGGCGGCTCGCCGGGGCCGGGGCTGTTCGAGGCGAGCCGCGAAGAGGGGCTCCCGTCACGCCGGACCGTCCGCGCCTGGCCCGTCGCCGAGCGGCTCGCGCCGGCCCTCGCGACGCTCCTCGACTGGGACCCGGGGGACCTCGCCGTCGTCCCGCTCCTCCTCGACCTCCCAGACGACGCGACGAAGGAGGCGCTCGGCGCGCGCCTCGCTTCGCTCGCCGCCTCCGCCTGACGGAGGGGCCGTCCGGCGCGGGGCCGTATACTCCGCCGCCGTGACGTCCGTGACCGAGATGGCGGACGACCCGGGGGCGTCCGGACGTCTCCTGTTCGTCCTGGCCCTCCTCGCGGGCCTCCTCCTCCGGCTCGTGCAGCTCGGCTCGCCCGATCTCCTCGGGCCCGAAGAGGGGCCCTGGGCCGTCGGCGCCCGCAACATCGTCGAGGGAGGGCTGGCCCAGCTCCTCGCGCTCTCGTCGACGCCGCTCGGCGAGCCGACCGGCATCCCGATCTTCTTCCCGGCTCTCCTGGCGGCGGCGGTCAAGACCTTCGGCGCCTACGAGTGGGCCATCCGTCTCCCCTCCGTCCTGTTCGGCCTCGTCGCCGCGTTCGTCCTCGAGCGGATCGTGAGGCGCGGCTTCGGCCAGCCCGCCGGGCACATCGCCGGCGCGTTCGCGGCGCTCGCCTCGCCGCTCGTCCTCTCCAGCCGGACGGCGACGGTCGAGCCGACGCTGACGCTCCTCGGCCTCGGAGGAATCATCTTCGGCCTCCGGGCGTTCGAGGAGGACAGCCCGGGCGAGGCGCTGCCGGCCGGAATCCTCTTCGGCCTCGGCTTTCTGACGAAGGGCTACGCCGTCGGGCTCTTCGTCATCCCTCTCCTCCTCGCGCTGCTCTTCCGCCCTCGCCTCTTCACGCTCGGCCGGACGAAGCGGACCCTCGCCCTCCTCGCCGTCTCGTTCCTGCTGACGGCGGGCTCGCACCTCCTCCTCATGGCGCTCGTCCACCCGTCGTCCCTGGCGCCGCACCTGTCGCGCGCGTTCGGGAGCGCGCCCGACACGCTCCGGGAGCTCACCGACGTCGCGCTCGTGAGCGCCGACCTGCGAATGATCGTCAAGTCGCTCTTCGTCCTCCTTCCGCTCGTCGGGGTCGGCATCGCCTACCTGGCGCGGCCGCTCGGGGAGGAAGAGGTCGTGTCCGGGGCGACGGGGGGCGAACGGCGCCTCTCGCACATGGCGCTCTGGTGCGCGTACGGCGTCGAGCTCGTCGTCCTGGTCGCGGTGGCGGGCTCGCTCGAGCTCTCCTCCACGCCGGTCCTCCCGGCCCTCTCGGCGCTCGCCGGCCTCGGAGGCGCGGCCCTCCTGACGCGGCCGCGCTCGCCGCGGCGGGTCCGGTTCGAGACGATCGCGACCGTCGCCTCGGGGGCGGTCGTCCTCGTCCTTGCGATCCTCCTCGTCTGGACGGCGCGGGAGCCCCTCTTCAACGGGGGCCGGGCGGCGCCTTTCACCGCCGCCGGAGCGCTCGCGGCGATCGCCCTCTCCACCGCCGGGGCGGCCTGGCTCGTCTCGGGCGACGCGGAGCGCCGCTTCGGACGACGTGCCGGGCTCGTCTTCCTATCGGTCCTGCTCGTCTCCGAGGGCCTCGCCGCGGCGCGCGCGATCCGTCACGATCTCCTCGCGCACAGGACGGGGGTCCGGGCGCTCTCCGACCAGGTCGCACCCGAGCTCCTGCCGCTCTCCCCCCGCGCGGTCACGTTCCGCGCACCCGAGCCGGCGGCGATCGCGTTCCGGCTCTTCCGGACCGGGACGACCTGGGCCGACCGGCCCACGGTGGAGCAGATCGCCGCGGAGGCGCGCGGCGGCACGACGGTCGTCTGGGCGTGGCGCGAGGGGACGACCGACCCGGTTGCCGCACCGGCGCCGCTCGTGAGGGCGTGGCTCATCGTGAATACGCGTGAGGTGACGGCCGAGGTGGACGCCCGCGCCGGGCGCACGACGGGGCTGCGCGCCTTCGTCGCCCGCCCTCCGTCATAATCGACGGCCCTATGACGACCGTTCTCCTCGCGGACCGCGACGGCCGCGCTCTCGGCCCGCTCGCGGACAAGACCGTCCCCGCCCTCCTCCCGCTGCGCGGCGCGCCGCTGCTCGAGCGCGCGCTCGAGGCGCTCGTCGCGGCTGGCGTCCGCTCGGCCCTCGTCGTCGTCGGCCCGCGCGGCCCCGAGATCGAGAAGCGCTTCGGCAAGGGGATCCGCTGGGGGATCGCCCTCGAGTACGTCCGCCGCACCGAGGACGAGACGACCGGGGCCGTCCTGCGCCGTCTCGAGCATCGCCTCGACGGCGAGACGCTCGTCCTGCGCGGCGACGCGGCGATCGAGGGGGCGTTCGGGGAATTCCTCCGCCGCTCCGCGACGAGCGAGGAGCCCGTCGTTGCCGCGCTCTCCGGAGAGCGCCTGCTCGGGATGTGGCGCGTCCGGCCGGAGGCGCTGAAGAAGGTGGAGCTGCCGCGGGAGCCGGCGGACGAGAGCTGGGTCCGGGAGAAGGGCCACGCCCCGCTCGACGTCGACCTGGACCTCGCCCCGCTCGACTCCCTCGCCCGCTGGAGCGCCCTCGACCGCGGAGACGGAACCGCCGCCCTCTCCCCGCGTGCCGCCGTCTCGAAGGGAGCCCGGCTCTCGGGCGGCTCGACCGTCGCCGAGGAGGCCGCGGTCCTCGGGAAGGCGGCGCTCGACGGCGTCTCGGTCCTTCCGCGCTCCGTCGTCCCCGACGGCGTCTCCCTCCGCGGCGCCGCGGTGGCGCAGAACCTCGTCGTCGACCCGGTCTCGGGCGCGACGTCGCTCCTGACGGACCTCCTCCCTCCCGCCGGTACGTCGCGCGGGGCCGGGCTCGGAAGCCGTCTCGCGGGGCTCGTCCTCTTCCTCCTGTCCCTGCCTCTCTGGCCGGTCGCGTTCGCCTGGTCGTTCGTCGCGAACGCGGGGCGGCCGACCCGGCCCTACGCCTTCGCCGGAAACGGCGCGACGCCCGGGACGCGGACCGCGGTGAAGACCTTCCGGTTCGAGACGGCGATCCCCGTCTTCCGGGACCTCCCGCTCCTTCTCGCCGTCCTGGGCGGGTCTCTCGCCCTCGCCGGGGTGGCGCCCCTCGCGCCGGAGGAGGAGGCGGGTGCCGGAGCGGCGACCTGGGCGGAGGCGCGGCGCCAGGCGCCGGTCGGGCTCCTCGCGCGCTCGCGGATGGTCGTCCCCGCGTCGGCTCCCGGCGAGGTGGCACGAGTCGTCGACGCGTTCGACGCGCGCCGCGGCTGCCGCGGGCTCGTCCCGCTCGGCCTCTCGACGTTCCTCTCGGCGCGCGCCTGGACCGCGCCGAAGGGCTGGAATCCCGACGAGCTCCCGGAGACGCAGGGCTGACCGGCCGGAAGGAGACGACGATGACCGACGAGCACCGCTACACGGCGACCGCGACCTGGAACGCGACCGAGCGCTCCGGCGCGCTCGAGAGCGGGAGCCGCCTCCTCGCGGCCCCGTTCGGCGGCGCGCCGTCGCTCGGCGGGCGCGCCGACCGGACGAACCCGGAGGAGCTCCTCCTCGGCGCCGTCGTCACCTGCTTCGTCCAGACCTGGGCGATCTTCCTCGCGAAGCTCCGCGTCCCCGTCGAGGCGCCGCGCATCGACGGCGCTCTGGAGCTCGAGGCCGACCCGGCCGGGGGCTACCGCGTCCGCCGGATCGACCTCGTCGCGCACGTCCCGGCCACGCTCCTCGCCGAGCGGGAGGCCGACGTCGCGAAGACCCTCGCCCTCGCCGAGAAATACTGCATCGTCTCGAAGGCGGTAAAGGGCGAGGGGCGCGAGGTCCACGTCACCGCCCACCCCGCCTGATCCCTCGGCCCTCGCCTCCCCGCTCGACGGGAGCCGAGTGGCGGGTCAGTTCCGTCTTCAGCCCCATCGGAGGGGAGGCGCCGAAGGCGCCGCGGGGAGGCTCGTGGCGAGCCTCCCCGATCCATGACCGCAAGAGAGCCCGACGAGCCGGAGGCGTTGACCGGCGGAACGGGCGCATCCTCTACGGGGACGTCTAATTCCTTCTGTAGTGACACCCGCGCGAGACGGGGTTCTTCAGCGCGGCCTGCGCGATCAGGTGGCTCGCGTGGACGCCGTGGAAGAGGTCGACGATCTCGCGGGAGAGTTTCGTCTCGTGGTAGAAGCGCGAGAGGCGCTTCTCGAGGTCGCGGATGTCGGCGACGGCCCGGCCGAGCCGCTCGCCCGTCCGCACGATCCCGACGTAGTTCCACATCGTGTTGCGGATCGTCGTCCAGTCCTGCTGAATGAGGGCCGGGTCCTCGTTCCGGGCGTTCCCGGGCGCCCTCCAGTCGGGGATCGCGCGGAACGTGGACGGCGGGAACGTGTGTCCCTTCTCGATCCGGTCGGCGATCGACCGCGCCGCGTGCGCCCCCCAGACGAGCCCTTCGAGGAGCGAGGTCGAGGCGAGCCGGTTCGCGCCGTGCAGGCCGGTGCAGCTCACCTCGCCGACGGCGTAGAGGTTCCGGATCGTCGTCTTCCCCTCGAGGTCGGCGAGGACGCCGCCGCAGAAGTAGTGCGCGGCCGGGACGACGGGGATCGGCTCGGCGGCGATGTCGATCCCGAACTTCGCGCACGTGGCGGCGATCGTCGGGAACCGGTCGCGGATCGCCGTGCGCCCTTTCCCCTCGTAGTGGTGCGCGAGGTCGAGGTAGACGCACGGCTCCCCGCGGGTCGTCATCTCCTCCACGATCGCCCGCGTGACGACGTCGCGCGGGGCGAGGTCCTTCCGCTCCCGGTCGTAGCGCGGCATGAAGGCCTGGCCGGAGCGATTGACGAGGACCGCCCCTTCGCCCCGAAGGGCCTCCGAGATCAGGAAGCGCTCGGCGTCGGGGTGGTAGAGCGTCGTCGGGTGGAACTGGACGTACTCGAGGTTCAGGACGGCGGCGCCGGCCCGGGCGGCCATCGCCAGTCCGTCCCCGATGGCGTGCTTCGTGTTCGTCGTGTGGAGGAAGAGCCGCCCGACGCCTCCGGTCGCGAGGACGGTGAAGTCGGCGAGGACGGTGTGGACGGCCCCCTCCTCGTCGAGGACGTAGGCGCCGAGGCACGGGTCCTGGAGCGCGTAGCGCTGCTGGACGTCGGTCGAGTGGTGACGGGCGGTGATCAGGTCGACCGCGGTCGCGTCCGTCCAGACCTTCACGTTCCGCTCGCGCTTCACGCGGGCGAGGAGGGCGAGCTCGATCGCCTTCCCGGTGGCGTCGGCGGAGTGGACGATCCGGGCGACGGAGTGCGCCCCCTCGCGGGTGAAGTCGAGGTCTCCTCTCCGGGTGCGGGTGAAGGGGACCCCGGCGTCGCCGATCAGGATCTCCTCCACGACGCGCGGCCCCTCCTGCGCGAGGAAGCGGACCGCCTCGGCGTTGCAGAGGCCGGCGCCGGCGGCGAGGACGTCCCTCACGAGGGAGGAGGGGGAGTCGCGCTTGCCGAAGTAGATGATTCCGCCCTGGGCGTAGCGCGTGTTGCAGTCGTCCGGCTCTGCCGCCTTCGTCAGGAGGAGGACGCGGATGCCCCTCTTGGCCAGCGCGAGAGCGGCCGTCAGCCCGGCGATCCCGGTCCCGATGACGAGCGCCGGGACGCGGGTCCGCCCGGCGACCCGGCTCACCGGCGGCCCCTCCGGGCCGACGCCAGCTTCACGTCGAGGGCGACGTCGGCGGCGCGCACGGAGTGCGTGATCGCACCGACGGAGACGAAGTCGACGCCGGCGCGAGCGGCCTTCCGGGCCTTCTCGATCGTCATCCCGCCCGAAGCCTCGGTCGTCACCGCGGCCCCCGTGGCCTCGTTCCAGAGCTTCACGTCGCGGACCGCCTCGCGCATCGCGGCGACGGTCATGTTGTCGAGGAGGACCCGCTCGGCGCCTGCCTCGAGCGCCTGGTGGACCTCGTCGCGCGTCCGCGCCTCGGCCTCGAGGAGGCACCGGCGCAGCGAGCGGTTCATGGCGCGGAAGTCGGCCGCGCGGCGGGTCGCGTCCCAGAGGCTCCCGCAGCCGTCGGCGTGGTTGTCCTTCACGAGGAACGCGTCGGAGAGCCCCATCCGGTGGTTCGTCCCGCCGCCGCAGCGGACGGCGTACTTCTCGAGCGCGCGCAGGCCGGGCGTCGTCTTGCGCGTGTCGAGGAGCCGCGTGCCGCTCCCCTCGAGCGCCTCGACCCAGGCGCGCGTCGCCGTCGCGACTCCGGTCAGGCGCTGGACGAGGTTCAGCGCGGTCCGCTCGGCCGCGAGGACCGAGATCGCCGGGCCCTCGACGCGAGCGAGGACGGTGCCGGGCGCCACCTTCGTCCCGTCCTCGACCCGGAGCTCGACGCGGGCGGGAGGGTGGAGGAACGCGAAAACGCGCGGGAGGAAAGCGACGCCGGCGACGACGGCTGCGTCACGGCAGACCATGTCGGCCTCGACCCGGGCCTTGGGACCGAAGACGGCGAGAGTGGTGACGTCCTCCCCGTCTTCCGCGAACGCGCGAACGAGGAGGTCGTCCAGGGCTTCGACGAGGCGTCGATCGGTCTTCACGGGAACAGCATTCTAGACGGCCCGGCGGGTGCGCGCCGCGGGGGCGTTCGCGTAGGATGTCGCGCCGATGGAGGACTCGAAGATGGCCGGACCCGTGATCCCGGAACGGTACCGAGCGGCGCTCGGGGACGACGACCCCTTCCTCGCGATGTTCGAGGCGCCGCAGGCGCTCCGGAAGCTCCTGAAGGGCCTCACCGAGAAGCAGCTCTCCCGGCGTCCCGCGCCGGGGAAGTGGTCGATCAAGGAGATCGTCGCCCACCTCGCCGACGGCGAGGTGATCCTCGGGTCGCGCTACCGGCTCGTCGCGGCGCACGACAGGCCCGCGATCGCCGCCTACGACCAGGACCTCTTCGTCGAGCGCCTCGGCGCGGACGCCGCCGCCACCGAGGAGCTCGTCGCCGACTTCGAGATGGCGCGCGCGGTGAACCTCGGGCTCCTCGTGAGGCTCCCGGACGAGGCGTTCGCCCGGGTCGGGATCCACTCCGAGAGGGGCGAGGAGTCGCTCGGGACGATGGTCGCGCTGTACGCCGGGCACGACCGCGTCCACCTCGACCAGATCGAGACGATCCGGACGGGCCTCTTCCCGCCGAAGAAGAAGGCGCGGAAGGCCGTCGCGAAGGCGGCCCCGAAGGCGGCCGGCAAGAGCGCGGCGCGGAAGCCGGCGGCCGCGAAACGGGCCGCGCCGAAGCGCGGAGCGAAGGCCCCCGCGAAGAAGGCGGCGAAGAGGAAGTAGGGGGCTCCGTCAGGCGGGGCCGCGGGTGAGGCGGGCCGCGAGGCCCGCCAGCGGCGCCGTTGCCGGGACGAGGAGGCGGGTGGCGACTCCGCCGAGGAAGACGGGGCGGAAGAGGCGCGAGAAGAAGTAGACGCTCCCGGTCACCTCCCGCCATCGCCGCTCCCAGCGCCTCGCGAGCGCCTCGGGCCCGATCCGCCCGGCCGCGTGCTCGGCGAGGAGGGACCCCGCGGCCTCGCCGGTCCGGAGCGCGAGGGCCATTCCGGACCCGGTGTACGGGTCGACGACGCCCGCGGCGTCTCCGGCGAGGAGGACGTCGCCCAGGAACGCCCCCCTCCTACCGAGGTGGACCGGCTCGCTGACGAGGGTCGGACCGGGCTCGGGCGCGAGCCCTTCGAGGTCGGCGGCGAGGCCGGGGCATTCCTTCCCGAGGCGCGCGAGGAGCCGGTCGAGGTCGTGATGCGCCTCCTTCGCGACCTCGGGCTTCGCGAGAGCTCCGAGGCTGACCCGTCCCTCCTCGACGAGGGAGAGACCGAGGTAGCCGCCGCGGAAGACGTGCAGGACGGCCCGGTCGTCGAACCGCCTCCCCGCCCCCCCGGCGAGGAACCGCTTGAAGCCGAAGAGCGAGGCGGGCGACCCGAAGAACGGCCTCCCGAGACGTCCGTCGAGCGGCGAGTAGCGTCCCCAGGCGCCGAGTACGGTGCGCGCTTCGAGCGTCCGCGCCGTCGTTCGGACGACGAATCCCCCCGGGAGCGTCCCGTCGATCGAGAGGACGGTCTCGCCGAGGTGCGCCGTCGCCCCGGCTGCCCGGGCTCCGTCGAGGACGAGGAGGTCGAGCCGCTCCCGGCTCAGGGAAAGGGCCGGGCCGGGAAGGCGTCCCGCGACGCGGCTTCCGTCGGGGCGCGCGAGCTCGAAGCGGCGGATGGTCGCGGCCCCCGCCGCGCGGACCGCGTCGTCGAGCCCGAGCCGCGCGAGGGCCGCGGCGCCGTCCGGGGAGAGGAGATCTCCGCAGGTCTTCGGACGGGGGAACGTCGCCCTGTCGACGAGGGCGACGCGCGCGCCCGAGCGAGAGAGGACGAGCGCGGCGGCGCTCCCCGCGAGGCTCGCGCCGACGACGACGGCGTCAAGCGACGGGCCGGCTGCCGGGACGCGGCATCTCATCGGGCCCCGTGCCCGAGCCGCCGTCCTCCCTTTTCCGGATGGGCCGGCGTCTGCCGTCGGGAAATCAACGGCCGGCATCGTAGCAGCCGGTCCGGAGCCATAGTTCCGTACAATCCGGGGGGTGTCGGACAGCCGCTTCGAGTTCCGCGGCGACCTCTCGAAAACCCCGCTTCCCGAGGTCCTCCAGACGGTGCACCACTACCGGGTGCCGGGCGTCGTCGTCGCCCGTCGCGAGGCGATCGAGAAGAAGGTCTACATCTGGAACGGCGACGTCATCTTCGCGACCTCGAACGACCGGGAGGAATCCCTCGGGAACGTCCTGCTCGGGGACGGGAAGCTGACGCAGGAGCAGTTCGACGAGTCGGTCCGGCGGCTCGTCGAGGCGAGGTCGACCGAGGGGGGCCGGCGGCACGGCGCCGTCCTCGTCGACATGGGCCTCCTGACGGCAGAGGAGCTCTTTGCCGCGGTGACGCGGCAGGTCCGCGGGATCCTCTTCTCGCTCTTTCAATGGGACGAGGGGGAGGTCACCTTCACGGTGGGCCGCTTCCGGACCGACGAGATCATCCAGCTCGAGATCCCGACGAGGCAGGCGATCCTCGCCGGCGTGAAGGACCTGCGCGACGCCAGGAAGACCGTCTCGCTCCTCGGCCCCTCGTGGACGATCCTCGACCCGTCGTGGAAGCCGGCGGAGCTCGGCGACCTCGCGCTCGAGCCGGGAGAGCTCCGCCTCCTCCAGCAGGTCGACGGCGTGAAGACCCTCCGCGAGCTCGTCGGGCTCGGGCCGTCCGACGCGGCGCACAACGCGAAGCTGCTGTACGCCTTCTACGTCCTCAAGCTGATCGGCCGGCGCGACATGACGAGCCGGACGGCCGTGAAGAAGATCCAGTGGAGCACGACCGGCGGCGGCTACGCCCCGCCGTCCTGAGAGAAAGGTCCGTTTCGAGATGCCCCTCTACGAGTTCCGGTGCGAGTCGTGCGGTCACACCATGGAGACGATCCTCGCGTTCTCCGATCCCCTCCCCACCGCCTGCGAGTCGTGCGGCGGCGCGCTGAAGAAGCTCCTCTCTGCTCCCGCCGTCCAGTTCAAGGGCTCCGGCTTCTACCTCACCGACTACGGCCGGTCGGGCGCCGCCGGGGCGAAGGGGAGGGACTCCGGCGGCGACGGGGAGCCGAAGCCCGCGGGGGAGTTGAAGCCGGCCGGCGAGCCGAAGACCTCCGCCGAGACGAAGGCGGGGGGCGACGCGAAGACCACCGCGGCGGCGAGCGGTTCCGGCACGGGGGGCGATGCGAAGCCGGCGGGCTGACCTCGCGGCCGTGCTCCTCGCGGCCGTGCTCCTCGCGGCCGCACTCGCGCCCGCTCTCGACGCCTCCGACGGGCGGCCGGTCACCGCGCCCGGGGGGACGTGGCTGCGCTACCCCCTTCCCGGAGCAGAAGTGAAGTCGCTCGCGGCGGAGCCGCGCGCGCCGGGCCTCTTCTACGCCGGTACCGCCCTCGGCGGCGTCTATCGATCGACCGACGGCGGCCGGACCTGGAGCGCGCCTCCGGGCGGCGCCCCGTTTCCCGGCTATTCCGTCACATCGCTGCTCCCCGACCCGGAGCGCGTCGGGACGGTCTGGGCCGGCCTGACGGGCGTCGTCAAAGGGGGGCTCCTCGTCCGCTCGGACGACGCCGCCCGCACGTGGAGCGTCGTGAGACGTTGGGAGGAGCGGGCCGAGGCCCGCGTCGTGGCGGTCGCCGTCCTGCGCGGACGGAAGGTCGTCGCGGTCGGAGGCGACACGGGGCTCGAGATCTCCGAGGACGGCGGTCTCACGTGGCGGCCCTCCCAGCCCCCTCTCGATCCGGGGAGCGGCGTCGCGTTCCTCGCGTTCCACCCGCTCGAGAGCGGCGTCCTCTACCTGGGCTCGTACCGGCATCCCTTCCGCTCGACGGACCTGGGCCGGAGCTGGAAGCGGATCGCGGGGGGTATGGTCGAGGACACGCAGGTCTTCCACCTCGACTTCTCGCCGACCGACCCGAACGACACCTGGGCGGCGACGTGCGGCTGGGTCTACCGGACGACGGACGGCGCGGCGACCTGGCACCGGTACAAGGACGGCCTCGCCGACCGCCGGACCCACGTCGTCGCCCGCGACCCGCGGGACCCGGACCGCGTCCTCGCCGGAACGACCGGCGGGCTCTTCGAGAGCCCGGACGCGGGGAAGAGCTTCCGGCTCATCTCGCGGGAGTCGACCGTCGTCAACGCGCTCGTGTTCGACCCGGCGAACCCGAAATCGCTCCTCGTCGCGACCGAAGCGGAGGGGATTCTCCGGAGCGAGGACGGCGGGTTGACGCTCCTCGAGTCGAACGCGGGCCTCTCGGAGGCGCGGGTCTCGGCCGTCGCCGTCACCGCGTCGGGGCGGGTCGCCGTCGCGCGGGCTGCGGACGGCGGGAGCGGCGGGCTGTGGGACCTCGACCCCGTGACGGGGAAGGCCGCGCGGATCGCGTCGGCGCCCGCCGCGACGATCCGCGCCCTCCTCGCGAGCGGCGAGCGGCTGCTCGCGGGGACGCCCGACGGGATCTGGCTCGCCGCGGAGCCGGGCGCGCCGTTCGCGAGGGTCCTCGGCCTTCCGGTCCTCGGCTTCGCGGCCGGACCGGGACGCCTGTTCGCCGCGACAGACGCCGGCGCGTTCGAGTCGCGCGACGGCGGGTCGACCTGGGGCCGCGTCGGCGACCTCCGGGCGCGCGTGGAATCGGTGATGTGGAGCCGCTCGCCGGGGACCGGAGCCGAGACGCTCGCCGTGCGTTCCTCGGGCCGGACCCTCTGGTGGAACGGACGGGACTTCGGCCTCGACGCGAGGAGCGGCGCGAACCCGCGCCCGCTCTCGGGAGGCTTCGGGCGCCCGCGCGCCTCGGCGTACAGGCCGGCCGAG
>CAZWRQ010000143.1:0-12401 GCA_964636395.1 uncultured Holophagales bacterium
CCTCTGCACGAGCGAGGCACGCTCCGTCCTGCGCCTCGGTCCGCCGCCGGCGGCGCGCTGGGCGGTCGAGGGCCTGCGGAGCGTCGCGGTCTTCGCCGGAAAGCTGACGCTCGTCGACGGCGAGGAGGCGCACGACGTGCGCGCGGGCGAGGTGGCGTTCGTCGCCGATCCCTCCGCGACGCTCCACGTCCAGGCGGGGAACGACGCGGCCGTCGCGATCGGCTTCGGTCGGCCGCAGTTGTCGGTCCGGCTCGGGTAGCCGTTTCAGCCGTCGCGCCCCGGGGCGCGGACGAGGCGGCCGAGGAGCGCGGAGAGCGCGTCGGCGCTCGATCGAAAGGCGAGGTCGAGCCGGTCGATCTCCTCCGGCGCGAACCACCCGACCTCGAGCGTCTCGTCGGCGGCGTACGGCTCCGGGCTCCCGGGCAGGAGCGAGGCGCGAAAGGCCGCGACGATCACCGGCCGGCCCGGGTAGGAGTAGACGCCGAGCAGCCCGTCGATCCGCGCGAGCACCCCGCACTCCTCGCGCGTCTCGCGCAGCGCGGCCTCCTCGAGCGTCTCGCCCCGGTCGACGTGGCCTCCGGGAAAGACCCATCGCCCGTAGCCCGGCTCGATCCCGCGCTTGAGGAGGAGGACCCGGCCGTCGCGGACGACGAGGCAGCCTGCGGCGACTTTCGGGTCGATCCAGTGGACCGTGCCGCACGCGGGACAGACGGGGACCGTCTTGCCGCCCTCCGCTCCGACGGACCGCTCCTCGAGTCGCTGTCCGCACTGCGAGCAATAGAGAGGACGCGCGTACACGTTCCGAGCCTACCGCGGACTGCGTCGCGGGCGCCGGCGCGGCAGGAACCGTGCGTTCCGTCACGGAACGCGCCCTGCTCGTCCCGGGCGGAGGACGGCGCGCCTTGACCTCTTCCCGGACGGTGACCAGAATACGCGGCTCGAATGGCGTGCCCGGAGGTCGTGGGATGAGCAGGCACTGGACGCAGGACGAAATCCGCTGGCTGAACGCCAACGTGGAACGGATGGATCTCCCGAGCGTCTCCCGCGCGCTCGGCGTGCCGCTCGTCGAGGTCGAGCGGAAGCTCGCGGAGCTCCGGGCGGACGCGGCCGCGGCTCAGCGGAAGCCGCCGGCCACGCACCGGGAGGCCGCCCGCGAGCTGACCCACGCGCGGAAGCTGTTCGAGAAGGGGATGGAGCACCTTCACCGCCGCGAGATGCCGGCGGCCGCAGCCTGCTTCTCCGAGCTCCTCGAGCTCCGGCCCGACGAGCGGGAGCTCGTCGACCGCGCACGTACGTTCCTCGCCGTCGCGCGGAACGGAAAGTCCGCGAAAGAAAAGCCGCTGCGCGACCCGGCCGAGATCTACCACGCCGCCGTGTTCGAGAAGAACCGCGGGAACTGCGCGACGGCGATCGAGCTGGTCCGCTCGGCGGACGGCCAGGCCGACCCGGACGGGCGCCTCGCCTACCTCGCGGCGTGCTGCTACGCCCTCCACGGCCGACCGGAGGAGGCGCTCGAGAGCCTGAGGGCGGCGATCGCCGCCTCAGACCAGAACCGGATCCAGGCGCGCCTCGAGGCGGACCTCGCGCCGCTCCGGTCGCAGCCTCGGTTCGAGTCGCTCGTCGGGCGGGCCTGACCGTGCCGGCCGCTTCCGCCGTCGTCCTCCTCGCCGCCGGGCGGGGCGTCCGGATGAAGTCCGCCCGCCCGAAGGTCCTGCACGAGGCGGCGGGGCATGCGCTCGTCGACCACGTCGTGAAGACGGCGCGCGCGTTCCTCGCCTCTCGTCCCGGCTCGAAGCTCGTCGTCGTCGCGGGCGCGGGGCGGGAGGAGCTCGTCCCGCACCTCGCGCGGACGGCGCCCGAGGCGCTCGTCGCCGTCCAGGACCCTCCGCGCGGGACCGGCGACGCCGTCCGCGTCGCGCTGCCGGCGCTCGGCGACGCGGCGCGCGTCGTCGTCCTGGCCGGCGACGTCCCGCTCCTGACCGCCGCCTCGCTCGCCCGCCTCGACGAGGCGCTCGACGCCGGGGCCGGGATCGCCGTCCTCACCGCGCTCCTGCCGGACGCGGGCGCCTACGGGCGCGTCGTGCGCGACGCGGCGGGGCGGTTCGCGCGGATCGTCGAGGCGAAGGACGCGAGCCCCGAGGTGCGCGCGCTCGGCGAGATCAACTCCGGCATCTACGCCTTCGACCGCGCCCTGCTCGAAAGGGAGCTCCCGCGCCTGACGGACGACAACGCCCAGAAGGAGTACTACCTGACGGACGTCCTCGGATACGCCGTCGGCGACGGCGCGGCGGTCGCCGCGCTGCCGGTCGACGACCCGGCCGAGGTCCTCGGCGTCAACTCCCGCCTCGAGCTCGCCGAGGTCGACGCGCTCCTCCGGTTCCGCGCCGCCCGCGCCGCGATGGCGGCCGGGGCGACTCTGATCCGGCCCGAGACGATCACGCTCGACGAAGGCGTGACGTTCGGGCCGGACGTCGTCGTCGAGCCGTTCGTCTCGATCACCGGAGGCTCGTCGATCGGCCCGGGAACGCGGGTCGGCCAGGGATGCGTCGTCGCGTCCTCGACGATCGGCGCGAACGTCTCCGTCCGCCCGTACTGCGTGATCGAGAAGGCCGTCGTCGGCGACGGCGCCGTCGTCGGGCCGTTCGCCCGCCTGCGCGAGGGGACCGACCTCGGGGAGGGGGTCCACGTCGGGAACTTCGTCGAGACGAAGAAGGCCCGCCTCGAGAAGGGGGCGAAGGCGAACCACCTCACCTACCTCGGCGACTGCCGGATCGGCGAGCGGACGAACGTCGGCGCGGGCGTCATAACCTGCAACTACGACGGCTACGGGAAGCACTTCACCGACATCGGCGCCGGCGTCTTCGTCGGCTCCGACGTCCAGCTCGTGGCTCCGGTCGCGGTGGGCGACGGCGCGCTCGTCGGCGCGGGCTCGACGATCACGAAGGACGTCCCCGCCGACGCCCTCGCCACCTCCCGCGTCCCGCAGAAGACGCTCGAGGGGGGCGGCGCGAGGTACCGGGAGCGGAAGACGGCCGAGAAGCTCGGGCGGGGCTAGCGCGATGTGTGGCATCGTCGGATACGTCGGGCCGCGCGAGGCGACGCCGATCCTCATCGACGGCCTGAAGCGGCTCGAGTACCGCGGGTACGACTCGGCCGGCATCGCCGTCCTCGGCGCGGACGGCCTCGTCCGCGTCACCCGGAGCGAGGGCAAGCTCGGGAACCTGACGGCGCGGATCGAGGCGGAGCCCCCCTCGGGGCGGACCGGCATCGGCCACACGCGATGGGCGACCCACGGCCGCCCCTCGGAGGAGAACGCCCACCCGCACCGCGACGCCTCGGGGCGGGTCGTCGTCATCCACAACGGCATCATCGAGAACTTCCTGCCGCTGAAGAGGGAGCTCCTCGCCCGCGGCGTTCCCTTCACGTCCGAGACCGACTCGGAGGTCATCGCGCAGGCGATCGGCGCCGCGCGCACCGACGCTCCGGAGACGCCGTTCGGCGAGGTCGTGAGGTCGGTCCTCTCGCGGATGACCGGGATGTACGCCGTCGTCGTCCTGTCGGCGGACGAGCCAGGGGTCCTCTACGTCGCGAAGAACGGCCCGCCGATCGTCCTGGGGCTCGGCTCGAACGAGAACCTCGTCGCCTCCGACGCGACGGCGCTCCTGCCGCACACGCGCGACCTGGTCTTCCTGGAGGACGGCGACTTCGTCCGCCTCGCCGCGGCGTCGGTCGAGGTGACCGGGCTCGACGGGGCGCCGAGGAGCCGTCCCGCGCGGCGCGTCCCGTGGGACGCCGTGGCCGCCGAGAAGGGGGGCTACCCCCACTTCATGGCGAAGGAGGTCGCCGAGCAGCCGACGGTCGTCGTGGAGACGGTGGGGCACAAGCTCTCGCTCGAGACCGGCCGCTTCAGCGAGGACGCGATGGGAGTCTCCCCGCGCCTCCTCTCCGAGGTCGACCGGGTCGTCGTCGTCGCCTGCGGGACGAGCTGGCACGCCGGCCTCGTCGGGAAGTTCCTCCTCGAGGAGGTCGCCCGCGTGCCGGTCGAGGTCGACTACTCCTCGGAGTTCCGCTACCGGAAGAACCTCGTCGGGCCGCGGACGCTCGTCGTCGGGATCTCGCAGTCGGGAGAGACGGCCGACACCGTCGCGGCGCTCACCGACGCGAAGAAGGCTCTCGCGCCGACCGTCGGCGTCGTCAACGTCCCCGGCTCCGCGATCGCGCGCCTCGTCGACGGCGTCCTCGCGACGCACGCGGGGCCGGAGATCGGCGTCGCCTCGACGAAGGCGTTCACGACGCAGCTCGTCGCCCTCGCCCTCCTCGCGTACTACGCCCGCGAAGCGCGCGGCCTCGGGCGGCTCGAGGCGGGCGACCCGTTCCTCGAGGGCCTCGCCCACCTCCCCGTCGCCCTCCAGCAGGCGCTCGCCCTCGAACCCGCGATCGAGAAGCTCTCGCGCACTCTCGCCCACGCCCGCGACGTCCTCTTCCTCGGGCGCGGCGCGCACTACCCGGTCGCGCTCGAGGGGGCGCTCAAGCTGAAGGAGATCTCCTACATCCACGCCGAGGGATACCCAGCGGGGGAGATGAAGCACGGGCCGATCGCCCTGATCGACGGCGAGCTCCCCGTCGTCGCCCTCGCGCCGCGGGACGCCCTCTACGACAAGGTCGCCTCGAACCTCCGCGAGGCGAAGGCGCGCGAGGGGAGGCTCGTCGCCCTCGTCTCCCCGGGCGATGAGGACGTCGCGACGTTCGCGGACGAGGTCCTCGAGGTGCCGCTCGTCCACCCGGCGCTCCAGCCGATCGTCTCGGTCGTCCCGCTCCAGCTCCTCGCCTACCACGTGGCGCGACGGCGCGGCTGCGACGTCGACCAGCCGCGGAACCTCGCGAAGTCTGTGACGGTGGAATAGCGGCGGGCGGGAGGACGCCCGTCCTCCCGCTGCCGAGGCCGCCGGTGCGTGCGCGGTATCCTCCGCGTCCCTTGAACGATCGCGAGAAAGCCCTCCTCGAAGGCCTCAACCCGGAGCAGGCGGCCGCCGTCTCGGCCGGGCCGGGGCCCCTCCTCGTCCTGGCCGGCGCCGGCTCCGGCAAGACCCGCGTCCTGACCCGGCGGATGGCCTGGCTGATGGCCCACGGCGCCCCCGAGCCTTCGATCGTCGCGCTGACCTTCACGAACAAGGCCGCGGGCGAGATGAAGGAGCGCGTCGCGCACCTCCTCGGCTCTCGGCCGCCCCGCTCGTTCGTCGGGACGTTCCACGCCTACGGCGTCCGCCTCCTGCGGCGCTTCGCACCGGAGGCGGGCCTCGCGCCGGGCTTCGTCGTCTTCGACGCCGACGACCAGCTCGCCGTCTTCCGGCATGCGCTCAAGGCCGCCGGGATCTCGGACAAGGCGCTCACGCCCAAGGCGGTCGCCTCGAAGATCTCGCGGGCTCGAAATGCCGGCTGGAGCCGCGACGAGTACCCGCGCCGCTTCGGCGACTTCGTCGGGACCCGCCTCGCCGACCTCCACGCGGCGTACGAGAAGGAGCTGAAGAAGGCGAACGCGGTCGACTTCGACGACCTCCTCGTGAAGACCCGCGGCCTGCTCGAGAGGAGCCCGGAGGTCCTCGCCCTCCTCCGGCGGAGCGTCACGCAGCTCCTCGTCGACGAGTACCAGGACACGAACGGCGCCCAGGCCGGGATCGTGAGGCTCCTCGCCGGGGAGGCGCGGAACGTCTTCGCGGTCGGTGACGAGGACCAGTCGATCTACCGCTGGCGCGGCGCCGACGTGTCGAACATCCTCGACTTCGAGCGGGACTTCCCCGGGGCGGAGACGATCCGCCTCGAGAGGAACTACCGGTCGACGGCGCCGATCCTCGACGCCGCGGGGGCCGTCGTCGCCGAGAACCGGCGCCGGCTCGGGAAGAGCCTGAAGGCGACGAAGCCGGGCGGCGAGCCGGTGACGCTCCTCGTCCTCCCCGAGGAGCGGGACGAGGCGCGCGAGGTCGTCGAGCGGATCTCCCGGCTGAAGTCGGTCAGGCCGGGGGCGGAGGTCGCCGTCCTCTTCCGGACGAACGCCCAGTCCCGCCCCTTCGAGGACGAGCTGGTGCGGAACCGGATGCCGTACCTCCTCGTCGGGGGGACGCGCTTCTACGAGCGGGCCGAGGTGAAGGACGCCCTGGCCTATCTCCGCCTCCTCCGAAACCCCGACGACGACGTCTCCTTCCGGCGCGTCGTCAACGTCCCGGCGCGCGGCATCGGCGCGGCGACGCTCGAGGGGCTCTCGACCGCCGCGGCGGCACGCGGGAGCTCGCTCTTCGCGGCCCTCTCCGCCCTCCCCGACGGCCTGACGGAGAGGGCGAAGAGGGCGCTCGTCGAGTTCCGGGACCTCGTCTCCTCCCTCAGAGAAGAGTTCGCGGCCGAGGAGGCGGGTGCAGCGGCAGCGGTCGCGGCCGTCCTCTCGAGCACCGGCCTCCTCGCGCTCTACGAGGGGTCGGACGACCCGCAGGACCAGGCGCGGCGCGAGAACCTCGACGAGCTCCTCGCCGCCGCCCGCGAGCACGAGCGGTCGGGTGCCGAGGGCGAGGAGGGGGGCCGCTCCCTCGCCGCCTTCCTCGACGCGGTGACGCTCCGCTCCGATGCCGACGACGTCGACGAGCGGAAGGGGACCGTCCTCATGACGCTCCACGCGGCGAAGGGGCTCGAGTTCGACGAGGTCTTCCTCGCCGGGATGGAGGACGGTTCTCTCCCGCACTTCTCCTCCCGGCAGGACGACGACGAGCTCGAGGAGGAGCGGCGGCTCGCCTACGTCGGCATGACGCGGGCGAAGGAGAAGCTGACCCTCTCCCGCGTCCTTCGCAGGATGGTCCACGGCGAGTGGACGAGCCGCGAGCCGTCGCCGTTCCTCGACGCGATCCCCGAGCGGACGCTCGCCGTCGTCGACCGGACTTTCGGCCCGGGGTCGGCCGACGGGATCCGCGGCGGGGGGCGGGGCGGCGATCTCTTCCCCGACTACGAAGGGGAGTCGCAGGAGACGTGGGCGCCGCCGCGACCGGCGGCGCGGCCGGGCTACCGCCCGGCGGCACGCGCCGTGAAGCCCGCGATCCCGACGATGCGGCGGACGCCGCCGCCGCCGACCGCGTCCGGCTTCCGGCGTGGCGGGCGCGTGCGCCACCCGGAGTACGGCGTCGGAGTCGTCCTCCTCGTCGAGGGCTCGGGTGACGGGGAGAAGCTGACGGTCTACTTCGACCGCGCGGGCCGGAAGAAGTTCGTCGCGCGCTTCTCGAACCTCGTCCCCGCGTAGCCGGGCCCACGCCGCAGGCGCCCGGCGCGGGGACCGGTCGTCAGCGCGGCGCGGGCGGCTCCTCGACGATCGCAGCCTCGAGGAGAGCGCCCTCGGCGTCGACCCAGGCGCGCTCGGCCTCGAGGAGAGCCCGCCAGCGGCGGCGCGCCGCGGTGGAGCCGGGCGACGCCTTCTTCAGCGCGGCGACGAGGAGCGCGCGGTACTCCTTCAGGCGGGCGGCGCGCGCCTCGCGCGGCTGCCGCTCGAGGAACGCGATCCGCGCGAGCGCGGCGTCGCGCGGGCGGGGCATCGCGAGCGGTTCCGCGAGCCACTCGTGAAGCTCGCGCCGCCCGGCGGGCGTGATGCGGTACTCGCGGCGCGGCGGCCCCTTCTCCGAGCGGCGCCTCTTCATCACGACGAAGCCGCCGCGCAGGAGGCGGCGCAGCGCGGGGTAGATCTGCGGGAGCTCGGCGTCCCACCCGAGCGCGAGGTCGCGCGCCATGCGGCTCTTCAGGTCCCACCCGCTCGCCGGAGCGCGCGAGAGGAGGCCGAGCAGGACGTGCGGGAGCGACACGGAGAAAGTATAAAAGTGTTTCCATACCGGGGTGCAAAACCCGGAGGATTCCCTGTGGAATTCGAGAAACGCCGAGGGCGGCGAACAGGCGCCCGTCGAGGCAAAAAGAAAGGGGGCCCGTTCGGCCCCCGTATCCCGGAAATCCTTGAAAAGTAAAGAGATGAGCCCGAAAGGCCTACTTCTTGGCCTTCTTGGCCGGCTTCTTCGCGGCCTTCTTCGCGGCCTTCTTGGCAGCCTTCTTCGTCGCCATGGTTACTGTCACCTCCTCTTGGCAGATTCGATTGACAGTCCCGGAAGCCGCGTGCTACGTTGACCTTCCCTCGAAGGACGGGGGCCCGCGATCTTCGGCCCTGTCGACTGCCTGTCAGTCATGGGTTTCGGGGTTCCAGGTTCTTCCGTTCACCGGTGAAGTGATTGCCGTCGCTTCGCCGGTATTTTTTTCTCCGCAGGGAATTGTAGAAGAACGAGAACCGGATGCAAGGATTTTTTTCTTGACGCGAGCGGATTTTCTTTTCCCCGTGAGGGCGCGTTCGCGAAGGCGCCGATCGCGAGCCGCGCTCGCGCTCCGCTCGCGTGCGAGAGCGCGGAACGGGTAGCATCCCGCGCGATGTCGAACGTCGATGCCTCTCCTCTCGTCCTCGCCCACTCGCCCGACTCCGACGACGCGTTCATGTTCTACGGGCTGCGCGCGGAAGCGGTCGACACGGAGGGCCTCGTCTTCCGTCACGAGCTCGCCGACATCGAGACGCTGAACGGTCGCGCCCTCCGGGGCGAGCTCGCGATCACCGCCGTGTCGTTCCACGCGTACGCGCACCTGGCGAAGACGTACGTGCTCCTCCCGCACGGCGCGTCGTTCGGCGACGGCTACGGCCCGTGCGTGATCGCGCGCGAGGCCGGCGACGCGCCCGAGACGCTCGAGGCGCTCGCCGGGAAGCGCGTCGCCATCCCCGGAGCGCTCACGACGGCGGCGCTCGCGCTCCGGATGCGCGTCCCGAGCGCTCTCCCCGTCGTCGTGCCGTTCGACCGCGTCGGCGACGCCGTCGCCGCGCGGGAGGTCGAGGCCGGCGTCGTCATTCACGAGGGGCAGCTCACCTGGAAGGAGGAGGGCTTCCGCCTCCTCGGCGACCTCGGTGCCCTCTGGACGAAGGAGACGGGGCTCCCGCTCCCGCTCGGGGGGAACGCGGTCCGACGGGACCTCGGCGCGGAGATGATCGGCAGGATCTCCCGTGCGCTCGGACGCTCCATCGAGTACGCGCTCGCGAACCGCGAGGCGGCGCTGACCGACGCGATGCGCTTCGCCCGGGGCCTCCCGCGCGAGAAGGCCGACCGCTTCGTCGGGATGTACGTGAACGACTGGACCCGCTCGTACGGCGAGCGGGGGCGCGAGGCCGTGCGCCTCCTCCTCGACAGGGCTTTCGAGGCGGGCGTCGTCCCGACGCGCGTCGAGCCCGAGTGGATCGAGGAGCGATGAGCCTCGAGCGGTTCACGCGCGGCTCCGCGCTCCGGACCGCGCTCCTCCTCGTTCTCGGGGCGCTCCTCGGCGCGTTCGCCTTCTTCGCCGGCGCCGCCGGGACCGTCCTCAGGGAATCCCCCTCCCGCCACGCCGGAGGGGCGGTGAACCGCGCGCTGCTCGACCTGCTCGACCTCTCGACGTACGGAGTGGCGGCGGTCGCGTTCGTCCTCGTCCTCGTCCTCGACCGCGTCGAGCCGTTCGGGAAAGTGCAGAAGGGGCTCGCGCTCCGCCTCCTCGCGGTCCTGGCCGCGGCCGCCTTCGCCTCGCACGAGGTGATCACGCCGCAGATGATGTCGCTCCGCGACCGGCTCCCGACGCTGATCGACCTCCTGCCGGCGGGAGACCCGGGGCGGAAGGCGTGGGGGCGGCTCCACGCCTTCTCGTCTGGCATCCTCGTCGTCCGAATCGCGACAGCCGCGTTCCTCTTCGTCCTGCTCTCGAGGAAGCGCCGGCGGACGATCGCGACGGCGGAGGTCCCGCCGGGCGTCCCGCCCGCGGCCTGAGATTGCGGCGGGGGCGCCGGCCTCAGGCCGGCTTCTTCGCCGTCCGGCCGCGCAGGGCGTCGAGGCGCCGGCGCGCGTCGCGGTTCTCGGGCTCGAGCTCGACGGCGCGGCCGAACGCCGCGACGGCTCCCTTCACGTCGCCGGAGGCGGCGAGCGCCTCGCCGAGCGCGGCCTGCGCGCGCGCGTCGCCTCCCTGCGAGGCGTCGACGGCGCTTCGGGCGCGCGCGACGGCCGCCGGGAGGTCCTTCAGGCGGAGCAGGAGAGCGGAGGCGCGCACGAGGAGGGCCGGGTCGTTCGAGACGCTTCCGAGCGCGACCTCGAGAGTCTTCTTCGCCTCGTCGCCCTGCCGGGCGAAGGCGAGCGTTTCGGCGAGCGCGAGGAGGCGGGACGCGCGAGCCCAGGCGCCGCCTGCGGCCTTCTCCCCGAGCGCGACGGCGCGCCGCGCGGCGGCGAGCGCCGCCTCAGGCTTTCCGCCGGCGCGCTCCGCGGCGGCGAGCGCGACCTGAAGGTCGGCGGCGAGCGGCGCGTCCTCGGGGAGGAGCTTCAGCCCCGCGAGCGCGGAGGCGCGGGCCGCCGCTCCGTTCCCCGACTTCGCCTGCGCCTCGGCGGCGGCGAGGTAGAGGACCGCGGCCCGTGGATCAGCGGAAAGGCGCGGTGCGAGCGACTCGACCAGGTCGAGCGTCTCGGCCGCGAGCGCGCCGCCTCCGTGCTCGAGGCTGACGAGGTAGAGGAACGCCTCGCGGGCCCCCTCCTCCGCGAGAGTCGGGTCCTCCTCGACGGCGCGGAGCGCGATCGGGCGGAGCCGGGCGAGGTCGTTGCGCTGGGCCAGCTGCGCCGCGAGGCCGCCGGCGAGCGCCGGGTCCCACTTCTCCTTCAGCTTCGCGATCGCGGCGGCGAGAGGCGTCTGGCCGGCGAGGATCGCGTCGCCGGCGCGGACGAAGTCCTCCGGGCCGAAGACGCCGGAGAGGCGGTCGATCTCGTTCCCGGACGGGTCGATGAAGAGGACCGTCGGGAAGGCGCGGACGGCGAAGCGCTGCGAGATGCGCCGCCCCTCGCCCTTCTCGGCGTCGAGCTTCACGGCGACGACGTTCTTCCGGGCCCACTCGCCCACCTTCGGGTCGGCGAACGTCAGCCGGTCGAGCTGCTTGCAGGGACCGCACCAGACGGCGTAGGCGTCGAGGAGGACCGGCTTCTTCTCAGCCCGCGCGCGGCGGAGCGCCTCGGCGAACGGACGCCCCTCGGAGAACGAGATCCCCTGCGCTCGAGCGGGAGCGGCCGGAGACGCGACGACGGCGAGGGCGAAGGCCGCGAGGAGGAAGGATCGGCGCATGAAGCCGGATGTAAGCACGCTCCGTTCCCGAGGGTCAAACGAGGACGGGGCGGCAGCCGGCATGCGGGAACGCGCCCGCGTGGTGCCAGAGCGGCTCAGAACGCGGGGCGGAGAGGGTGGGGCGGCTCCTCGACGGGCTCGCCGGGGTATCCCACGGACTCGAGGAAGAGACCGGACGGCGGAACGGTGAGTCGCGCGACCTCGCTCGTCCGCTCGACGAGGAGACGCGCGACCTGGGCCTCGCCCATCCGTCCGGCGCCGACCTCGAGCAGGACGCCGACGACGCGCCGGACCATCTTCCAGAGGAAGTGGGACGCCGCGATCCGGACGAGGACGAGCCCGTCGGCCTCGGCGGGCGCGGCGACGCGCGCCTCCTCCACGACGACGATCGTCGAATCGTGCCCCTCGGGGTTCTCGCAGAAGCCGGCGAAGTCGTGCCGTCCGGCGAGGAGCCGCGCGGCTCGGTCCATCGCGGCGACGTCGAGGTCGTCCTTCACCCAGTAGACGAACGGCTTGCCGAAGGCGGTGCGCCGCGTCGCGATCCGGTACCGGTAGACGCGGCGGACGGCGTCGTGCCTCGCGTGGAAGGTGGCCGCGGCGGGAGCGAGCGCGAGGACGTTCACGTCGAAGGGGAGGAGCTCGTTCCAGCGCCGAAGGGCCGCGCCGGCGTCGACGCGCGCCCGCGGCGGGAGGTGGACGGACGCCACCTGGCCGAGGGCGTGGACGCCGGCGTCGGTCCGTCCCGCCCCGTGGACGCGGACGCCGGGCCCCCAGAGCTCCCGGGCTGCGGCGAGGAGGACGCCCTGGACGGTGCGGGCGTTCACCTGGGCCTGCCAGCCGCGGTAGCGGCTTCCGTCGTACTCGATCTTCGCGCGGAGGACCGCGCCCGCCGGCGCGGAGGTCTTCGAGGGGGCGCGGCTCGGGATCACCCTGTCATTGTCGCAGGGCGGAGGTGCGGGGCTCTATGATCCTCGAGAGCCTCGATGAGATGGCGCCGGACGATCCACCTCTCCGTCGAGGCGGACTTCCCCTCGGTCCGCCTCCTGGCGGCCGCCTGCCACGGCGTCCTCGCCGAGTGGGGGCTCCCGACCGAGCGGAGGTCGCTCCTCGAGCTCGCGGTGGTGGAGGCGGCGACGAACGTCGTGCGCCACGCCTACCGCGGGCATGGCGGCCGGGTCGAGGTCGAGCTGACGCGCGAAGGGCGGGCTATCGCGCTTTCCGTCGTC
>CAZWRQ010000144.1:0-12249 GCA_964636395.1 uncultured Holophagales bacterium
GGCAGGGGCGGGGCCGGAGGGAAGCCCGGAGTGTCGCTCGACATGCGCGCGATTCTATCGAACGCGGGAGGAGGTTCCGGAGGCCAGCCGATGGATCTCGTCGTTCTCGACGACGCGGACGCCGCGGAACGGCAGCCCGGCGAGCGCCACGAGAGCCGCCGCGACCGCGTCGGCCGGAACGGGGCGCCACCTCGAGAGCGGGCCGGCGAGGCCCCACGGGACGAGACGTGTGACGACCCCGGCCGCTCGCTCCGCCGGCCGGGCCTCCGACCGCTCCCCGAGGAGGAGCGACGGCCGGACGAGAACGAGCCCCTCGAAGCCGACGGCGCGGAGCGCCTCCTCCGCCTCCCCCTTCACCCGGTTGTAGAAGACGCGGGAGCGCGAGTCGGCGCCGAGGGCGCTGACGGCGAGGAAGCGCGGCGCTCCCGCCCGGCGGGCCGCGCGCGCGAACGCGACGACGGTGTCGAGGTCGACCCCGCGGAACGCCTCCCGCGAGCCCGCCTTCGCCATCGTCGTCCCGAGCGCGCAGAACGCCGTCGCCGCGGGCGGGAGCTCGACGCCGTCGAGGCGGCCGATGTCGGCGACGCGCACGACGAGGCGAGGGGAGACGAGCTCCAGCGGACGGCGGACGACCGCCACGACCCTCGGCCCGTCCGCGTCCGCGAGGAGGCGGCGCAGGAGCGCGGCGCCGACGAGGCCGCTCGCCCCGGCGACGAGGACGGCGCGGCGGGCCGGCGCGCTCATCCCGGCGTCGTCCCGGCGACGGCGGCGAGGTACACCGCGTGGTCCGCCTCGCGGAACGTCACGACCTTCACCGACTTCACGCTCCGCGAAGCCGCCAGGAAGGCCCGGATCTCGCGGACCGCGATCCGGCTCGCCCGCTCGATCGGGAATCCGTAGATCCCCGTCGCGATCGACGGAAACGCCACGCTCGCGAGGCCGGCGTCCTCCGCGAGCCGCAGCGAAGCGCGGTAGCAGCGCGCCAGCGTCTCGTCCTCCCCCGCCTCGCCGCCGCGCCAGACCGGCCCGACGGTGTGGATGACGTGCCGGGCCGGCAGCCGATGACCTCCGGTCATCCGCGCCTCGCCGGGAGGGCAGCCTCCGATCCCGGCGCACTCCGCGACGAGGCCCGGCCCCGCAGCCGCGTGGATCGCCCCGTCGACACCTCCTCCGCCGAGGAGCGACGGGTTGGCGGCGTTCACGATCGCGTCGACCCGCTCGCGCGTGAGGTCCCCGCGCACGACGACGAGCCCGGGTCCGGCCTCTCGATCCGTCACAGCGCCTCCACGATCGCGGAGAGCAACGGGTCCCGTTCCGCGAGGGCCGCCCCGCGCCGCACGAGGACCGACGCCTGCGCGGCGCCGACGCCGAGTGCCGACGCGATCCTCGCGAGAGGGGCGTACGCCCGGCAGCGGAGCGCCCAGGCGAGGAGGGCTCTTTCCGCGAGCCTCTTTCGCGGAGCATCGTTCATCTCCCGCCGTGTGACGCCGAGGACCGCCTCGAATGCGATCGCGACCGATCCGGGCGTCGGCCCGCCCCGCGTCCGTCGGCCTGACCGCCTCTTCGCGTTCCGGTCCGCCTCGCGCGCGAACGCCTCGGAGCCGAGGAACACCTGCCCCCGTCGCCGGCTCCAGGGATCGTCGGCGCCGATCGCGGCCGTCTCGACGAAGGCCGCGAAACGTCGCCGCGCCTCGGCGGGCCGCCTGCCCAGCGCCCCCAGCGTCGCGTCCGTGACGAGCCACCGCGGCGCCTCGACGAGTCCGGCCGTCGCCCCGAGGCTCGACCAGGGCCAGTCCCTCGGTGCGCTCGCCAGGCCTTCCCGGATCGGGGCGTGGAGGACGTGCCGCACGAGCGCGAGGAGGTGAGCCTCCCGCTCGACCAGGACGGCGCGGAACCGCCCCGCGAAAAGGGGCCCCGACCGGCCGTGCCGGCGGTTGAAGCGCTGCGTCGTGACGCCGTTCAGGTCGCGCATCCCGCGCGAGAGCGTCGGCTCCGGCGTCTCGACGAGCAGCTCGTAGGAGCGGGCCGCGAGCGCAAAGGCGTGGAGCCGCCAGCCGTACGTCGACGCGGTGCGGGCGAGGAGCGGGACGAACGCCGCGCGGTCGTCGTCGTCGGGGAAGACCTCGGCGCGGCCGGCGCCGCGGGCCGAGACGTACCAGAGGGCGCCCGGGTACTCCAGCCTCGGCGGTCTCGCCACGGCCCCATTCTAGGGCTGCGAATCGAGACCTGACCCCTACGGAGAGAGCATCGACTCGAGCTCGACGGGAACCGACGTGAAGCGGAGCCGGACGAGGTCGCCCCCGGGCGACGGAAGCACCTTGGCGTAGAGCTCGCCCGGCAGGAGCCCTCCCGCTCCGACGATGCGGAGCATCAGGTCGGAGAGCACCTCGACCGAAGCGTTCGTCACCAGCGCGGCGCCGCGCGCCGAGAGCGCGACGATCTCGGCCGGCTCCTCGACGCGCGCGACGTGCTTCCCCTCGAGGACGGTGAAGACCGCCTTCAGCGGCGGATCGAGGGGCCGAAGCTCCTCGGCCCGCTGCCCGAGGTGGAGGTGGGGCGCCTCCACGAGCCCGAGGAGGTCGTGGGCCCGGAGCGGCTCCGGGAAGCCCTTCGCGCGCACCGTGAGCGACATCCCGGTCACGATGCCGTGCCCCGCCTCCTGCAGCGTCCGCTCGGAGATGAGGACCTGCCCTCCGCACGTGAGCGCCTCGATCCTCGCGAGGAGGTTCACCTGGCTCCCGACGGCGCCGTACTTCGCACGCTTCTCCGAGCCGATGTTCCCCACGACGACCTCACCGGTGTGGACGGCGATCCCCATCTCGACGGCGGGGAGGCCCTCGTTCCGGTTCCTCGCGTTCACGTCCTTCATCCCCTTCTGCATCGCGAGGGCGCAGGCCAGCGCGCGCCGGGCATCGTCCGGGCGGGCGACCGGGGCGCCGAAGAAGCCGAGAACGGAGTCCCCGATGAACTCGTCGATCGTACCGTCCCAGGCGAGGATCACGTCGGCCATCGTGCCGAGGTAGTTGTTGATGACCCTCACGACCTGCTCCGGCTCGAGGCGCTCTGCGATCGCCGAGAAGCCGCGGAGGTCCGACATGAGCATCGTGACCTTTCGCTTCTCGCCGCCGAGCCGGAGCCCGTCGGGCGACTCGAGGAGCTCGGACACGACGGCCTCCGAGAGGTAGCGGCCGAACGTCTCCTGGATGAATCGGTTCTTCGACTTGAGCTGCTCGGCGAGCTCCTCGATCTCCAGCAGGTGGGCGGCCACGACGTCGTCGAGCCGCTTGGATGCGAGCGAGGCGCGGAGGCGGGCCCGGAGGAGGACCGGGTCGAACGGCTTCGCGAGGTAGTCGGCCGCCCCCATCTCGATGCAGCGGACGACGCTCTCCATCTCCTCGAGCGCGGAGACGACGATGACCGGGATCGACCGAAGGCGCTCGTCGGACTTCATCGTCCGGAGGACCTCGAACCCGTCCATCACCGGCATGACGAGGTCGAGGAGGACGACGTCGAACGCGCCCGTCCGGAGGATCCGGAGCGCCTCGCGCCCCTCGGCCGCCGTCCCGGCCGCATACCCCTGGGCCTCGAGGCTCCCGACGAGGATCGCCCGGTTGACCGGGTCGTCGTCGACGACGAGGACGCGGCCGTCCTCTGCGCTCACGTCTCCCCCCGCTCGGCCATCCGACCCTCCGCGGCCCGGGACGCCCTCAGTCGCCCACGCAACGTCTCCGGCCCGGCCCGCCATCGCACGGACATTCTAGGCCCGCCCGTCCGGACTAAACTCGCTTCCGGTGCGCATCGGAGAGCTTCTCGGTCCCGACGTCCTCGAGATCGTCCGCGAGGACCCCGCGGCCCTCCGCGAGGGGCTGCTCGAGTTCCACCCGGCCGACGTCGCCGACCTCCTCGCCGCGATCCCCCGGGAGGACCGGATCCCCGTCCTCGAGCAGCTGCACGAGGAGCAGCTCGGAGTCGTCCTCTCGTACCTCGGCGGCGGCGTCCTGCGAATGGGCCTGACCCGGCTCCCGCCCGCGAAGATCGCCCAGGCGCTCGACTCGCTCGAGCCCGACGACGCCGCTCGACTCCTCTCGTTCCTCCCCGAAGAGCGGCGCCTCCCGGTCCTCGCGCGGATGTCGGCGAAGGACGCCGCGGCCGCGCGGGGCCTCCTCGCCTGGGAGCCGGGGACCGCCGGACGCCTCATGACCGACCGGTTCGTGAAGGTGAGCCCCGACTGGAGCGTCTCCGAGACGATGGCTCACCTCCGGAAGATCGACCCCGAGGTCGCGACGGTCGCCGACCTCTACGCCGTCGACGAGAAGGGGCGGCTCGTCGGCGTCACGTCGCTCCGGAAGCTCTTCCCCGCCGAGCCCGGCCGGAAGGTCTGGGAGCTGATGACGCACGACGTCATCTCCGTCGCGCCGGACACGCCGCAGGAGGAGGTCGCGCGGCTCGTCGCCAAGTACGGCTTCAACGCCATGCCGGTCGTCGGCGAGGACGGGAAGGCGCTCGGCGTCGTCACGGTGGACGACGTCGTCGACGTCCTCGTCGCGCGGGAGACCGAGGCCGCCCTCGCGATGGGCGCCGTCGCCGCGCCGAGCGACCCCGACGAGAAGCACGAGTTCGAGTACTTCGGCGCGCCCCTCTGGCGGGTCGTCAAGAGCCGGCTCGGCTGGCTCCTCCTCCTGTTCATCGCGGGGACCCTCACGGGCTCGGTGCTGAAGCACTTCGAGGGGGAGCTCTCGAAGGTCGTCGCGCTCTCGTTCTTCATCCCCCTGATCATCGGCACCGGGGGGAACGCGGGGAGCCAGACGGTCTCCACGATCATCCGCGCGATGGCCCTGAAGCAGGTGAAGGTGAAGGACGCGCTCCGGGTCTGCCTCCGGGAGATGAGCTCCGGGCTGATCCTCGGCGGGATCCTCTGCGCCGTCGCCGTCGGTCGCGTCTCGCTCTGGGGCGTCGGGGGAAACCTCGCGCTGACGGTCGGCCTGACGATTCTGGCCGTCTGCATCTGGGCGAACGCGATCGCCGCGCTCGTCCCCCTTCTCGCCGAGCGGTTCGACTTCGACCCGACCGTCGCCTCCGCCCCGCTCATCACGACGCTCGTCGACGCGACCGGCCTCGCGATCTACATGATCATCGCGAAGGCGATCCTGCCCGGGATCTGAGCGACGACCGAAGACGGCCGCGCCGCCGGGAGACCGGCGGCGTCGCGGGGCTCGGGCGGGAGGAGCGGCGGCGTCAGCGGCCGCCGCCCCCCTGCTTCTTCATCATCTGCTCGAGCATCTTCCGCTGCTCCGGCGTCAGGTTCTTCATCGCGTCTTCCATCTGCTTCTGCTGCTCGGGGGGCAGCATCGCTCCCATCATGCTCGTCTCCTTGTAGCCGGCGGGGAGCTCGAACGTCGAAGCGGGGAGCGCCCTCTTCTCGGCCTTGACGAGCTCCCAGGTCATCGTCGGCTGGCTCTTCCCGCGCTGCCGGATCGCCATCCGGATCGGCATCCCCTCGAGGCCGTTCGCCTTGAGCGCCTTCTCGAGCCCCTGCGCCGAGGCGTCCCGGCGTCCGGCGCTGAGGAGGCCGGCCGATCCGAGGATCTCCTTCGAGACGCAGACCTCGTTCTCCGCGTCGTCGCCCTCCCGGGTCACGAGCGCCCTCTCGCAGGCGTACCCGGCGACCCGGTCGGAGCCGAGCCGCTTCACGCCCCACTTCTTCTCGCGCTCCGCGGCCGGGACCATCTTCTGCATCTCCTTGACGTCGATCCGGGCGTAGCTCTTCTGCGCGTCGTTGATCATGTAGGAGACGTCCGGCTCGGAGGTCCGAGTGAGGATCGTCATCCTCATCGTGCCCTGACCGGCCTGCGCGAGCTGCGCGTTCGTCATCTCGATCTGCATCCGGGCGCCCGCCTTTCCGACGAGCGCCTTCGAGGTGCCGTTCGCGTCCGTGCCGCTGATCTTCATCTCGAGGGAGCCCTCCCACTGCGCCGTCGCGGCGAGCGGGAGGAGGAGGAGCGTTCCGAGGGAAAGCCGGAGGATGGTCTTCACGGGTCTCTCCTTTCACGGGACCGGGGATCGCGCCGTCGCGGAGGAGGAAGTCTATCGCCGGCGCCCCCGGCGGGCCGTGACCCGCGGCACTCCTCCGGTGCGGCCGGAGAGCGGACGCGGCAGAGGACGCGCAGAATTCGCCCATGCCGCGCCCGCCCGCTCCGGTGAAGCTCTACGACGCCGCCTACTTCGCCCGCTGGTACCACGACCCGCGGGAGCGCGCCGCCCGCGCCGCTCTCGTCCGCCGCAAGGCGGCGCTCGCGCTCGCCGCCGCCGAGCACCTCCTCGAGCGCCCCGTCCGGAACGTCCTCGACGTCGGCTGCGGGGAGGCGCCGTGGCGGGCGGCGCTCCTCCGCCTCCGGCCGCGCCTCCGGTACGCGGGGGTCGAGCCGAGCGCGTGGGCGGCGGCCCGCGGCGCCGCGCGCGGCGTCGTGCCCGGCGGCCTCGCCGATCTCGACCGGCTCCCCCTGGGCGGGCCGTTCGACCTCGTCGTCTGCTCCGACGTCCTCCACTACGTGAGCGACGCCGACCTGCGGCGCGGCGTCGCCGCGATGGCGGCCCTCGCGCGAGGCCTCCTGTGGCTCGAGGCGTTCACCTCCGAGGACGACTTCGAAGGGGACGTCGACGGCTTCGTCCGGCGCACCCCGCGGGCCTACCGGGCCGCCTTCCGCCGCGCCGGCCTCGTCCCGCTCGGCCTCTTCCTCCACGCCTCGCCCGCGCTCGCGCCCCGCGTCGCGGCTCTCGAGCGCGGCGGCTGATCAGGCCGGCCGCGGACGGACCGCGAAGGCGTGGCGCGCCGCCGTCCGGATCGCCTCCGCCATGCTCGTCGCGCTCGCGCGCCCCGTCCCGGCGAGGTCGAACGCCGTCCCGTGGTCGACGGAGGTCCGGAGGAACGGCAGGCCGCAGGTGATCGAGACGGTGCGCTCGAAGTCGTACATCTTCGCGGCGACGTGCCCCTGGTCGTGGTAGAGCGAGAGGACCGCGTCGAAGCGCCCCTGGGACGCGTGCCAGAAGACCGAGTCGGCCGGGAACGGCCCGGACGCGTCGATCCCTTCCTGCCGCGCGCGGGCGACGGCCGGGGCGAGCTCCTTCTCCTCCTCGTCGCCGAAGAGCCCGTGCTCCCCGCCGTGCGGGTTCAGCGCCGCGACGGCGAGCCGCGGCGCGGCGACTCCCAGCGTCCGGAGCGCCGCGGCGGCGCCGCGCAGCGTCGCGAGCGTCCCCTCCGCCGTGACCTGCCGGAGCGCCTCGGCGAGCGGGAGATGCCGCGTGAGGAAGAAGATCCGGAGGCCCTTCGTCTCGAAGAGCGTGAGCGGCTCCGCCGTACCCGTTCGCTCCGCGAAGATCTCCGTGTGCCCGATCTGGGAGACGCCCGCCGCGCGAAAGGCCTCCTTGCTCACAGGGGCCGTCGCGACGGCGTCGGCCTCGCCGGCGAGGGCGAGGTCGATGGCGACGACGATCGACTCGTACGCGGCGCGCCCGGCCGGGGCCTGGACCCGCCCCCAGGCAATCCCGTCGATGCCGTAGGCGGGGACGTCGACGACCTCGACCCGCCCGGCCTCTCCCGTGGCCTCTCCGGGGCGCCCGATCGGGACGACCTCGAGCGCGATCCCCGTCGTCGAGAGGGCCCGCGCGACGACGCGCCGGTCTCCGACGACGACCGGCACGCAGACGGCGTTCAGACCTCCCCCGGCCAGCGCTTTCACGACCACCTCCGGGCCGACCGAGGCGGGGTCCCCGAGGGTCACGGCGACGACGGGTCGAGCATCGGGCATCGCTTTCGCTTCCAGGGGAATGATCCCACGACGACGCCACGCCGGCAGAACCGCCCGAGGTGAGCATGCGCCCAACCGCCCCGCCGACCCTCCTCGCCCTGCTCCTCGCGTTCCCCGCCTTCGGGGGCGACCTCGCGTCCCGCGCCGCGACGCTGGCCCGCGTCGGCGGCGCCTCGTCCCCGTCGTTCTCGCCCGACGGCTCGCGCCTCGCGTTCGTCTCGGACCTCTCCGGCGTCCCGCAGGCCTGGACGATCCCGGTCCAGGGCGGCTTCCCGGAGCGCGTGACGCCGTTCGAGGACCCGGTCGTAAAGGTCCGCTGGTCTCCCGCCGGCGCGCTCCTGGCGTTCTCGGTTGCGCCGGGAGGCGCCGCGAGCGAGCAGGTCTGGGTCTCGCGCCCCGACGGCACCGGCCTCCGGCTACTGACGGACGGCGGCCGGGAGACGAACCGGCTCGACGGCTTCACCCGCGACGCTTCCCGCCTTCGGCTCGCGTCCAGCGGACGGAACGCCGCGGCGATCGACGCCTACCTCCTAGACCCGCTCACGCGCGAGGTCTCGGCCCGGTACGCCGCCTCCCGAGCGAGCTGCTTCACCGACGTCTCCTGCGACGGCCGCTTCGCGCTTCTCTCCCGCGCGTCGCGCCCCGGGGGCGACGACCTCCTCCTCGTCGATCTCGAGAGCGGAGCCGAGCTCCTCCTGACCCCGCTCGAGCGCCCGGCGGCCGTCCGCGAGGCCGTGCTCTCGCCCGATTCGAGGACCGTCTGGCTCCAGACCGACGCCGGCCGCGACCTCCTCGCGTTCGCCCGGATCCGGCTCGCGGCGAACGGCGCTCCCGGTCCGGTCGAGGTCGTCGCCGCCCGCGACGACGCGGAGCTCTCCGCGTTCGCCGTCGACGGGGCGGGGCTCACCGCCGTCCTCGTCTGGAACGTCGCCGGGCGGAGCGAGCTCGCGTTCGTCGACCTCCTCACCCTGCGAAGCCGGCCGGGGCCGGCCCTCCCGGCCGAGACCGCCGCAGACCCCGTCTTTTCCCCGGACGGCGCACGCCTGGCCGTCGTCCTCTCCGGCCCAGCCTCGCCGGCCGACGTCTGGCTCCTCGAAAGGGCGCGGGGAACGCTCCGCCAGCTGACGAGAAGCCCCCATGCCGGCATCGACTCCGAGTCGCTCGTGAGGCCGACCCTGGTCCGGCTCTCGGGCCGGGACGGACTCCCGATTCCGGCCTGGCTCTACAGGCCGCGGGGAGCCGCCGGACCGGGGCCGCTCGTCCTGACCCTGCACGGCGGTCCGGAGACCGCCGGGCTCCATGCCTTCCCGGCCGACGTCCAGGCCCTCGTCGCCGAGGGAATCTCCGTCCTCGCTCCCTACGTCCGCGGAAGCTCGGGTCTCGGCCGGCGATTCGCGAGCCTCGACGACGGCCCCCTTCGGCGCGACGCGGTCGAGGACGTCGCGGCCTGTCTGGACTGGGCCGCTTCCTCGGGTCTGGCCGACCCGAAGAAGGTGGGCGTCTTCGGAGTCTCCGGCGGTGGCTACCTCGCGATGGCCGCCCTCGCAGCGTTTCCCGATCGCTTCGCCGCTGCCGCCTCCCTCGCCGGCTTCGCCGACCTCCCCTCCTTCCTGCGGGGCACCGAGCCGTGGCTCGCGGCGGCCTCGAAGGCGGAGTACGGCGACCCGGAGACGGACCCTCTCCTTCTCGCCACGCTCTCCCCGGCGCGCCGCCTCGACCGCGTCACGACGCCGACTCTCGTCCTCCACGGCGCGAACGACACGATCTGCCCCGTCGAGGGAGCGGAGCTCGTCGTTCGGAGCCTCGACCGTCGTGGAGTCCCGACGCGCTGGGTCGTCTTCCCCGAAGAGGGGCACGGGTTCCGGAAGACTTCGAGCCGCGTCCGCGCGACGGTCGAGGTCGTCCGCTGGTTCTCGACGTACCTGGCGGGTCCGACATAGCCGCCGGGCACCGACGGCCTCGCCGCCGGGTCACTTCTCCCGAGGCTCGACGTGGATCACGACCCGGCCTTCGCCGAGCCGGCGCTTCAGCTCCCGCTCGACCTCGTCGGAGAAGGCGTGCGCCTCTCCGACGGGCAGGTCGCCCGGAACCGCTAGTGAGAAGGAGACGAAGAGCCCGTCCTCGCCGCGCCGGACCGCGAGCCCTTCCGGCCGGAACGACGCACCCCTCTCGGCCCGCAGCCGCTCGAGCTCGAATCGGACCGGTGAGTCGTCCGCGGGCGTCGTCCGCCGTACGGCCGTCGTCTCCCCGACGGGCTCGATGTGGCTGACGACGTGCGCGACCTCGGGCGCCGCGCGGCGCAGGTCCTCCTCGAACTCGGACACGACGTCGTGAGCCTCTCGCACGGTCAGCCGCTCGTCCACCTCCAGGTGGAGCTCCATGGAGACGCGCCCGTCCGTTCCGTGCGCCCGGATCGCGTGGGCGCCGAGCCCGTGCCGCGCGGCGAGGAGGCGTGTCGTGGCGAGGAGCCCCTCGCTCCACTCGGAGACCGGCTCGACGTGCGCGATGACGTCGGCGCCGGGGAGGAGCCCCTTCAGCGCCTCCTCCGCGGCGTCGGCGATCTCGTGCGCGCGCTCCAGCACGAGGTGGCGGCCGACGGTCAGCGTCGCGTCGACGAACGCGTGCGGCCCCGTCCTCCTCACGCGGAGCGACGGGACGTCGACGACCCCCGGGACGCGCGCCGCGGCCACGAGCCGCTCCTTCAGGCCCACCGGGACCGCGTCGACGAGGTCGTCGATCGACTTCTTCCCGAGGTTCAGCGAGAGGGCGACGACGATCGCCGCCACGACGAGCGCGGCGACGGCGTCGGCCTTCGCGAACCAGGCGACTCCCGTCCGGTGGGAGACGACGACGAGGGCGAGCCCCAGGAGGACGACGGCCGAAGACCAGACGTCGGTCGAGAAATGGAGCGCGTCCGCCTCGAGCGCCTGGCTTCCGTACTTCTTCGCGGTGCGCGCGAGCGCCCGCGAACGCGAGACGTCGACGACGATCGAGATCGACATCACGGCGAAGGCCCAGACGGTCGGCTCGACGTGCGCCGGGTGGAAGAAGAGCCGCTCGATCGACTCGTAGACGATCCAGAGGCAGGTCAGGAGGAGGAGCGCGGTCTCGAAGAGCGCCGAAAGGTTCTCGATCTTCGCGTGCCCGTAGGTGTGCTCCGGGTCGGCGGGACGCCCCGCGGACCGGACGGCCCAGAGCGTCACGACCGCGGCGACGAGGTCGAGCGACGAGTGGGCCGCCTCGGCGAGGATGCCGATCGAGCCGGTCGAGACGCCGACGGCGACCTTCATCGCCGTCAGACAGACCGCCGCCAGGACGGAGGAGAACGCGACGAAGCGCTTCTCCCGGTCGGCCTTCTCGAAGCCTTCCCGAATCGCCGCGCTCGTCACGGGACGGGCGCGGCCCTCTCCGCCTCTCCCTCGGACCGGCGGGCGAGGCCCGAGACGGCCCTCTGGAACAGGCGGCTCCAGCGCGACTGGACGAGGGGCGCGAAGAGGCCGACCGGGCCGCCGTGGAGGACCTCGACGTTCACGACGAACGTCCGCGTCGGCGTGACCGGCGTGAAGCGCCAGAGGTGACAGGAGACGATCCCTCCTTCGTCGCGGCACCACGTCACCTCGCGGCCGGGCGTCAGGCGCGTGACGAACTCGCGGGTCCGCACGGTCCCGAGCGGGAAACCGAGCGCGAGGACCTGCTCGAAGCCGCCCGCGACCCGGAAGCCCGGCTCGCCGGTCCAGCGCGCCCCGAGGTGGAGCGGCTTCGACCAGAGCGGCCACTCCTCGAGGCGGGAGAAGACCTCCCACGCCGTCTCAGCGGGCGCTCCGACGCTCCCCGAGGAGGCGACGACGAGCGTCTTCCAGGAGTCGAGCGGGACGCCGGCCGCCTCCGCGGCGGCGCGCGCCGCCGCCGCCTCGGCCTCTGTCCCCGAGAAGCCGACCCGGAGGGCCGACATCGCGAAGACGGCCGCCACGAGCAGGAGGAGGAGGACCGCGGCGAGGCCGCCGAAGCGGCGAAGCGATCGCGACATCCGGGCGAGTTTAGGCCCCTCGCGAGGGAGGGGGAGGCGGCGACGAGGGCGCCCTCCGCGATGCTTTGGCGGCGGATGCTCGTCCGGCTCCGGCCAGGAGCACCGCGGCGACGATCGCCGCGCCGCCCGCGAGCGTCGCGATCCCGATCGGCTCGGCGAACGCGACCCAGCCAAGGAGCGCGCCGAAGACGACCGTGAGCGGGTTCGCGAGCGTCGCCCTCCCGGCGGGCACCCTCGCGAGGCCCCGCGTGAGGAAGAGCTGGCCGAGCTGGCCGGCCGCGGCGATGAAGACGAGCCACCCCCACTCCGCCGGCGTCGGCGCCGCGGGCCCCTCGACGAGGGTGCCGACCGTCGCGAGCGGGATCGACGTGAGGGGGAACCAGAGGACGATCGTCTCCTCGTGCTCGGTGCGGGAGG
>CAZWRQ010000145.1:0-12192 GCA_964636395.1 uncultured Holophagales bacterium
CGGGGGCGGGAGGCGGAGGAGCAGCTCGCGGTACTCGACGTCGCCCGGGAGCGGGCCGTTCTCTACCGGGACGCCCTCGACGCGGCGCGCGAGGTCCTCGCTTCGGCCGCGACGACGACGTACGGGGATTTCCGCGCGGGTCTCGCGCGCGCGTCGCGCGAGATCCTGTCGCGCTGCCGCCTACCGTACGAGTCTCTGGAGTTCGGGGAGGACCTGGCAGTCTCCGTCGTCGGACGGGGCGGGCGCCCCGTCACGCGGGCCGAGCTCGGCGGGTCGGTCTCCACCGGCGCGCGAGAGCAGCTGCACCTCGTCGCCCGGCTGGCGGCCCTGCGCCACCTCGGGACGGGTCCCCGGGGCCTCCCGCTCCTCCTCGACGACCCTCTCGTCGGCGCAGACGACGACCGGTTCGGCGCCGTGCTCGAGTTCCTCCTCGACGACGTCCTCGCGGAGCGTCCGGTCCTTCTCGTCTCCTGCCACCGGTCCCGGCACGAGCGCTGGCTCGAGGCGCTCTCGCCCGAGCGGGCGGCCCGCGTCCGGCGGGTGAGGCTCTCGGGCGGGAGACGGCCGGAGCCGGAGCGCGAATTGACGCCGGCGCCGGGCGGCGAATAGACTCCCCGCCTTGGCCCGGGCGAGCCGGGCCGATTCCAGTCGGGGGCCCAGGTCTTCAGGAGGCGTCGGCTTCCTCGTCCGGGCCGAACCGCCTTCGGAGGTTGCGTTTCGTGAAAAGGCCCACAGGCTGGCGTCTCGCCCTGACGCTGGTCGTCCTTATCGGATCCATCGCGGCCTACGTCTACAGGGGCCGCGAGGCCCTCAAGAAGAACCCCACGGCACCTCCGAACCCGTCGATCGGCGACGTCCTGAAGAACGGCCTGAAGCTCGGGCTGGACCTCCGGGGCGGCATCCACCTCGTCATGCAGGTGAAGGCGGAGGACGCCCTCCGTGCCGAGGCGAACGACGCCGCCGAGCACCTGAAGACCGAGGCCGGCAAGCGCGGCGTCACGATCGGGACGGTGAACCCGGCGACGCACGAGGGGTTCACGATCACGATGGGGGAGGACGTCAGCCCGGCGGCCGTCTCCGACCTCGTCAAGAGCGCGCTCTCGCCGACCGACTGGGCCTCGGACCAGAGCGGCCGCGAGATGCGCGTGACGTTCCGCGACCCGGCCCGGATCGAGATCGAGGGGCAGGCGCTCCGGCAGGCCGTCGAGACGATCCGGAACCGCGTCGACGCGCTCGGCGTCGCCGAGCCGGCGATCCAGCCCCAGGGCAACGACCGGATCGTCATCCAGCTGCCCGGTGTCGACGACCCCGCCCGGGTCAAGGACATCATCGGGACGACCGGCCTCCTCGAGCTGAAGATCGTCGACCTGAAGGGTGGTCCCTACTCCTCGCCCGAGGCGGCCGCGGCCGCCTACGGCGGGACGGTCCCGGCGAACCTCGAGCTCGTCGAGGGGAACGCCGAGGACCAGGAAGCCCGGACGCGGACGACGGTCTACTACGTCCTCGAGCGGGCCTCCGCGGTCACCGGGCGCGACCTGAAGAACGCCCGCGTCGGACAGGACAAGTTCAACCAGCCCGCCGTCGAGTTCTTCCTGAACGCGGCGGGGGCCGAGAAGTTCGGCCGCGTGACCGGCGACAACGTCGGCCGGCAGCTCGCGATCGTCCTCGACAAGAGGGTCCAGTCGGCGCCGAACATCAAGAGCCAGATCACCGACAACGGGATCATCGAAGGGAACTTCACCCCCGAGCGGGCCGACTCCCTCGCGCTCGTCCTCCGCTCCGGCGCCCTCCCGGCGCAGCTCGTCATCCTCGAGGAGCGGACCGTCGGGCCGTCGCTCGGCCTCGACTCGATCAAGCAGGGGATCCTCGCCGCGCTCGTCGGTATCGTCCTCGTCTTCATCGCCGTCGTCGTCTACTACAACCTCGCCGGCGTCAACGCGGTCATCGCCCTGACGATGAACGCGATCATCCTCCTCGGGGGGATGGCCTGGATCAACGCCACGATGACCCTCCCCGGCATCGCGGGCTTCATCCTGACGATCGGCATGGCGGTCGACGCGAACGTCCTCATCTTCGAGCGGATCCGAGAGGAGCTCGACGCCGGCAAGGCCGCGAAGGCCGCGATCGACCTCGGCTTCAAGAAGGCGCTCAGCGCCATCGTCGACTCCAACCTGACGACCATCGCGGCGGCCGCGTTCCTCTTCCAGTTCGGCACCGGCCCCGTCAAGGGCTTCGCCGTGACGCTCGTCATCGGCCTCTGCGCCTCCATGTTCACCGCCGTCTTCGTCTCGCGCCTCCTCTTCGACCTCCTCTACGGGTCGAAGGAGAAGGTCGAGGCCGTCTCGATCTGAGGGACACCAGTGAGGCTGCTCCGAAACCCCAACTTCGACTTCCTCAAGCTCCAGAAGCCCTTCGTCATCGGCTCGATCGTCGCCGCGCTGATCTCGGCCGGCGCGATCGCCACGAAGGGGCTCAACTGGGGCGTCGACTTCACCGGCGGCGCCCAGATCGTCTACGCGTTCCAGCAGAAGCCCGACGAAGACCAGGTCCGCAAGGTCGTGGAGGGGGCGGGAGTCCCCGTCACGTCGGTCCAGCGTTACGACAAGGCCGAGAAGAACCAGCTCCTCCTCCGCGTCCCGATGGAGCAGAAGGAGGGGAGGGACATCTCCGGCGAGGTGACGCCGGCCCTCGTCAAGGCGCTTTCCCCCGCCGGACGCGGCGAGGGCGTCTTCGACCTGAACCTCAACGGCGCCGACCCGCTCTCCGCGAAGCTCCAGCAGGACGACCCCGAGAAGATGGCCGGCCGGGCCGACGCGAACCCGACCGTCGAGTACGGCCGGATCGCCCAGTCGATCATCGCGCAGCGCTCCGAGACGGGGCTCTTCGCGAGCCTCGACGCGGCCGCGGCAACACCCGGCCTTTCGCCCGCCGTCGCATCCTGGCTGAAGGAGAAGACCGTCGCCGGCCCCGTGACGCTCATCAGCGCCGAGTCGGTCGGCCCCGCGGTCGGCAAGGACCTCCGCCGGAAGGGGACCTGGGCCGTCGTCCTCTCCTGGGGCGCGATCCTCGTCTACGTCTGGTTCCGGTTCCGGTCCGTCTCGTACGGCACGGGCGTCGTCATCGCGCTCGTCCACGACGCCTTCATCGCCCTCGGCCTCTGTGCCATCTTCGGCGTCGAGATCTCGCTGACGGTCGTCGCCGCATTCCTGACCCTCATCGGCTACTCCGCGAACGACACGGTCGTCATCTACGACCGGATCCGCGAGAACCTCGAGAAGCCGAAGAAGGAGCCGTTCGCGCTCCTCGTGAACCGCTCGATCAACGAGACGCTCTCGCGTACGTTCCTGACCCAGTTCCTGACGTTCCTCACCGTGGCCGCCCTCTTCTTTTTCGGCGGCGAGGTGATCCGCGGCTTCTCGTTCGTCCTCTTCGTCGGCGCGTTCATCGGCGCCTACTCCACGATCTTCATCGCGGCCCCCTGGGTCGTGAACTGGGAGACGTGGAAGGCGAAGCGCGCCGCCGCGCACCCGGCCTCCGTCCCGGACGCGGGCAAGACGGGCAAGGCGGCCGCGAAGGGCCGCTGAGGCCGCGCCCTCCCTCCCCTCGTGGCCGCGCCGGGCGGCGCGGCCACGATGAGGGCGCCCCGGCGCCCGGCCCACCCGGCCGTCCGAGAGGACTCCGATGACGAGCGTCTCCCTCTTCCCCTTCGCCGAGACCTGGTGGGTCTACGGCCTCTTCGTCGTCTTCGTCGTCGGGATGCTCGCCCTCGACCTCGGCGTCTTCCACCGCAAGGCGCACGTCGTCGGGTTCCGCGAGGCCGCCGCCTGGAGCGCCGTCTGGGTCGTCGTGGCGATGGGCGTCGGAACGGTCCTCTATTTCTGGGCGACCTCCCGGTTCTCGGCGGACGCCCGCCTCCTCGCCGTCCCGGGCTTCCTCCCCGACGCGGCGGCCCGGCAGGTCTTCCTCGAGTTCCTGACGGGCTACGTCATCGAGAAGGCGCTCTCGGTCGACAATATTTTCGTCTTCGTCGTCCTCTTCCAGTTCTTCGGCGTCCCGGCCGCCTACCAGCACCGGGTCCTCTACTGGGGGATCCTCGGCGCGCTCGTCTTCCGGGCGATCTTCATCGCGCTCGGCGCGCTCCTCCTCCAGTTCCACTGGGTCATGTACGTCTTCGGGGCGTTCCTCGTGATCACGGGGGTCAAGCTCCTCTTCGGGCCGGACAAGCCGGTCGACCCGGCCGAGAACGCCGTCCTGAAGGCGCTGAAGCGGAGGATGCCGCTCACGCACGAGCTCCACGGGCCGCACCTCTTCGCCCGCGAGGGCGGACGGCTGATGGGGACGCCGCTCCTCCTCGCCCTCGTCTTCATCGAGATCTCCGACGTCGTCTTCGCGATCGACTCGGTCCCGGCGATCTTCGCGATCACGCGCGAGCCGCTCCTCGTCTTCACGTCGAACATCTGCGCGATCCTCGGCCTGCGCGCCCTCTTCTTCCTCCTCGCGGGCGCGGTCGGCAAGTTCCACCTGCTGAAGTACGGCCTCGGCCTCGTCCTCGTCTTCGTCGGGCTGAAGATGGCCTGGCTGAACGACGTCTTCGGCGGGCACTTCCCGATCGGCCTGTCGCTCGGGATCATCGGCGCCCTGCTCGCCGCTTCGATCGTCCTCTCGCTCGCCTTCCCGCCCCGCGCCGACCACGAGGGATAGGAGGACGGGCTGCGCAGCCGGGTCTGCGGGCCGGGGCGCCTCGAGAGACCGGTCCGGATCAGAAGTACTTCAGCGCGAGGAACCCGCCCACGAGGAGGACGAGGAACGCGAGCGCCGCGAGGTCGAAGTTCTTCTCCAGCGTCCGGCGGATCGCCGGGCCGAAGACCCTGAGGAGCCCGGCCACGAGGAAGAACCGGGCCGCCCTCCCGACGAGGCTGACGAGGAGGAACGGTACGAACGCCATCCCGGTCGCTCCGGCCGCGATCGTGGCGACCTTGTAGGGGATGGGCGTGAAGGCCGCGGCGGCGAGGAACCAGATCCCCCACTCGCCGTTGTAGAGCTCCACGACCTTCGCCCAGTGGTGCTGGGCGTTGTAGAACTCGACGATCCGCTGGCCGAGCGTCGCCATGAAGGCGGTCCCGATGAGGTAGCCGCCGGCGGCGCCGATCACGGAGCCGAAGGTGCAGAGCGCCGCGGAGCGGAGCCAGAGACGAGGCGAGGCGGCGACGATCGCGATGAGGAGGACGTCGGGCGGGATCGGGAAGACGGAGGACTCGGCGACGGCGATCAGGAAGAGGGCCGCGAGCGCGTGCGGCTTGTCGGCCCACCGCATCGTCCAGTCGTACGCCGCCCGAAGCCACCGCCGGGGCGCGGCGAGGGCGCGAAGCAGGGGATGGGCGGAGGCGGCGGGAGTCGTCGACTCGGGGGCCGGGGCGGACTCGGGCGCGGAGGCCGGTGCGGACATCCGGCGGAGGTTACCCGAACCCCGCCCGGCGCGCAGCGCGGAGACGGGGACGCCATAATCCGGACGTGCACAGGTTCGAGGACATCCTCGACGCGGTCGAGAGCTACCTTCCGGGGGCCGACGAGGACCTCCTCCGGAGGGCGTACATCTTCTCGGCCCAGGCGCACCGGCACCAGCTCCGCTCCTCGGGCGAGCCGTACCTCGTCCACCCGATCGGCGTCGCGATGCTCCTGGCCGAGCTGAAGCTCGACGAGGTCTCCGTGGCGACCGGCCTCCTCCACGACGTCCTCGAGGACACGAAGACGACGAAGGAGGAGCTGGCAGCGCTCTTCGGGAGCGAGGTCGCAGAGGTCGTCGACGGCGTCACGAAGATCGGGCGCTACGCCTACACGTCGAAGGAGGCGCAGCAGGCGGAGACGTTCCGGAAGATGCTCCTCGCGATGACGGGGGACCTTCGCGTCATCCTCGTCAAGCTCGCCGACCGTCTCCACAACATGCGGACGCTCCACCACCTCCGTGAGGAGAAGCGGCGCGTGATCGCCGCCGAGACGATGGAGATCTACGCCCCGCTCGCGAACCGTCTCGGGATGGGCCGGATCAAGGGCGAGCTCGAGGACCTCTCCTTCCGGCACCTTCACCCGGACGAGTTCGGGGCGCTCTCGGCCGCGGTGGACGAGCGGATGAAGGCGTCGGGCGCCGCGATCGAGAGCCTCCGCGTCGACATCGCGGCCCGCCTCGACGAGGCGGGCGTCCCCGCCGAGGTGACCGGCCGCGTGAAGCGCCTCTGGTCCATCCGCCAGAAGCTGATCCGGCAGTCGATCCCGCTCGACCAGCTCTACGACGTCCTGGCGTTCCGCGTCCTCGTCGACTCGGTCCGCGACTGCTACAGCGCCCTCGGCATCGTCCACCAGGCCTGGCGGCCCGTCCCGGGCCGGATCAAGGACTACATCGCGATGCCGAAGCAGAACTTCTACCAGTCGCTCCACACGACGGTGATCCCGGAAGGGGAGCCGCCGTTCGAGATCCAGATCCGGACGCGAGAGATGGACCTCGTCGCGGAGCAGGGGATCGCGGCGCACTGGAAGTACAAGGAGGGGCGCGGGAGCCGCAAGGTCGACGAGGAGGGGATCGCGGCGATCCGCCAGATCCTCGAGACGACGCGCGACATCGCGAACCCGAGGGAGTTCCTCTCCTCGCTGAAGATGGACCTCTACGCCGACGAGGTCTACACGTTCACGCCGAAGGGGGCCGTCTACTCCTTCCCGCGCGGCGCGACGCCGGTCGACTTCGCCTACCGGATCCACACCGACGTCGGGCACCGCTGCGTCGGCGCCCGCGTGAACGGCCGGCTCGTCCCGCTCCGGACCCCGCTCGTGAACGGCGACATCGTCGAGATCCTCACGGCGCCCTCGGGCGCCCCGTCGCGCGACTGGCTCGCGTTCGTCGTCACGTCGCGCGCCCGGAACAAGATCCGCGCCTTCCTCCAGACGAAGGAGAAGCAGAAGTCGATCGAGATCGGCCGCCGCTTCCTCGAGAAGGAGCTCAAGAAGGTCAAGCGCTCCCTCGGGAAGCTCGTCGACGCGAAGGCCTTCGACGGAGTCCTGGCCGACTTCGGCGTCCCGCGGGTCGACGACCTCCTCGCGGAGATCGGTTACGGGAAGGTCCTGCCGCGCGCGGTCGTCCAGAAGCTCTTCCCCCAGGACGAGCCCGTGGCCGAGAAGGCGCCGTCGCGGGCGGACGCACTGAAGAAGGTCGTCCGGAAGATCCTCCCGATCGGCGGGACGGGCATTCTGGTGAGGGGCGAGAACGACCTCCTCGCGTCGCTCGCGAAGTGCTGCCGGCCCGTGCCCGGCGAGGAGATCGTCGGCTACGTGACCCGGGGGCGCGGGGTGTCGGTCCACGCCGCGGCCTGCCCGAACGTGAGGAACCTCCTCTTCGACCCGAGCCGGGAGATCGAGGTCGAGTGGCACGTCGGAAAGGACGCGTCGTTCACCGTGGACTTCGTGGTCGAGGTCGAAGACCGCCCGGGGATCCTCGCGAGGATCACCCAGGTCATCTCGGACGCGGAGTCGAACATCGAGTCGATCGAGGCACGGACGAGCCCCGGGGGGACGGCGCTGATCGAGGGGAGCGTCACGACGCCGGGGCGCCGCCACCTCGACAAGCTCTTCCTCGCGATCCGGTCCGTTCCAGGGGTCACCGGAGTGAGACGGAAATTCAACGTCTCCCGGATCGGGTCGCGCTGAGAGGCCGTGCCTCGCCGGCGGGGAGCGCCCTCCCCGCGGCGGGCGGCGGGGTCAGCGGACGACCTTCGTGACCTTGTCGGACCGGAGGCAGCGGGTGCAGACCGTGACCCTCTTCGAGCCGCCGGGGACCGCCGCGCGCACCCTCCTGAGGTTCGGCTTGAACTGCCGGTTCGTGACGTTGTGGGCGTGGCTGACCCGGCGACCGGCGACCGGGGCCTTTCCGCAGACTTCACACATCTGGGGCATGGGGTGGCTCCCTCTGAATCCTGAACGCGATGCCCGGCGGCGCCCCGGGACCGTCCTCGTCGGAGCGGGCCGTGGCCACCGCCGGAACTGCGACTTATAACGCCCCTCGGCCTCGGTGTCCAGAGGCATTTCGGGCCTTTCTCGTCCTTGACAGTCTCGGACGACCCGCGCAACATAGCCGCCACAAAGGCTTTACCCAGCTCGTGTCAGGGTGTCGCGTCGGTTCCGGAACGTAGAGGGAGGGAGACCGCACCGTGTTGTTCCGCAAGGCCAAGAACCTCGTCGGTCTCGACATAGGCTCGTCCGCCATCAAGCTGGTCGAGCTCCGGGCAGGGAAGGAAGGGCAGTTCCAGCTCGTCAAGGCCGGGCTGGAGAGTCTCTCGCCGGAGGCGATCGTGGACGGCGCCATCATGGATTCCTCGCTCGTCGTCGAGACGATCTCGCGCCTGCTCGCATCGACCGGTATCAAGAACCCGAACGTCGCCGTCTCCGTCTCGGGCCACTCGGTCATCGTCAAGAAGATCCAGCTCCCGACGATGCCGGAGGAGGAGCTCTCCGAGTCGATCCGGTGGGAGGCGGAGCAGTACGTTCCGTTCGACATCAACGACGTCTACCTCGACTACGTCGTCCTCGATCCCGGCGTCCCGGGCGAGACGATGGGAGTCCTCCTCGTCGCGGCGAAGAAGGAGAAGGTGGACGACTACAAGAACGTCGTCACGCAGGCGGGGCGGACGCCCGGCCTCGTCGACGTCGACGTCTTCGCCCTGCAGAACTGCTACGAGGTCAACTACGGCCTCGACCCGACGCGCGTGATCGCGCTCGTGAACATCGGCGCGTCCGTGATGAACGTGAACATCCTCGCGAGCGGCCAGACGGTCTTCTGGCGCGACATCACGTTCGGGGGGAACCAGTTCACGGACGCGCTCCAGAAGGCCTTCTCGCTCAACTTCGAGCAGGCCGAGGCGCTCAAGAAGGGGGAGCCGGTCGGCGGACAGTCTGCCCAGAGCATCCAGCCCGTCCTCGCGGGCGTCTGCGAGGACGTGGCCGGCGAGCTCCAGAAGACGATCGACTTCTTCCACGCGACCTCCGGCTCGGAGAAGGTCGATACGATCGTCCTCTCCGGCGGAGGCTCGCGGGTCGGGCAGCTCGACGAGGTCCTCAAGGACCGCTTCGGCCTGCCCGTCGAGATCATGAATCCGTTCCGCTCCGTCGTCGCCGAGGACCGCTCCGTCGACCCGGCCTGGCTCTCGGAGAACGGCCCGTCGCTGGCGATCGGCGTCGGGCTCGCCGTGCGGAAGCTCGGCGAGTGACGGAGGAGGCCAGATGATCAAGATCAACCTCCTCTCCGAAGCGAAGCCCCAGAAGAAGAAGAAAGGTGTCTCGGCGCTCGGCGGCGCCGGCCGCCTGAACCTCTTCCTGATCCTCGGAGGGCTCCTCATCGGCCTCCTCGTCGTCGGCGTCCAGTGGTGGGTCGAGGCGTCGCGCCTGAAGGAGCAGCAGGAGAAGAACCGGATCGCCCAGCAGGAGGTCACCCGCCTCGAGGCCGTCCTGAAGGAGGTCGCCGACTTCGAGGACAAGAAAGCGAAGCTCCAGAAGAAGGTCGACCTCATCAACGCCCTCAAGGCGAATCAGCGCGGGCCGGTCCGCCTGATGGACGAGGTCTCCAACGCCCTCCCGGACCTCCTCTGGATCGAGAGGATGCAGGTGACGGGCAACAGCATCACGATCGACGGCAAGGCCCTCAACCCGCCGGCCGTCGCGAACTACCTCGAGAACCTCAAGCGGGTCGCGGCGTTCCAGGAGCCGAAGGTCCCCTTCATCACGGCCGCGAGCGCCGGGGCCTCGAACCTCTACAACTTCCAGCTGACCTTCGTCTTCGCGGATCTCGACAGGACCCAGTTCGTGACCGCAGAGCCGGCCGGGGGCGAGGCCGCTCCCGCGCCCGCCGCTCCAGCCGCGCCGGCCGCGGGGAACTGAGGGGGCCGACGTGGCGATCGAACTGAAGCAGCTCGAAGACAAGCCCTGGTACTACGGCCTCGGCATCGGCCTCGCGCTCGCAGTCGGCCTCTGGGCCGTCGCGAACTGGCAGTACCCGAACTTCAAGGAGATGCAGCAGCGGCTCGCCGGCCTGAAGGCCGAGTACGGGCAGCTCCAGGAGAAGATCGAGCGTGGCCGGGTGGCCGAGCGGCGGCTCCCGCAGCTTCGCGAGGAGGTCCGGCGGATCGAGCTCGACCTCAACCGCCTCCTCGAGATCCTCCCCACGAAGCGGAACACCGAGGAGCTCATCAAGAAGATCGAGGCCCTCACGCGGCAGGGCGACTTCTTCCTGAAGGACTTCCGTCCGAAGGAATACGTCAACAAGGACTTCTACGCCGAGTGGCCGATCGACGTGGTCCTCGACGGGACGTACCACAACCTGGCGCTCTTCTTCGACAAGATGGCCCGCTTCTCCAGGATCATCAACGTCGAGTCGCTGACGATGACGGGATACCCGGACGCGAGGCTCGGCCGCACGCTCGGGGCGACCTTCACGCTGAAGACGTTCATCTACCTCGGCGACCAGGCGTCCGGGCCCGCGGGGGCCGCGCCGCCCGGCGGAGCGGCTCCGGGCGCCCCCGCTGCGATCCCGTCCGGCGCGAGCCGCGAGGGAGGCGTCTGATGAAGCTGCCGCGCTCTTCGGCGGGGACGACCCTCGCCGCCGCCTCGCTCGTCATCCTCGCCTCGACCGCGCTCGGTCAGGCTCCTCCGCCCGCCGCCCCGGTCACGCCTCCGGCGGACACGGGAATCGCGGTCCCCGTGCCGGGCGAGCAGGACACCTCCGCCCCCGCGTACACCTACGAGGTCCGCGGCCGCCGCGACCCGTTCCGGTCCCTCCTGCTTCGGACCCAGGACGACAAGGACCGGCAGAGGCCTCCCGGGATCGCCGGGATGCTCGTCGAGGAGCTCGAGCTCCAGGGGACGATTCGGACCCGTCAGGGATGGATCGCGATGATGAGGGGCGGCGACAACCGCTCGTACCTGCTTCGGAAGGGAACCACGGTCTTCGACGGCGAGGTCATGGAGATCGGTCCGACCGAGATCGTGTTCCGCCAGAACGTCAACGACCCGACGAGCCCGAAGCCCTTCCGGGACGTCGTCAAGGCGCTGGCCCTCCAGGCGAAGCCGTGAGCGAAGGAAGTTCGATGACGATCAAGACGACTTGCCTCGAACCCGGTCGGCCCCTCGGCACCTCGAACCTCTCGTGGGGAGGAACCATGTTTCGAACTGGAAGGTTCTCGGCACCCGGGCTCGCGGTCATCCTCGTCGCGGCCCTCGCGGCCGCGGGCTGCTCTTCGCAGGCGGGCCCCGCCCCGACGACGGAGAACGTCGTCTCCGCGTCGGCGGCCCCGTCGGTCCTGACGAGCGCCGCGCTCCTGATCGACGGGGACGCCCCCAGGCTCCTGCTGGCGGCGGACGGCCCCCTGCGGCCGATGGTCTACGCCCGCGAAGGGTCCAAGACCCTCGTGGTCGACCTCCCCGGCACGGTCGTCACGCCCGGCCTCGAGCCGCCGCGCGCCGACGGCACGCTCCTGACCGCGCTCGAGATGCGCTCGTTCTCGGAGCTCGGCCAGCCGCAGGTCCGCTTCGAGCTGACCGGGCGCGGCGCGCTCGACGCGCAGCTCGCCGGGGACCCGGCGGCCCGCGCGATGTCGATCGCGCTCCTCCCGCGTATCGAGGAGCCGGTCGTCGCGCAGGCGACGGAGGCCACGGGGACCCCGGCTTCCGCGCCTCCCGAGGCCGTCCTCAAGGTAGCCGCCCCGATCGCCGCCACACCTGCGGCGACGTCGACGGAGCCGGTCGTCGTCGCCCGCCACGAGGCGGCGGGCGCTGCGGCGACGCGCCTCGCGCGCGTCGCGACGCAGGCCCGGGACGGCGCGCTCTCCGTCCGGCTCGAGGCCGACGGGGAGATCTCCTACGAAGCCTTCACGCTTCCGAGCCCGCCGCGCTTCGTCGTCGACCTCTCCGGCGTGAGGAACGCGTCCCGCTTCCGCGCCGAGGACGTGGACGCCGCCGGCGTCGCACGGGTCCGCGTCTCGCAGTTCCGGACCGAGCCGACGGCGGTTACGCGAGTGGTCTTCGACCTCGAGAAGGAATCGCTCCCGGTCCTCCGCCAGAGCGGTTCGACCGTCTCGATCTCGTTCGGCGGAACGACCGAGCCCCCGGTGCAGGTCGCGTCCGCGGCCCCGCTCGCCCCGGCCGCGGGCTCGTACGAGG
>CAZWRQ010000146.1:0-12133 GCA_964636395.1 uncultured Holophagales bacterium
CCGCCGCCGCCGCCCTCGACATCCCGCTCAAGCGCCTCGCCCAGCGCCTCCGCGACCTGAAGCTCTAGACCGGACTCCCCGCCTCGCGGAGGGCGGTAGCGAGGTCGGCGTCCTCGTCCGGGGAGACGCTCCGGAGGTCGAGGACGAGGCGGCCGTCGGCGACGCGGGCGAGGACGGGGAGCTCGCGGGCGCGGAGGAGGGCGGCGGCGTCGCCTTCGCCGAGGGCCGGATGCCGGAGGAGGATGCCCCACGACGGGAGGGTCGATTCCGTGCCGGCGCCGCCGCCGGCGATCGCGACGAGCGGCGCTGCCTCGGCCTCCCAGCCGGCGGCGACGGCCCCGGCCGCGAGGCGCCGTGCGCGCGCCTCGAGCTCGGCGAGCGGCGCCGCGAGCATTGCGTGGAACGGCACCTCGGCCGCGCGCCCCGAGAGGTGGAGGTCGAGCGTCGCCGCGAGGGCGGCGAGGACGAGCTTGTCGGGGCGGAGCGCGCGGGCGAGCGGGCTGCGAGCGCAGCGCCGGACGAGGTCGTCCCGGCCGAGGAGGATCCCCGCCTGCGGTCCCCCGAGCGTCTTGTCGCCCGAGAAGCAGACGAGGTCAGCGCCGTCGGAAAGCGCTTCGAGAGGGACGGGCTCGTCGCGCAGGCCCGGCTCGGCGAAGCGGCCCGGCGCGCCGGCGCCGGCGTCGTAGAGGAGCGGGACGCCCGCTTCGTGGCAGAGCCCCGCGAGCTCGGGAAGCGCGACCTCCTCCGTGAAGCCGACGATCTTGTAGTTCGAGGGGCGCACCTTCAGGACCGCCGCCGCGCCGGCGCGAAGGGCCTCGACGTAGTCTTCCGGCGTCGTCTTGTTCGTCGTGCCGACCTCGAGGAGCGAGGCGCCGCTTCGCGCGAGGATCGAAGGGACCCGGAAGTCGCCGCCGATGGCGACGAGCTCTCCGCGGGAGACGGCGACCGGCCGGCCGTTCGCGACGGTGTCGAGCGCGAGGAGGAGCGCCGCCGCGGCGTTCGTCACGGCGAGGGCGTCGACCCCCGGCCGGTTCGGGGCGAAGAGCGAGAGGAGGAGCGGCCGGACGTGCTCGCCGCGCCGGCCTCGCCCGCCGGTTTCGAGGTCGAGCTCCAGCGTGGAATAGCCGGCGGCGCGCAGGATCGCCTCGCGCGCCGCCGGGGCAAGGGGCGCTCGCCCGAGGTTCGTGTGGAGGAGGACGCCTGTGGCGTTCAGGACGGGGCGCGGCCCGGCGGGGGGCCGGGCCGCGAGCGCGGCCTCCGCGCCGGCGAGGAGCGCCTCGGCCGGGTCGGCGCCCGGCTCGAGAGTGCCGGCCCGGAGGCGGGCCGCGGCCTCCCGGAGCAGCTCCCGGACCCGCAGCCGGCCGTGCCGCCCGGCCAGGGCCCGGCCCCTCTCGCTCGAAAGGAGCGCATCGATCGACGGAGGAAGGACGGCCGGTCTCGCCAAGACCCGTAGAATCTAACGCACCGATGGGGATCTCGATCGAACGGGAGCTGATCTTCCTCGAGCGGAACATCACGACCCTCCGGGTCGAGTACGAGCGATTCTTCGGAGGGGAGCTCAAGAGGCCGCCGGTCCAGTCGCGGCGGACGATCGAGGACGTCCTCCGTCGGGCCGGGAACGCCGAGGTCGAGAAGGCCGCGGAGCGGTTCCGGCTGCAGTCGCTCCAGAGCCGCTACAACTCCTTCGTCGAGATCTGGGACAAGCGGATGAGGGCGAAGGAAGAGGGGACGACGGGGCCGGTTCGGCGGCTCGCGTCGAGCACGCCGGCCGTCAGGCCCGAGGTGCCGCCCGCGGAGAAGAAGTCCGCGGCGAGGAAGATGGAGACCGCCGCCGACGTCGAGGCCCTCCTCGCGGCGGCCGAGGCCGCCGTCGCCCGGAAGCAGCCTCCGCCGGCTCCCGCCCCCGACGCTCCGGCCGCGCCTTCCGTAAAACCGAAGAGCCGGGTCGATTTCACGCCCCTCTTCCGAAGGTACGTGACGGCCCGGCAGGCCCTGGGAGAGGACGTGACGAAGCTGCGATACGAGAAGTTCGAGGAGGCGGTGCGGCGACAGGCCGAGGAGATCCGCAAGCGGACCGGCTCGTCACGGCTCGTCTTCGAGGTCCAGACGGCGGAAGGACGGGTCAAGCTCGTCGGCAGGCCAGTCCAGGCTCCCGGGTCGAAGGGGTGAAAATGCTCGCACCGTTTCCGAAGGCGCTCCTCCCGGGCGCGATCGCCGCCTCGCTCCTCCTCGCGCCCGTCGCGGCGGGGAAGGACGTCTACAAGCCGTATCTCGACAAGGCGATCCCGCACCACGCGGCGATCCTCGACACGCTCGAGAAGCTCGAGAAGAGCCCCGAGGACGCGCAGCTCCACAACGACCTCGGCTGCCTCGTGGCGTGGGACGGCTTTTGGCGGGACGCCCTCCGGAGCTTCGACGAAGCCTCCGACCTCGACCCGAAGGACTCGCGCCCCTGGTTCAACGCGGGGCTGGTCCAGGCGCTCCGGGGCGAATGGGGCGCGGCGCGGTCGCGCTTCCGGAAAGCCGTGAAGGTCGACGCGGGCAACTGGTCGGCCTGGTGGATGCTCGGATTCGCCGAAGAGACGCTCGGCCACGAGCGGGCGGCGGTGGAGGCCTACAGCCGCTCGCTGCGCGTCGACTCCTCGCTCTTCGACCCACGGGTGAACCCGTTCGCCGTCGCGACCCGGCTGAAGTCGCGCGTCCTCCTCCGTACCTACGAGCGGCGTCGGGTCGACGCCGCCCTCCCGTTCGCGAACCAGCTCTCCGACGCGCCCCGCCTCGCTTCCTTCTTCCAGGCGCGTTCGGCGCCGGCGAGGAGCGCCGCCCCGGCCCCGGAGCCGCCGCGCACCGGTCCGGTCGTCACGGCGGTGCCTTCGTCGACGGCCCTGCCGGAAAAGGTGGCGGAGCCGCAGCCGACGAGCCCGCGCCGCCGGCGCGCGTATCCGAGGGGAAGCGACCCTTCGGAGCCCGTCGAGCTGCGGCCGGAGCCGCCGCGTCAGGAACCCGCGGCCGGCGAGCCGACGCCTGAGGGCGGGGACGCTCCCCGCGCTCCCGGGCCGGGCGGCGGCGGACCGGGCCTCGGCAGCGGCGCGCGCCGCGTCCCGGGTCCGGGAGGGGCGCCCCCGGTCGAGCCCACGCCCGAGCCCGAGTAGGCGGCCCGGAGCCGCTCCGGCGTCAGCCGATCCTCCAGCGCGGGACGAGGAGCGTCGGGGAGCCGATGCTCCCGGTCCCGCCAATGGCGAACTTCAGGTCGTCGCCGATGCCGGAGACTCCGCGCAGGAACTCCGAGAGCCGGCCGGAGACCGCCGCCTCGGAGACCCGCTCCGTGGCTCGCCCCTTCTCGACCGCATAGCCCGCGACGACGATCCGGAACCGATCGGCCGCGAGGTCGACGTCGGGCCTCTCGAGGAGGACCGCGGCGTAGAGGCCCCGGGAGACGCTGCCGAGGAGGTCGAGCGGCGAGACCCCCGGCGAGGGATCGACGAAGAAGTTCGTCACGCCGATCCGCGGCGCGTCGCTCCAGGCGACGCGGATCGCGTTCCCCGAGAGGGGGCGCGAGAGCCGGAATGCCGCGGCGGAGTCGGTCAGGCGCCCCGACGGAAGGCCGCGCTCGACGAGGCGGGTCCGGCCCTGGGGAGTCCCCTCTCCGTCGCGGACGCCGCGCACGAGGCCGCCCGACACGGTCGCGTCGTCGACGATCGAGACGAGCGGCGAAGCGAGCGCGTCGCGTCCGTCGCGCGTGCGGGCCGCGAGGAGGACCTCCTCGTCGTCGCCGAGGAAGAGCGGCGCGAGACGCCCCACGAGGTGGGCGGCGACCAGGGGGTCGAGGAGGACGTCGGCGCGCGCCGCCTCGAACGGCCGACCCTGGAGCGGGAGGAGGACCCGGTCGGCCGCGTGCCGGGCGAGCCGGGCGACCGGAAGCTCCTCCGGGCGCGGCGCGGCGCCGACGACGCGCGCCGAGAAGCGGCCACCCGTCGAACGGCCGACCACGGTCGCGACGAGCGTCGCGAGGCGGCTCCCCCAGGCCGTGTCGCGCCCCGAGGTGGTCGCGAGGCGCTCCGTCCGCTCCCCGAGCGAGACGGAGGCTTCCCGGACCGCGACGGAGCCGCGGCCGGAGCTCGTGAGCGCCTGGCGGAAACCGGTCAGGAGCGTCCTGGCCAGGTCGACGTCGGGCGCGGGCGGATCGCCGATCGGCCGCGGGTCTCGGGCCTCCCCGGCGACCGGGGCGGGAAGCTTCACGCCGCGGCGCGTCCGGGCTCGCGGCAGGCGCGCGCGCGCCTGGTCGGGAAGGAAGAGGGCGTGCCCGGGGCCGGAGGCGGCGAACGCCGAGCGTCCCCCCTTGAAGAGCCGGAGCGCCAGCCCGCGCTCGCCCGTCTCGAGGAGTGAGGTGCCGGTCTCGTCCTCGGTCAGCTCGAGCAGCCGGCCGCGGCGTTCGTACAGCTCCGCCCCGCAGCCGTCCATCGAGGCCGCTTCGAGCACCCTCTCGAAGAGGCCGTCGTCGGACGCGGGGGTCATCTCCGCGCCGTCCTCGCGAAGAGGCCTCGCACCAGGAGGGCCGCCGCGGCCCCGCCGACGGGGACGGCGTCTCCTCCCTTGACGCAGACCGAGAGCCCGGTCGCGGGAAGGACCTCGTTCCCCCAGACCTCCTCGATCGCGCCGAGGGCGGAGAGGATCTCGCCGCCGAGGGCGAAGGGGGCGAGCGGGGCGTTGCGGCGCCCGCGGCGAATCGCCTCGGCGGCCGCGACGAAGAAGACGAAGCGTCCCGACTCGGGGTCGGCGGAGCCGGTCGCCACCTCCTTCACGAGGACTCCGTCGCCGCACCGTTCGACGAGGTCGTCGAGGGTCGCGCTGCCGGCGCTCGCGACGAGGTTCGACATCCGGGCCCGCGGAGGGCGCCGGAAGCTGGCCGTCCGGCCGTGCCCGTTCGTCTCGACGGCGCCAGACCGCCGGTCCGCGAGGAGTCCCGACACGACTCCGCCGGCCAGGAGCGGGACCGCGCGGGCCAGCGAGCCCTCGTCGTCGACGCCGTACGCTCCCGGGAGGTCGGCGCGCCCCGGGTCGTCGTGGACGTCGAGGCCGGGGGGAGCGACGGCGGCCCCCTTTACGCGCGAGAGGACCGATCCGCGCTCGCCACCGTCCGCCTCGAGGGAATGCCCGACGACCTCGTGCCAGAAGACGGAGGCGGCCGAGGGCGAGAAGACGACGTCGACCGTTCCCGGCTGCGGCGGGACCGCGGGGACGGGACGGATCGCCTCGCGGAGGGCGAGGGCGAGGGCGTCCGCGGCCTCGGCGAACGGCCGCGCCGACTGGAAGGAGAAGGGGCGCTCGGCGCCGGCCCTCCGGATCGTCCCGGTCGCGACGAGGCGCGTCCTGGCGCCGCAGGGCAGGAAGGCCCGCGGCGTCACGACCGTCCGCTCCGTCACGACCCGCGAAAGCTGGAGCGAGGCGGTGACCCCTCGCGGGTCGGGGAAAGCGCGCGCGAGCGCCGCGGCGAGCGCGGCGGAACGCCCCTCCTCCTCCTCCGGCCGCTCGACGTCCCGCCCGCCCGGCGCGGCGCCGGTCGTCCGGTGGGCCTTGAAGAAGGGCGCGTTCCCGGCGAGGCGTCCCGCCTCGCGGACGGCGTCCCGCAGCGCCTCCGGGCCCGCGCCGGAGCGCGCGACGAGGAGGAGGCGCCCCTCGCGCCGGATCCGAACCGCCGTGCCGCTCTCCACGGAGAGGGCGGGAGCGAGGAGGCCCGACTCGGTGGCGGACCAGCTCTCGGTCCGGACGCGCTCCCGGAACGCCTCCCCCGTCTCCCCGCGGCGGAGGAGTCCAGACACGAGCCTCACGGCGTCGTCCGCGTCGCGTGCGAGCTCCGGCGGCTCCTTCATCACCGGCCCGATTCTAGGCAGTCGCAGGACGGAACGCTCGGGCCGCTGCTGTATCCTCCGCGGCCATGGCCGCGCCCGACGCCAGACTCGCCGCCTGCGCCGCGTTCGTCGCGCGGCGCCTCCTCGACTCGGGCCTCGTGAAGGCGGGCTCGGGAGCGCCGGTCCGGAAGGCCGTCGAGTCCGTGCTCCTGTTCGACCGCGATCGAGAGCGGGACCTCGAGGCGGAGGTCGAGAAGCTCCTTCGCGCCCACGGCGCCGCGACCCTCGGCGCGGGCGTCGATTACGCCGAGATGTTCCGCAAGGCGAAGCGGCTCCTCGCCGAGAAGAAGAAGATCCCGCTCTGAGGGACGGAGCGACGCGATGAGGACGATCGAGGAGAGGATCCGCCACCTCGACGGGCTGCGCCGGGCGGCGAGGCTCGGCGGGGGAGAGGCGCGCCTGAAGAAGCAGCACGAGGCCGGCAAGCTCTCGGCGCGCGAGCGCGTCGAGCTGCTCGGCGACCCGGGCTCGTTCGAGGAGACGGACCCGTTCGTCGTGCACCGCTGCCGGGACTTCGGCATGGACGCGGAGGGGAACACGGTCCCCGGCGACGGCGTCGTCGCCGGCGCGGTGCGCGTCGAAGGGCGCCCCGTCTTCGTCTTCGCGCAGGACTTCACCGTCTTCGGCGGCTCGCTCTCCGAGACGAACGCCGCGAAGGTCTGCAAGGTGATGGACCTCGCGATGAGGGCCGGCGCCCCGGTCGTCGGCCTGAACGACTCGGGCGGAGCGCGGATCCAGGAAGGGGTCGCCTCGCTCGCGGGCTACGCCGACATCTTCCTGCGCAACACGCTCGCCTCGGGCGTCGTCCCGCAGCTCTCCGCGATCATGGGCCCGTGCGCCGGCGGCGCCGTCTACTCGCCCGCGATCACCGACTTCGTCCTGATGGTCCGCGGCACCGCCTCCATGTTCGTGACGGGGCCCGACGTCATCAAGTCGGTCACGCACGAGGAGGTGACGAAGGAGGCGCTCGGCGGGGCCGAGACGCACGCTTCCGTCTCGGGCGTCGCGCACGTCGTCGCCGACTCGGACGCCGACTGCATCCTGAAGATCCGGACGCTCCTCGGCTTCCTCCCGTCGAACAACCGCCAGGACCCGCCCCGGCGGGAGAGCGCCGACCCGTGCGACCGAGAGGACCCGGAGCTCGACACGCTCGTCCCCGCCAGCCCGAACCAGCCGTACGACATGAAGGACGTGATCCGGCGCGTCGTCGACGACGGCGAGCTCTTCGAGATCCACGCGGACTTCGCGAAGAACCTCGTCGTCGGCTTCGCGCGGCTCGGGGGGCGCCCCGTCGGCATCGTCGCGAACCAGCCCGACTTCCTCGCCGGCGTCCTCGACATCGACTCCTCGACGAAGGGGGCGCGCTTCGTCCGCTTCTGCGATGCCTTCAACGTCCCGCTCGTCACGTTCGAGGACGTCCCCGGCTTCCTCCCCGGCACGCAGCAGGAGTTCGGCGGGATCATCCGGCACGGCGCGAAGCTCCTCTACGCCTTCGCCGAGGCGACCGTCCCGAAGGTCACCGTCATCACGCGCAAAGCCTACGGCGGCGCCTACTGCGTCATGTCGTCCAAGCACATCCGGACCGACTTCAACTACGCCTGGCCGACGGCCGAGATCGCCGTCATGGGGCCCGAGGGGGCGGTGAACGTCCTCTACGGCCGCGACCTCGCGCGAAGCGCCGACCCCACCTCGGACCGCCGCGCGAAAGTCGAGGAATACCAGGAGCTCTTCGCGAACCCCTACGTCGCCGCCCAGAAGGGCTACGTCGACGACGTCATCCTCCCGCGAACGACCCGCCGCCGCCTCATCCGCGCTCTCGACCTCGTCGAGAACAAGCGCGATGTCCTCCCCCCCAAGAAGCATGGAAACATGCCGCTGTGATATCGCCGACGCCGGATGAGTGGTGGGGGTCCGGGGGGCGTGCTCGAGCCCTCGCCAAGCGGATGAGCGATCGACGCGTCGGGGGTCCGGGGGGCGCGCGAAGCTCAGCCCCCCGGGCAGCGCTCAGCCCCCCGGAAAAGCAAGCCTCTGCGAGCAGGAATCCGAGACGGGGTCTGGTCTACACTCTACAGTCTGCGCGATTCTCGCCGCCCGTAGAGTGGAATTCCGAGGGGCCTGACCCCCACTCTACGGAGTGCGCGTGAGGCTGCTGATCGCGAACCGGGGCGAGATCGCGGTGAGGATCGCGCGCGCCTGCCGGGACCTCGGAATCGAGCCCGTCGCGGTCTTCTCGGACGCGGATCGCGCCGCGCTGCACGTCCGGCTCTGCGACCACGCGGTCGGGATCGGGCCGGCGCCGGCGCGCGAGTCGTACCTCGTGCCGGAAAAGCTGATCGACGCGGCGCGGCGGACCGGGGCGAGCCTCGTCCACCCCGGATTCGGCTTCCTCGCCGAGAACGCCGCGTTTGCCCGCGCCGTCCGCGACGCGGGGCTCGTCTGGGTCGGCCCCGACCCGGAGTCGATCGCGGCGATGGGGAGCAAGACGGAGTCGCGCGCCCGGATGCAGGCGGCGGGCGTCCCGATCGTCCCCGGCATGACGACGCCCGCGAAGGACCCTGCCGAGATCGCCGCCTTCGGCCGCGAGCACGGCTTCCCGCTCCTCCTGAAGGCGGCCGCCGGGGGCGGCGGGAAGGGGATGCGCGTCGTCAGGAGCGAGGAGGAGGTCCCCGCCGCGTTCGAGCGGGCGCGGAGCGAGGCGCGCTCGTTCTTCGCCGACGAGGCGGTCTACTGTGAGCTCTACGTCGAGCGGCCGCGGCACGTCGAGGTCCAGGTCCTCGGCGACCGGACCGGCCGCGTCGTCGCGCTCGGCGAGCGCGAGTGCTCGCTCCAGCGGCGCCACCAGAAGGTGCTCGAGGAGTGTCCCTCGCCCGTCGTGACGCCGGCGCTCCGCGCCCGGATGGAGGAGTCTGCCGTCGCCGCGGCGCGCTCCGTCGACTACGTCTCGGCCGGCACGGTCGAGTTCCTCCTCGCCCCCGACGGCCGCTTCTTCTTCCTCGAGATGAACACGCGGATCCAGGTCGAGCACCCGGTGACCGAGATGGTCTATGGCGTCGACCTCGTCGCCGAGATGATCCGGATCGCGCTCGGCGAGCCGATGAGCATCGGGGCGCGGCCCGAGCCGCGCGGGCACGCCGTCGAGTGCCGGATCTACGCGGAGGACCCCGCGCACGGCTTCGCGCCGTCGCCCGGGACGATCGAGCGCCTCCGTTGGCCGCAGGGACCCGGCGTTCGCGTCGACTCGGGCGTCGAGGAGGGGGACACGATCCCTCTCGACTACGACCCGATGGTCGCGAAGGTCGTGACGCACGGCCGCGACCGCGGAGAGGCGCTCCGCAGGATGCGGCGCGCCCTCCGCGAGACGCGCGTCGACGGGATCGAGACGTCGATCCCCTTCTTCCTCGCGCTCCTCGAGGACTCCGACGTCCTCTCGGCGAACGTCTCCACGCAGTTCCTCGAGTCGTTCGCATTCGAGCCGCCCGTCCCCTCCGCCGACGCGGAGGAGATCGGCCTCGTCGCCGCGGCCGTCGCGGCGGCGCGCGCGAGCCTCGCCCGTCGCGGCGCGGAGCAGCCGCGATCGCCTTCCGCCTGGCGGACCGCTCGCCCGACCTACGGACACCGCCAATGAGGTATCGCGCGAAGCTGGCCGGACCGGCCGGGGAGAGGACCGTCGAGGTCGAGGTCCAGCTCGACCCGGCGGGTGTCGTCGTGACGCTCGACGGCCGGCCGGCGCGCTGGGACGTCGTCCCGACCCCCGGCGGAGGGGCCTCGCTCCTCTCCGCCGACGGCCGACAGGCCGAGGCCGTGCCGGGTCGGAGCGCCGAGGGAACGGTCCTCGTCCGGGTCGGTGCCGAGCGCGTGGCCCTCGAGCTCCTCGACGAGCTCACGGCGCGCGCGCAGGCCGTGGCCGGCGCAGGGAGCGCCCGTGGCTCGGGGGACGTGAAAGCGGCGATCCCAGGCCGGGTCCTCCGGCTCCTCGTCGCCCCCGGGGACGAGGTGGCGCGCGGCCAGCCGGTCGTCGTCCTGGAGGCGATGAAGATGGAGAACGACGTGCGCGCCCCGCGCGACGGCGTCGTCGCTGCCGTCGAGGTCGCCGCCGGGCAGCCGGTCGGCGCCGGGCAGCTCCTCCTTCGGCTCGAGCCAGCCGGCTGAGCGCCGGGTCCCGGCACGCCCTTCGCTATCATCCCGGCCGCATGCCGGTCAGACGTCTTCGGCCCGTGGGAACGGAGCCCCGCACGCTCTGGCAGGCCGTCCGCGAAACCACCGTCCAGCTCGACAGAGGAGGCTCGACCGTCCGATGAAGCACTACCGCGCCCTCGTCCTTTTCGCCGCCACGACGCTGCTCGCCTGCCGGGCCGGAGGGACGCCGCAGTCGGCCGCACCCGAGAAGCCGGCCGCCACGCCGGCCGCGTCGCCGGCCCCGGCGGCGTCTCCGGCCGCGCCGGCCCCGGCGGCGAAGGTCGCCGACCCGAGGACCGAGGCGCTCGCCGCCTGGCTCGGGGAGTACTTCCCCTGGGGGCCGGGAGAGCTGAAGGTCGAGCCGCTCGACGCCATACGGGTCCCGGGCTGGCGCCTCTACCGGGCGATGAAGGTCTTCGAGGGCGACCAGCGGGCGAACGACCAGGCGTTCCTCCTCGCGGACGACGCCGGGAAGACGGTCCTCGCCGGAGACATCTTCGTCGAGGAGGAGCGGCTGCGGGCGCCTAAGCCGGTCCGTGGTCCGGAGGACATCGGCGCGCTCAGGAGCCTCCTCTCGCGGTTCCTGCGCGGACGCTTCGACGTCACCTTCGAGCCGTCGCGCGACCTGCCCTCGTTCAAGGGCCTCACGGTCAAGCACGAGACGGGCTACGGCAGCTACGACATCGGCGCCTACGTCACGTCCGGCGACGGTGCCGTCCTCATCGTGGGTCGCGCGTGGGACCGGGCGAAGAGCATCGCGGCGCAGCGCCGCGCTCTGATCCGTGTCGACGGGGCGCCGACGTCGGGCCCGGCCGACGCGACGGTGACGATCGTCGAGTACTCGGACATGCAGTGCCCCTTCTGCAAGAAGCGCGCGGCCGACCTCGACGCGCTCATCGCGAAGATGTCGAAGGAGCTGAAGATCCGGCGCGTCTCGAAGTCGTTCCCGATCGCCGACCACGCCTGGGCCTTCCGCGCCTCGTCGGCGGGGGTCTGCTTCGCCGACTTCAAGAAGGGGCTCCACGCCTACTGGAAGTCGGCCGTGTTCGCCCGACAGGAGACGCTCTCGGTCGCGGAGCTCGACACGTTCGCGCTCGACTTCGCCGTCGCCAACGGGATGTCCGAGGAGGCCTTCCGCGCCTGCTACCTCCAGGGGCGCGCCGTCACGAAGGTGCTGGACGACCTCGCCGAGGGGTTCGCCGTGCGCGTCCGGTCGACCCCGACCTACTTCGTCGACGGGGTGCCGCTTTCGTGGTTCAGCGACCCGTTGATGGAGGACTACCTCCGGAAGACCTATCTGAAGGGAGCGGCCTCGCCGGCCGCGGCGAAGTAGCGGGCCGGGCCGCCGGGGCGGCGAAAGAGAAAGGGCGGGACGCCGGCCGGCGTCCCGCCCTTTCCCGGTTTCTTCGCGTCCGCGCGCTCCGGCGGCTACCGGATGACGAACGGGAGCGGGACGACGACCCACGTCTTCACGGGGATGCCGTCCTTCTCCGCCGGGGTGAACTCCCACTTCTTCACGGCTGCGACGCTCGCCTCGCCCAGTCCGACCTTCGGGCTCGTGTCGCGGTAGACCTCGACCTCGGCCGGCCGTCCCTTCTCGTCGACGAGGACCCGCACGAGGACGGTGCCGGAGACCTTCTTCTGCCGCGCCAGGCTCGTCGCCTCGGGCTTGACGACCGTCACCGCGCGGGGTTGCTTCGTGACCTGGCCGATCTCGATGAGGTCGCCCGCCTTCACCTTCGGCACGGCGGCCTCGGCCGCTTTCCGGGCGGCCTCCTCGCGGGCGCGAGCCTCCTGGGCCTCCTTCGCGAGCCGCTCCGCCTCGGCCGTGTCGGACCGCTCGCGGGCGGCGCGGACGGCCTCCTCGGCCTCCCTGGCCTTCGCCGCCGCGGCCTCCAGGGCCGCCTGCTCGTCGGCGCGCCGCTTCGCCGCTGCCGCCTGCTCCTTCGAGATCTGGTCCTGGACCTTCTTCATCTCCTCCTGGAGCTTCGCCTGGAGCGCGGCCTGGAACTCCGGGTCCTCCTTGCCGACGATGACGGGGGTCGGCG
>CAZWRQ010000147.1:0-12125 GCA_964636395.1 uncultured Holophagales bacterium
CTCGCGACTCGTCCTCCGCAGGCTCCCCGCCCTCGCCCGGGAGGCGCTCGTCGCCGCCCTCGTCGCCGGCGGAATGCCGCCCGAGGAGGCGTCCGCGCGCGCGGCCTTCGGCGCTCCGGGCGAGGAGGAGGCGCGCGACCTGGACCTCGGCGCCGCGCGGGAGACACGGGACGCCCTGCTGGAGGCGGTTTCGGGGCTCATCCTGTCGCGCTCCACGGGCTGGGCGCTCGTCCTCGCCGGCCGGCTCGCCGCGGAGGACGCCGGGTCGACCGCGGACCGCCTCTCGCTCCTCGCACGCCTCCTCAGAGACGCGGTCGCCGCCGGCACCGACCCCGCCGGCCGGACCGTCCATCACGTCGAGCGCTACCGGGACCTCGCCCGGCTCTCCGAAGCGGGGGTCGACGTCCTGCTCGAAGCGGCGCGCCGGGCGCTCCGGGAGGCCGGCGACCTTCCCGACTCGCGCCGGAACCCGCGCCTGGCCGCAGAGGCCTTCGCGCTCTCGCTGCGGGCTCTCTGAGACGCGGGACGGGCGGGGCGCCCCCGAAGGCGCGCCCCGCCCGAACGGCGATGCGGTCCGCTACTTCTCGAGCTCGACGACGACGTCGATCGCCGCTCCCGGCTTCGCCTCGACCTCGATCGTCTTCGTAGCGAAGCCCGGGCGGACGACCGAGACGGTGTGCTTGCCCGCATCGGCCGGAACGCCCCGGCGGAGCCCGGCGAGCTCCTCGCCGGTGCCGATGTATACGTCGTCGAGGTAGACCGCCGCGTCCGCCGGCTCGATCTCGAAGCGCAGCCGGCCTCGCTCGGCGGGGAGCGCCTCACGGGCGGAGCGCCCTTCCTTCGCGTCGGTGCGAGGCTTCGGCGCCGGGGCGATGTCCTCGTCCGCCTCATTCAGCTCCTCGGCCAGCTCCTCGAGCTCGTCGAGGTCGTCGAGCTCTTCCCGGTCGCGCTCGCGATCGGCCTCGGCCCGCGCCTCGAAGCGTCCCGTCCGGTCCCGGCGGGGCTCTTCGGGCTTGCCGAAGACGCGCCCGTGGGGCGTGCCCCGGCGCGGGGGCTCGATCGCCTCGAGCCGCCTCTTGCCGGGCTCGAGCTTCAGGTCGTCCCGGAAGCGGAGAGCCTGCCCCGGCCGGACCTCCACCTCGTGCTTCACGCTCTCGTAGGAGGGGTGCCGGAACTCGATCGTGTACGTGCCGGCCTCGAGCCAGAGGAAGTCGGGATAGCCGTCGAAATCGTCGGCCGACCCGATGAAGGTGCCGTCGAGGAAGACCTCGGCCGCTTCGGGGCTGACGTCGGTGTCGACCCGGGCGTAGCGGTACGGGTCGGGGCTGTAGTCCTCGACGATGACGACCCCGCCGAAACCCCAGTGATAGGGGCCGAAGCGGCTGCCCCACCACCACCAGTCCCAGGGGCCGCCCCACCACCACGACGTCCCGCCCCAGCCCGCGTACGGCGAGTAGTAGCGGCGCCGCGGGTGCCGGTGCGATCCGGAGCTCGAGCCGCGCGGAGGCGCCGCGACGATCCCGGGAATCCTCCCGCCCCCTCCGCCGGCGGTCGCGGACGTCGAGCCGCCGCTCCGTCCGTCGCGCGGCTCAGCTCCGACGACACGCCTTCCCGGGCGCGACGGCGCGCCCGAGGTCGCCTCCCTCGGGGCAGCCGCGCGGCGCGGCGTCGAAGGAGAGCTCGCCGAAGGCGCCGGAGCGCTCCGCGGGGTCGAAGGCGCCGGCGCCGAGTAGCTCGGCGACGGGGAGGAGCGGGCGGGCGCAGAGGCCGAGGAGGACGGAGCCGGCGCGGACCCCGTGCTCGGCGAGGCCGTCCCCGGCTCGCGCTGGGCCACAGCGGAAGTCGCGAGCAGGAGAGCCGGCAGGGCGACGAGCGCGCCGGCGAGGCCCGGGCGCGACCAGGATTTCGTCCGGACGGACGCGAGGGAGATCTTCGTGTGGGTCATGGCGGCCTCCGCTGCGGCCCGTCCTCCCCGAGGGACCGGCGGACCGCTCGACGAGTCAGAAGCAATCTCCCTGCCGTCCGCTGCCGTCCCGCCGGCGAGACGGCCCCCCGGCGGAGCGGTCAGCGGCCGGAGTGGAAGGCCCAGGCCACGAGCGCGTGGTAGACGCGCAGCGGGAGCGGCACCCCGGCCGAGTCGAGGAGCGCGCCGCCCCGCCCCAGTGCCCGATACGCGAACGAGAAGGCCCGATGGCGGAAGCGCGGACGCGGCGGCGGGAGCCAGCGGCTCCCCTCGAGCTCCGGGTGGATCTCGTAGAGGACGTCGATCGCCCGGCCGACGTGCGCCTGGCGCGCGAGGAACTGCGCCATCGTCTGCGGGTGGACGTGCCGGGTGGCGGCGGCCCTCCGGTAGACGATGGGGAGCCCCGCCGAGGAAAGGCGCCAGCCGAGCTCGCAGTCCTCCCAGCCGTACGACGTGAAACGGTGGTCGAACGGCGCTTGGCCGAGGTGCTCGCGCGGGATCGAGACGTTCGAGGTGTAGAGCGTCGTGAACGGGACCTCCTGTCCGTCGCGGAGGAGGTCGAACGAGAACTGCGGGCCGTGGCCGTTGACGAAGTCGAGGAACGGCGTCACCCGCATCTTCTCCCGGTGCCAGCCGGTGAAGCCGATGACGGCGCAGGCGCCGGGACGGGACGCGCGCGCGGCGAGGTGCTCGGCGACGCAGGAGGGCTCGGGGATCGTGTCGTCTCCCAGGAAGAGGACGAGCTCCCCCCTCGCGTGGGCGACGCCGAGGTTCCGCGCCCGCCCCTGCTTCAGGTTCGGCTGGCGGAGCGGGACGAGGTCGAGGCGTTCGGCCAGCTCCTCCCGGAGCCGGTGGAGCAGCTCGGTCGTCCCGTCCTTCGAGCCGTCGTCGACGACGATCACCTCGAGGGGCCGGACGGTTTGCGACGCCAGCGCGCGGACGGTCTCCTCGAGGACCGCCTTCCGCTCATACGTCGGGATGACGACGGAGACCGACGCGGGGGAATGCCTCTCCCCCGGCGCCGCGGGAACGAACTCGATGCTCCGGACGCCCGCGCCGAGCCTCCGGAAGTCCCAGCTCCCATGTTCGTCGTCCGGAACGCCGGACGGAGCTCGAAGAACGATGTCGAGGAATCCGTCCGCGTCGGCGGAGACTGGGACCTCCAGGTCGCGCCACGCCCCGGGCTCGAGCGCGGCCGTCGCCTCCCGCCCATTGCACGTCACCCGGAGCGGACCCGCCGGCGCGGCCGGGCTGCCGAGGGCCACGATCTTCAGGCGTCCCTTCGCGCCCGCCGCCACCCGCATTCCGAGCCGGGCGTCGCCGGCGGTCCAGCGGAACGAGGCCGTCCCGTCGTGCTCCGGCCCGTACCAGCCCCAGCCGAGACGGCTCTCGCCGGAGGGCTCGCCCGGGAGGAGGACGTTCGAGACGATCCAGGCGTCGCACCTCACCTCGCGGAAGCGCGGCGCCTCCGGCGGCGGTGGCGGCTGCAGCGCCCGAAGGACGAGGCCCGCGCGGCGGAGGTCTTCCGAGGACCGCTTGCGTCTCGCGTTCGTCTCGGCGCGGAGGCGGAGCGTCCCCGGCAGGTGGCGGAGGTTCCAGAGGACGGCGTGAGCGAGGAGGCGCCAGGCACCCGCCCGCGCGAGGAGCACCGCGTGCCACCGGAGGACCTTCACCGCCTCGAGCGGCTCGACGTACTTCAGGATCGAGCGGACGGCGTGGCGGACGCCGAGCTTCAGCCTCCAGTCGAGGCCCCGGACGGCCTTCGAGGTCCCGAGGAAGGCATGCCTCACGACCGAGTCCCGGCAGACGACGACGCGCCGGCCGAGGAGCCAGAGCCTCCACCCGAGGTCGACGTCCTCGTGGTACATGAAGAACGCCGGGTCGAAGCCGCCGAGGCCGAAGAACTCGTGCCGCCGCATCGCCATCGCCGCGGCCGTCGGGAAAAGGACGTCACGCCAGCGCGGCTCCTCTCCCGACGGGTCCCACGGTGCATACGGGAAGCGGTACCCGTGGTCGTACGCATAGGCGAGGCGGGTCATCCCGCCGCCGAGGCCGTTCAGGAGCTCCGGCGTCGCCAGCAGCCGGAGCGTCGAGCAGGTCGCCGCGATCTCGGGCTCGGCGTCGAGGGGCGCGAGGAGCCCGGCGAGCCAGCCCTCCTCGACGACGGTGTCCGAGTTCAGGAGGACGAGGAAGTCGCCGCGCGCCTCGAGCGCGCCGAGCCGGTTCGCCTCGCCGAAGCCGAGGTTGGCCCCCATCGGCAGGACCTTCACGGCCGGGTGGTGCTCGCGGACCCACGCGACGCTGTCGTCGGAGGAGCCGTTGTCGACGAGGACCACCTCTCCCGGCTTCGGGTCCGACGCCTCGAGGGCGGGGAGGCACTTCTCGAGGTGGTGCCGTCCGTCGAAGTTGACGACGACGACCGAGGCCCGCGTCGCGAGCGTCCGCCCCGCGCGGCGCTCGGCCTCGGCCCGCTCCGCCTCGAGGCGGTCCCTCTCGCGCGCCGACTCCTCCGTCGCGCGCGCCATGAGCGCCTCGGCCGCGGCGGCCTCGCGTCGCACCTCCCGAGGAAGGAGCGTCTGCTTGACGTGGAGGAGGATCGCCGAAACCGCCTCCGGCCCGTAGCGGTCCGCGTGCTTGCGGAGGACGGCGACGCGGTGACGCTCCTGTGTCGTCGCCGCGTCGGGATCGTCGACGAAGTGTCCGGGGAAGACGCGGTACTCCGAGACGGGGACGTCGACGAGCCGGAAGCGAAGCGTGCGCGAGAGGCGGAGGAAGAGCTCCCAGTCCTCGAATCTCTCCAGCGCCGCGTCGAGCCCGCCGGCGGCGAGCAGCGCTTCCCGCGGAAGCAGCGGCGCGCTCATCGGGATGAAGTTCTCGAGGAGGAGCGCCGTCTCGTCGAACGGCTCGGCGAAGGTCCGGAACGGGGTCCGAAGCCGCCCCTCCCCCGTCCCGCTCCATCGGAACGCCTCGACGCGCCCGTAGACCACCTCGCCCTCTCGCGCCTCCGCGACGAGCGTCGGAAGCCCGCCCGGCAGGAGGAGGTCGTCGTCGTCGAGGAAGTGGACGAACTGCCCGGAGGCGGCCTCGACTCCCGCGTTCGCCGCCCCCGCCCGGCCGCGCCCCGGCCGGAGCTCGACGAGCCGGAGGCGGAGCTGCGGGAACCGCGCGAGGACTTCCGCCACGTCGGAGCCGCCGTCGTTCACGACGACCGCCTCGAGCGGCACGCCCGACTCCGAAGCGAGGCTCTCGAGCGCCTCGGCGAGGAGCTCGGGACGGTCCTTCGTCCGGACGACGACGCTGACGAGGGGAGGGGCACCCGCCTTCGCGGCGGGGGCGGCGCCGGCCTGGGCGGACGGCGTCGACTCCACCCCCGTACCGAGCGGCGGCGGCAGGATCGCTTCCGCGGAGATCGTCGGGCCGATCGCCCGCGCGATGCGGAGAGGGTCGAGGGCGGGCAGCTCCGCGAGCGCGGCGAGGAAGAACCCTTCCGCCGACGTCACGCTCCGGGGGAGGCTCATCCTCCGGTACTGCCCCAGCCCCCGCGCGAAAGCCGCGTAGTCGTGCCCGTCGAGCTGTGAGACGAACGCTGCGACCGCGGCCTCCTTGCGGGCGATCGTCTTCGAAACGTCGACGAGGACGTTCGGGCGGAACGGCTGGGAGACCTCGAAGAAGGCCGCCCGCGCCCCTTCGGGAAGCGCCGCGGCGAGACGGCGGCCCGCGTCTCCGGAGAAGAGCGAGAGGAACGCCTCCGCGACGGCGCGGTGATCGGGGTGGATCTCCACGGGCGAAGGGACGAAGACGAGGTCGGGAAGGGTCGCGAGGAGAGCGCTCTCGAGAGCCGCAGCAAGTCCGTCGCCTTCGCGCCCGAGCCCCCGATCGAGGAGGAAGGCGCAGCGCGCCTCGCCCCCGCCGAGCCGGCGGAGCGCCTCGCGGACCTCTTCGAGGCGCCGCTCGCCGACGGCGCGCCGCGTCCTGGCGTCCGGCTCGTCCCCCGCCCCGTCGGTGACGACGAGGACGTCGACCCGCGCGCCGCCGTCGACGAGCGCGGCGAGCGTCCCGCCGCAGCCGAACGTCTCATCGTCGGCATGCGGCGCCAGGACGAGGACGCGGCGCGCCTCGAGGCGGGTCGTCTCGTACGGAAGGAGTCGTCGCTCGGGAAAGGGGTCCGGGGAAGGGGGAGCCACGCGGCGCGATTCTACCGGCCGGGCGTCCCGGCGAGCCGCCACGTCAGCCGGCGAAGCGGACCTCGGCGAGAGTGGCACCCGTCGCCCGAGCAAAGGCTCGAAGGAAGAGGGCCTCTCCGGAGTGCGCCTCGGCGAGGTCGGCCGGGGGCGTCCAGCGCCTCTCGCCGGGCGGGACGAGAACGAGCGCGAACGGCCGAAAGTGCCGGAACGGCGAGATCGCGACCGCCGCCGGAGCGGGGTCGGCCCACGAGAGACCGTCCGCGACCGGGAGCGGCGTCGTCTCGAACGGCGCGCAGGAGGCGAGGCGAGCGAGGCCCCTCCGCCCCGTCTCGCCGAAGTGCTTCGCGTAGTAGCGCTCCTCGGATTCCGCGAACCACGCGGCGGCCCGTGGCTCGGTCCTCGTGCTCTGCGCGAAGAGGTGGACGACGTGCGCGCCGCCGACGTAGACGAGCCGACCCCCGCCGAGGAGAAGCCGCCGCTGCCAGTCGTTCTCCTCGTAATAGAGCGGATACCGCTCGTCGAACGGACCGACCGCGTCGAGCGTCGCGCGGGTGACGGCGACGACCGCGCCGGAAAGGCTGCGGACGAAGGCGTTCGCGCCAGCCGCCGCGCGCTCCGCCTGCGCCGCCGCCCGCCGGGCGTCGCGCCGGAAGACGCGGTCCGCACGAGCCGGGTCGGCCGCGAGCGCCCGGCGCGCGAGCTCCTCGGGGCGCGCCTCCTCCGCCGGAGGGAGCAGGACGCTCCGCGCGCCGTCGGCGTAGAGCGCCGGCCCGGCCGCGAGGACGCCTCCGGCCTCGACCGCTTCGGCGAGGGCCGCGACGGAGCCCTCGCCGAAGAGCAGGTCGGGGTTCGCGAGGACGAGCGTGGGGCCCCGCGCGGCCGCGATACCGGCATTCAGCCCGCCCGCGAAGCCGAGGTTCCGCGGCGGGAGGAGGACGCGGTCGGCGTGGGGAGCGAGGGCGTCGCGCTCGGCGGCGTCGCCCGAGTTCACGACCGCGACCGCCTCCGCCTTTCGCCCGGCGCGACGCGCCTCCTCGCGGAACGTCGCGATCGCGCGCGCGGCGAGCGCGGCGGATCGGTAGGAGACGAAGACGGCTGAGATCATCGGGTGGTACCCTTCCGCGCGCCGTGGCGATCGAATTCCGACCGGCCGGGAAGAGCGATCGGGCCGCCATCCTGGAGCTTTTCGAGGTGGCGTTCAAGGCGCCGGCGAACGCCGCCGACCTCGCCTGGAAGTACGACCTCGACCCCCACCCGGCGCTCAGCGCCCTCGCGATCGAGGACGGCCGCGCGCTCGGCTTCATCGGGGCCCTCGGGACGCGCTACCAGGGCGAGGGGATGGACCAGCAGGGGAACACCGTCGTCGACGTCATGACGCGCCCCGACTCGCGCGCGCTCGGACGGGCGGGGATGTTCAAGCGCCTCGGCGAGCTCTTCCGGCGGATCAACGCGGAGGCCGGGACGCTCTTCGACTTCGGGTTCCCGAACGAACGCGCGAGGAAGATCGAGGAGCGCCTCTTCGGCTGCGTCCTGGCCGAGCCGTGCGCGGAGCGGGGCCGCCGGCTCGACGCACCGCCGCTCCTCGGACGGCTGCGGCGCCGGCTCCTCCGCGTGAGCGAGGGGGAGCCGTTCGGACGCGCGCACGAGCCGCTCGCCGAGCTCCTCCACGCGCGGCCCGGCTGGCGGACCGACCGCTCGGTCCGGACGCTCGCGTGGCGCTTCTCCCGGCCCGGCTTCGCCTATCGGACGTTCCAGCTCCTCGACTGGCGCGGGACCTCTCGCGGCTACGCCGTCGCCGCGATCCGCGAGGGGCGCGCCGCGCTCGTCGACCTGCAGGTCGCCTCCGAGTCCGACGGCACGCTCGTCGACCTGCTCGCGGCGGTCCAGGAGCGGCTCGGGGCGGTCGCGGCGGACCGGTTGGTCCTGAGGTCGCCGCAGCGCGGGCTCCTCGCCTCGAGACTCGAGGGAGAGCTCGCGTTCGTGCCCGAGCCCTCGGACACCGTCCTCCTGATGCACCCGATCGCCGACGGCTTCGACTTCCTCGCTCCGGGCTCGTCGTTCGACTATCGCTTCGCCGACCACGACGTCTTCTGAGCGCCGGCTGCGCCGCCGTCTACGCCTGGTTGCGGCAGGCGTGGCAGATCGGCAGCTCCTCGAAGCGCCCTTCGCGGTGGACCTGCCGCAGCCGCGCCAGCGCCGGCCCCTCCCAGATCCCGCGGACGGTGTCCCCCTTCGACAGGTCGCCGACGATCAGCTCGTCCTCGCTGTCGTGGCAGCACGCCGAGACCTTGCCGTCGGCGTGGACGGAGAGGTTCATCCAGAGCATCCGGCACGGCGGCCGGCGGGTCGTCGCGGCGGCCGGCCGCGGGTGCGACGCGTCGCTCCGGTCCTCGACCTTTCCCGCCCAGTCGTTGAACTCGTTGATCGCGATCTCGTCCTCGGGACCGAGAAGCGGCTTCCACCTTTCGAAGAAGGCGGCGATCTGGTCCGCGGTCTCCTTCATACGGATGATCCGGAGGACGAGGCGCGGGCGGGACCTGGCCCCGCGGGCGGCCAGGAAACGCCGGACGTTCGCGTCGACGACGCCGAGGTCCCCTCCGACCCGTACGGCCGCGTAGGTGTCCGGCTCGACGCCGTCGATCGAGACGACCAGGGCGTCGAGGTCGAGGTCGAGGAGCCGCGCCACGTTCCGCTCGTCGAGAAGCGTCCCGTTCGTCAGGACGACGATCGGCCCGATCCCCTTCGCCTTCGCGTGGGAGAGGAGCTCCGCCCACTTCGGGTGGAGCATCGGCTCGCCGAAGCCCTGGGGGAAGAGGACGAAGCCGGTCTCCGAGGCGACCTCGTCGACGGCCTTCCGGAAGAGCGCCTCGTCCATGAGACGCCGCTTCCGGCTCGTCGTCGGCACGGGACACATGACGCAGGCGAGGTTGCAGACGGCGGCCAGCTCGAGCGCGAACTCGACCGGGAAGGCGATCCCCTCCCAGAGGTCCGGGTCGTCGGAGGCGAGGTGCGTCCGCCGCTCCGCGTGCGCCTCCGCCGCCTCGTCCCGGAAGAGCGCGCGGACCTCGAGCTCCGCGCCCTGCGGGACGGCATCGCTCACCGCGCGGCCCCGGAGGAGAGGACGGGCAGCGCCGGGGTCGTGTCCTCGTAACCCATCTTGCCCAGCTGGTGGATGTCGTAGCAGTCGCAGAAGCTCGGCGTCGTGCAGCGGAAGGGGGCCGCTCGCCGCGCGAGCCGGCGCTCCTTCAGGTTCCCGAGGTCCGCGAGGCCGGGAATCCAGGGGCAGCCCTGCACCCGGCCGTCGTTCCAGATCCGGAAGTAGTCGCGCCCGGCCGGGCAGAGGACCGCTTCCTTCCCGGCGAACGGGGCCGAGAAGTCGTCCTTGTGCTCCTTCTCGACGACGGCCGCGTAGCGCTCGAGGAGGCTCGAGAAGAGCTCCTCCTGCGCCACGTCGAAGGGGCGGTCGCAATCCCGGATCGCCCAGACCTTCCGGCCGGTCGCCGCGAAGACCGTGTCGCGGTAGTACGCGAGCCCTTCCTCCCAGAGGTCCGAGAGGAGCGGCGAGAAGATCGTCCCGAGGATCAGCTCGCCCCTGTGCCTCTCGAGGATCGTTCGCGCGTTCGTCTCCCACGCCTTCTCGACCCTCTTGTCCCGCACCTGCTTGTAGTGGAGCGTCAGGTTGACCGCACGGACCTTCGCGAGCTTCTCCTCCGCGAGCTCCGGGTACTCGTTCAGCAGGACGCCGTTCACGTCGAGCGCCACCTCGACGTCGTGGTCGAGGAGACGGTCGAGGAAGCGTTCCCGCTTCGGGTAGCCGGCGAAGAAGTCCCCTTTGCCGGAGAAGATGAAGAACGTCCGCGTCCCGACCTCGTCGAGGAAGAAGCGCAGGTCCTCGTAGACGAGGGACGGCTCGCGCTTCACGACGGGGTGGATGATGCAGTAGTCGCAGTCGAGCTGGCAGTGGCCCGCGGAGGAGCAGAAGACCACCGTCTCGCAGGTCGTCTTCACGTCGGCCACGGGCGACTCCCGCGGGGCCGATGGGTGCGTCTTCGTCTCATTCCTTCAGGATGGTATCCCAGCGTCCCGCCGGGCCCCCGGCCGGCCGGGACCACGTCGCCCCATCGAGCGAACGGCTCTGCCCCGGGTCCACGCCTTCAGCCGCCGCTTCCCCGGCCGAAGGACACCAGCGCCCGCGCTGCCCGGCGGAGCCCGGACCCGGCGCCTGCCGGCCGCGCGCGGAAAGCCGCCAGGAGCGCATCGCCCGTACGCCGCGCGTCGTAGCTCCGGGCGATCGCCCTCCCTTCGCGCCCGAGTCGCGCGCAGAGGCCGGGATCGTCCGCGAGGCGGCGCACCGCCGCCTGGAGCGCCCCGGCGTCGAAGACCGGGATCCGGATCGAGGCCCGGGCGTCCGGGTCGATGCCACGGAAGGCCCCGATGTCGGTCAGGACCGAGGGGAGGCCGCACGACATCGCCTCGATCGTCGGCAGGCCGAAGCCCTCGACCTGGGTCGACGGGCCGACGAAGAGATCGACGTTCCGGTAAACGTCGGGGACGAAGGCCGGCGGGACCCAGATGTGCCGCTCCGCCTCGGGCCAGGCCGCGACCTCTTCCGCTGGGGCGTCCTGCGACATCCGGACGAGCCGCAGCCTGGGAATCTCGGCCTTCAGCGCGCGGAGCGCTTCCGTCGCCCAGGGGATCCCCTTGAACGGGACGCCCCACTGCCCCGTCAGGAGGACCCGGAACGTCCCGTCCTGCGGGCGCTCCCCGCTGCGTGGCGAGAAGGCGTCGGCGTCGAACGGCTGCGGGATGTGGACCGCCTCCTGCCCGTAGAGCTCCTTCACGAGCTCGGCGAGGTGCGGCGAGACGACGAGCTTCGTCGCCGGGAGACGGTAGACCTCCTCGATCTCGGGCCAGAGGTGACGCGCCGGCTCGTAGATCGCCTCGTACGCCTGACAGAAGTGGAACGCTCGCGCTCCCGGTACGGCCATCGCCTGCGGGACGGTGTGGTACATCGTGCCGACCGCGACGTCCGCGGGCCCGATCGCCTCCGGCGTCAGGTCGGGGACCTGCCGGTAGAACGCCCACGACTCCGGGGCCCAGTCGCTCGGCGGGGTCGTGCTGACGACCTCGGCGTCGACCCCGAGGCGGCGCAGGATGGCGACGTGCTGGTAGACGACCTTCACCCCGCCGCAGAGCGCGGTGCCGTTGAGGAGGTAGACGACCTTCACCCGAGCGTCTCCCAGCCGACCGGAACCGTCATGAAGCCGCTCGTCCAGCGGTCCGACTCCACCCGGAAGCGGACGTCGCTCCGGGCGTCGTAGAGGGCGAGCCCCTTCTCGTCGCCGAGGAAGATGACGAGGATGAACTCCCCTTTCGCGAGCGGAAGGGATTCCACCGTCAGCCGGATCTCGTGGCGAGGCTTCCCGACGAAGGGCCCCGTGCCGGAGACCTTCGAGTCGGCGACGAAGCAGGTGACCTGGTCCGGCGTGACGACCGCGACGTGAACGTGCAGCGGCCGTTCCGGCGCGTCTCCCTCGAACGCGAGCTCCAGTGCCCAGGGGTCCCCCGGCGCGAAGACCGCCGACTCCTTCCCGGCCCCGTCGAGCAGCCGGATCGACGTGAACCGGCCGAGCGAGTCCTGGAGGGCCGCGGGCGTCGCTACGGTCCGTTCCTGCTCCTTCCGCGCCAGGTACTCCTCGTAGGCGAGGACGACCTTCTGGGCCTCCCCCTGGCCGGCGATCTCTCCGTCCCGCAGCCAGATCGCCGTCTCGCAGAGCGTGGAGACGTAGTAGAGGGCGTGGCTGCAGAGGAAGATCGTCCGTCCGCGCGAGCGGAGGTCGTGGAGACGGTCGACGCACTTCTTCTGGAATCGCCCGTCTCCGACGGCCAGGGCCTCGTCGAGGATGACGACGTCGGGGAGGACCGCCGTCGCGACGGCGAACGCCAGGCGCATCGTCATCCCCGAGGAGTAGGTCCTC
>CAZWRQ010000148.1:0-12084 GCA_964636395.1 uncultured Holophagales bacterium
CCGGCAACCAGCGTGGACGCCCCGACTCCCCCGCCGTGACCGGGTCGACCACCTCCGACAGGACGACGGAGGCGACCTCGGCCCCGTCCGCGAGGGCGACGATCCGAATCGCCCGGGGCCCGGTGCCGATCCCTTCCCGGAACGCAACCCAGCGGCCGTCCGGCGAGACCTCCGGAAGCTGGAGCGCCTGGCCCCGTACGAACGGTTTCGCGTCCGGACGGGTCGGACGCGCCCGCCAGATGCCGCCCCGCCCCCGCTCGAGAGAGCCCCAGAGCAGGGTCCCGCCGTCAGGCGTCAGGACGGGGTTCTCGGCGTCCGCCTCGCCGCGCGTCAGCCTTCGCGCGTCGGTCCCGTCGACGTTCGAGGTCCAGACCTCGAAGCGGCCCGACCGGTCCGAGCTCCAGAGGATGCGCCGCCCGTCCGGGCTGAAGGCCGGGTCCCAGTCCTGGGCCGGGTCGTCGGTCACGCGCCGGAGCGCGCCGTTCTCGCGTTCGAGCACCCAGAGGTCGAGCTGGCCCGAGCGGTCCGAGGAAAAGAGGATCCGCTTCCCGTCCGGCGAGTAGACGGGCTGCCGGTCCGTCGAGGTGCCGTGCGTCAGCCAGCGGACCGGTCCGACCCTCCCGATGGGGACTTCGTAGAGGCTCTCGCGCGTCGCGACGGAGTCGAAGACGACCCGGCCTTCCGCGAGGACGTCGAGCGTCCGCCCGGCCGAGGGCCACCAGGCGACGATCCGCGCTTCGCCGCCCGTGGCCGGCATCCGCAGCACACGAAGACCGACGGTCCGCGCGTGAGGGACGCTCGCGTCGAAGACTCCCGCCAGGAGCTCCCGGCCGGAGCCGAGCCAGGCGACCGCCGTCGGCTGCCGTGCGGCGAGCGGCAGCGGCAGCCGCCGGACCCGTCCGTCGCGTCCGACGAGGACGATCGACCCCGAAACGCCGCTCTGCGCGCTCCCCTCCTCGGAGAGGGCGATCGCCGCTCCGTCCGGGGAGAAGCGCGGGCTCGCGACGACCGTGTCGAAGCGCGCGAGCTCCCGCGCCTCGCCGCCCGACACGGGGCCGATGAGGAGGGCCGTCGCGCGATCGGCGGCGCGGAGGAGCCTGAGGAACGCGACCTGCGTGCCGTCGGGAGAGACGTCGCCCGACTCGGCGGCAGAGAAGAGGCGGCGCTCCGCGCCGCCGACGAGCGGGATCCGCCAGAGCGACGGCCCCGCGCTCCCGTCGGTCCTCGTGAAGAGGAGGGACTGTCCGTCCGGGAAGAACCTCGGGAGGGAGTCGCCGGGTCCTGCGGTGAGCGCGGTCTCTCCTTCGCCTCGAACCTGCTTCAGCCAGATCCGCGAGCGTCCGCCCCGCCGGGAAGAGAACGCCACGAGGCTCCCGTCGGGCGAGGCCGCGGGCTGGGAATCGACGCCGGAGTGCGTCAGCGTGCGGAGCGCGGGGGGCGGCGAGGCCGCCGGTCCCCGGAGCGCGAACGCGCCTCCGAGCCCCGCGGCCGCGCCGGTGGCGACGAGGAGAACGGGCGCGACGAGGCGCCGTCGTCCGGCCCGGCCCCGCAGGCGCACGGTCGCGCCGGCCCGGCCCGGCTCGGCCGGGAGAGACGCGGCATCGAGCGACTCGAGCGCGAAGGCGAGGTCCCTCGCCGACTGGAAGCGCGCCCCGCGCTGTTTCTCGAGGCACCTCCGCACGATCCGCTCGAGCTGGTGCGGGATCCCCTGCCGCAGCGTCGAGAGGTCCGGCGGCTCCGAGAGGAGGATCGCGGCCATCGTCTCCACCGCAGAGCCGGCGCCGAAGGCGCGGCGGCCGGTGAGCATCTCGTACAGGCAGGTCCCGAGCGCGAAGACGTCGGCCCGGGCGTCCAGCTCTTCGCCGCGCACCTGCTCGGGGGCCATGTATCCGGCGGTGCCGACGACGACGTCCGACCGCGTCTCGGGGCCGGAGGTTCCGCCCTTCCCTCCCGGCGGCCCGTCCCCGAGCAGCTTCGCGAGGCCGAAGTCGAGGACCTTCGTCTGGCCGTCGGACGTCAGGAAGACGTTCTCGGGCTTCAGGTCGCGGTGGACGATCCCCTTTTCGTGGGCCGCCGCGAGCGCCGACGCGACCTCGATCGCTATCTCCACCGCCCGCCGCGGGGCGAGCGCCCCGCGCCTCAGCCGGTCCGCAAGCGTCCCCCCCTCGAGGAGCTCGGAGACGAGATAGGGGACACCTCCCTCCGTCCCGACGTCGTGAAGGACGACGACGTTCGGGTGGGAGAGCGCGCCCGCCGCCCGGGCCTCCAGCTCGAAGCGCCGAAAACGCTCCTCGTCCGCGCAGGCGCTCCCGGAGAGGACCTTCAGGGCGACCTCGCGTCCGATCCGCGTGTCGCGCGCGCGGAAGACCTCACCCATGCCGCCGCGGCCGATCGGGGCCACGACCTCGTAGGGTCCGAGCTTCGAGCCCGCGACGGGCGTCATTCCGGACGGGCTCCCGGGGGCGCGGCCACGACCCCGAATGATACGGCGCGGAGCTCCTTCAGCCCCGGCCGCCGATCCCTCGCACCACCCGCCAGGCGATCCAGACCGACGCGGCGAGCCAGAGGATCCCCCACGCGAGCGCGGGGATGCCGGTCATCCGCGAAAGGGCCGCGGCGTCGCTCGCCGGCACCGAGCGGAGGATCAGGTCCGACGTGATGTCCCACGGGGCGTAGAGGAGGCTCGTGACGCCGAGGAGGCGGAGGACGAAGCTCGAGGCCCCCTCGGGGAGCCAGCGCGCCACGCCGAGGAGGAGGACCCCGGCCGCGAGGCCGTAGCCGAAGCCGAACGCGCTCCGCACCCAGACGACGGTCAGGAGGAGGAGCGCGGCGCCGAGGAGGCCGGTCGCGACACGGTGCGTGCGCGGTCGGCCGCGCACGCCGAGGAGAAGGAAGAGAGCCCCGAAGAGCGCGCTTCCGAGGTAGCCGGCCGAGGAGATGACGAAGGGCCAGCCGCCTGCCGTCGTGCAGAGCCCTCCCTCGCGAGGCGAGAGCTCGATCGAGACGATCCGGCCGCCCGTCAGGACCGCCGCGAGGCCGTGCGAGACCTCGTGGAGGAGGACGACGAAGAGCCGGAGCGGCCAGACGGCGAGCGTCGACCAGAACGCGTAGACGAGGAGGGCGAGGAGGATCGGGACGAGGAGCCGCCTCGCCCCGCTCTTCGTGAAGGCCACCCGCCCCTACGCCGGGTACTTCTCGATCACCCCCGCGACGACCCGCCGCGAGAGCGCGTGGTAGGTCGGGCTCGCCGCCGCGAAGATCTCGCGCGCGAGGGCGCGCGTCCGCGGTGTCGCCGCGAGCGCGCCGTAGAGCGGCCGCAGGTACTTCATCCGGCCGACGCGCACGAGCACCTCCCGGATCTTCCCGAAGGCCGGCTCGTAGTCGCTCCCGGCCGCGATCGTCAGCCACTCGACGAGGAGCTCGAAGTTCCCCTTCCCCGAAAGGCCGAACGCCGCGTCGAGCGCGGCACACTCCCCGGCGGGGAGCTGCCGCGGGAGCTTCTGGAGGTAGAGGAGCGTCTCGGAGGCGTTCCAGCTCCCGACCTGCTCGCTCGTCGGCCGGACGCCGTCCGGCCAGCCGGCCGCGAGCGCGGCGAGCGCCTCGGCCTTCTCCGACCGGAAGACGGGGGCGCTCGCGGGGAGGCCCGGCTCGTGCAGCCAGGCGTCGGCGTTCGCCTTCGCGGCCGCGCCGGGGAGCTTCTCCTCGAGGAAGGCGAGGAACTCCTCGGTCGTGATCGACTGGAAGCGGAAGCGCTTCATGTAGTCGGAGAGGAACGCGTCCCACGCCGCGCGCCCGACGGTCCGCTCGAGGAGGACGACGAGGCGCGCCCCCTTCTCGTACGGCACCGAGGAGAACGCGTCGTCGGGGTCGATCCCCTGGAGGTGCGTCCGGAGCTTCGTCAGCGGCGAGCCTTCGCCGAAGCGCGCGATCGACTCCGCGAGCGCCTTCTCGCCGATCGCCCAGCCGAGCGTCGCCGCCTCCTCGCCGTGGATCGCCTCGAGGATCCGCCGCTCGGCCCAGACCGTGAACCCCTCGTTCAGCCAGAAGTGCTCGGAGGTCGCGTTCGTGACGAGGTTCCCCGTCCAGGAATGGGCCAGCTCGTGCGCGACGACGTCGACGAGCGAGCGGTCGCCCGCGAGGAGCGTCGGCGTCAGGAACGTCATGCGCGGGTTCTCCATCCCGCCGTAAGGGAACGACGGCGGGAGGACCAGCATGTCGTAGCGGTCCCAGTCGTACGGGCCGAAGAGCCCCTCGGCCTTCACGATCATCTCCTCGACGCCGGCGAACTCCCACGCCGCCTTCGCAACCGTCGCCGGCTCCGCCCAGACGCGGGCGCGCGGCGAGAGGTCGCGGGACTCCAGCTCGCCGACGGCGAGGGCGAGGAGGTAGGTCGGGATCGGCTGCGGCATGTCGAAGAGGAACGTCCGCGTCCCCTTCCCCTCGATCACGCCCGCCGGCCCGGCCGACATGACGGCCGAGAGCGGCGCCGGGACGGTCACCTCGGCGTGGTAGGTCACGCGGAAGCGGGCCGTGTCCTGGCACGGCACCATCGTCCGGGCGTGGATCGCCTGGCACTGGCTGAAGAGGAACGGGTGCCTCTTCCCTTCGGTCTGCTCCGGCGCGAGCCACTGCAGGCCGATCGCGTCGGGCGACGTGTGGTAGCGGAGGAGGACTTCCTTCGTCCCCGCCGGGAGCTTCAGCCGGAGCCGCCTTCCGAGGATCGGGTCCTCCGGCCCGAGGTCGAAGAGGACTTCCCCGCCGCCAGAGGCCGTCACCGCGGAGATCGTGATCCCCTTCGTGTCGAGGTCCAGCGGTCCGCCCGCCGGCGCGGCCAGCTCGAGGACGGCCCGTCCGTCGATCCGCTTCCTCTCGAAGTCGACCGCGAGGTGCAGGCGCAGGTGCTTCGTGACCGGCTGGGTGTCGTCGGCGTACGAGTGGGGGTCAACGAGGGCCATGGAGGTCCCCTTTCGCATTTCGCTCCGCCAGGCGGCGGGAGCGGCATTTTCCCACCTGTTCGCCGTCTATCATCCCGCCCCATGAGCGAAGCGAAGCCCGCCGGGCTCCTCAAGTCCTTCCCCCGGGTCTTCTGGGTCGCGAACGTGATGGAGCTCTTCGAGCGGGGGGCCTACTACGGGCTGAACTCCGTCCTCGCCGTCTACCTGACGGCCGACGTCGCCAAGGGCGGTCTCGGCTTCGGCGAGGGCTCCGTCGGGTTCCTCCAGAGCCTCATCTACGCCTGCACCTACGTCGTCCCGATCCTCGGAGGGGCGCTCGCCGACCGCTACGGCTACCGGCGCATGCTCCTCGTCTGCTTCGCCCTCCTCTCGACGGGCTACTTCGCCGCCGGCCACATGTCGAGCTACGCGGCGGTCTTCGCCTCGCTCCTCGTGATGGCGATGGGCGGCGGCCTCTTCAAGCCGATCATCTCGGGGACGATCGCCCGCTCGACGAACGAGTCGAACTCGGGCTTCGGCTTCGGGATCTACTACTGGATGATCAACCTCGGCGCGTTCCTCGCGCCGCTCGTCGTCTCGATCCTGAAGGGCTTCTCCTGGCGGTACGTCTTCCTCGCCTCGTCCGCCTACGTCGCGCTGATGTTCCTGCCGACGATCTTCGTCTTCCGCGACCCGCCGCTCCCGGAGAACCGCAAGACGCTCGGGGAGGTCGTCCAGGGGGCCGCGCTCGTCCTCGGCGACGCGCGCTTCATGCTCATGATCGTCGTCTACTCGCTCTTCTGGATCCTCTACTTCCAGAACTTCGGGTCGGTCCTCTGGTTCCTTCGCGACTTCATCGACCCGGCGCCGATGAACGCCGTCTTCGCCACGCTGCACCTGCCGTTCAGGTTCGACGCCGAGTTCGTGACGGTCATCAACGCGGGGACGATCATCCTGCTCCAGGTCTTCGTGAGCCGCATCGTGAAGGACCTGAAGCCGCTCCCGACGATGCTCGGCGGCGTCGCGATCGGCGCCCTCGGCTTCCTCCTCCTCGCCTTCGCGCAGAACGTGTGGCTCTTCATCGCCGGCATCGCCGTCTTCTCGGTCGGCGAGATGACGGCCCACCCGAAGTACTACAGCTACGTCGGCCTCGTCGCGCCTCAGGACAAGAAGGCCGTCTACATGGGCTACGCGTTCCTCTACGGCGTGTTCGGGAGCCTCTTCGGCTCTTCGCTCGGCGGGGCGCTCTACGGCGCCTGGCTGAAGCCGCTCGCCGGGACGCCCGCCGGGCTCGACGCTTCGCGGACGTTCTGGCTCCTCTTCGTCGCGCTCGACGTCGTCGCCGTCGTCGGCCTCCTCCTCTACAACCGCTTCTTCTCGAGCGACACGCCGGAAGCGAACGCGAAGGCCCGGAAGATCATGATCGGGCTCTACGGCCTCTTCGTCGTCGTCGGCGTCTTCTTCCTCTGGAAGGCGCTCTTCGGCGGCGCGGAGATCTCCTACAAGACGCTCGTCCAGGCGCTGATCCTGACGCTCCTCGGCGTCGGCGGCGCCCTGATCAGCCGGAGCAGGCCCGCCGGGGCGTAGCGCGGTGGAGACCGGGACGGCCCCGGAGTGCCGGCTCTGCGGCGGGGAGATGCGTCCGTTCCTCGACGTCGACGGACGCTTCTCCCTGGCCCGCTGTGCCGCGTGCGGCCTCGTCTCGACCCGGCCGGAGCTCGACGAGGAGGCGGTCGGCGCCTACTACCCGCCCGAGTACTACGGAAAGCGGAATCGCCGCTTCCATCCGCTCCTCGAGCGCCTCGTCGTCGTCTTTCGCGGGCGGCGCGCCCGCCTCGTCGACCGGCGGGCCCGCCCCGGGAGGGTCCTCGACGTCGGCTGCGGCCGGGGACTCCTCCCGGCCCAGCTCCGCGCCCTGGGGCGGGAGGCGTTCGGGACCGAGCTCTCCGCCGGGGCCGCGACCCACGCCCGCGGGGTCCTCGGCATCCCGGTCTTCGTCGGCCCGCTCGAAGAGAGCCCGTACGAGGACGCCTCCTTCGCGGCCGTCGTCTTCTGGCACGTCCTCGAGCACCTCCGCGACCCGCGCGCGGCCCTTCGGCACGCGCGGCGCCTGCTCGCCCCGGAAGGGCTCCTCGTCGTCGCCGTCCCGAACCTCGAGAGCCTCCAGGCGCGCGTCGGCGGGCGCGGCTGGTTCCACCTCGACGTCCCGCGGCACTACCACCACTTCGGGCTCGCCGTCCTCGCGCGACTCCTCGACGAGGAAGGCTTCGACGTCGAAGAGGTGAGCCACTTCGCGCTCGAGCAGAACCCGTACGGCTGGATCCAGAGCCTCCTGAACCGCCTCGGCCTGCCGGTGAACCTCCTCTACGCCGCGCTGAAGCGCAACGGGGCCTGCGAGGTCGCACACCCGGTCCGCTCGGCCCCCTTCGCCTTCGCACTGACGCTCCTCGCTCTCGTCGCCGTCGTCCCGCTCTCGGGGCTCCTCTTCGCGGCGGAGCTCCTCCTGCGCCGGGGCGGGACGGTGGAGGTGTGGGCGCGACGGAGGGAGGCTCCCGTTCCGTCCGCGGTCCGCTGACCGCCGGGACTCGACCCGTGCGAGCCGTGCTCCGCGTCACGGAACGGTCGCGGAGGCTCGCGCCGCAGGCCTCGCGATCCCCACGCCCGCCCTTCCCGTGGCATCGTGCGCGGTCGGGGCGGGCCCACTCCCGCCCGAGGAGAGAAATCGATGAAACGGATCCCCGTCCTTTCCGCGCTCGTCCTGCTCGCCGCGGCCTCGGCCGCGCCCGCCGCCGACCTGACGACGCTCCAGAAGGCCTACTTCGCCTCGACGAAGCCCGGGAGCTGGGCCCGCTACGAGATGACCTCGACCGACCCGAAGGGGAAGGTCCAGAAGAGCGAGATGACGATGTCGCGCCTCGGCGGCGACGGCGACCGCGTCTGGTTCGAGATCCGCTCGGTCCCTAAGGAGGGCTCGAAGGGCAAGCCGACGACGATCAAGTACCTCCTCGACACCGGCTTCAAGGTCGAGAAGAACGCGCTCGACTACATGAAGTACGTGGAGTCGATGATCTTCCAGGTCGACGGCGAGGAGGCGATGGAGTACCCGCCCGACATGATGCGGCAGGTCGCCGCCGCCTTCGTCTCGAACGTCGACTACGGGGCCGACGTGACCGCCCTCGGCGCCTGCATGACCGACGGGAAGAGCGGCGAGAAGGTCGTCATCCGCGGCTCGTTCGACGTGAAGGTCGTGATCGTGAGGATGAAGGGGACGACGGAGACCGAGCTCTGCCTGAGCGACGAGGTCCCGTTCGGCCGCCTTTCCGAGAAAACCGTCACGAAGGACGACAAGGGGCGACTCACCTCGACGACCGAGTCGCGCCTCGTCGACTCCGGGACGGGCGCCACGTCGGCGATCAAGGGACCGGTCAAGAAGATCGAGCTCCCGAAGATGCCCTGGGGCTGATCGCGGAGCCTCCCGGACCGGGAGGGGCCGCCCGGCCCCTTCCGGTCCGCGCCGCGCCCGGTCAGACCCGGCCGAAGGCCACGAGGAGGACGATCCCCGCCGTCACGACGAAGATCCCGGCGAGCGTCCGGGCGTCGAGGCGCTCGCGCCCGATGACGACGGCGAACGGTACGGAGAGCGCCGGCGCGAGCGACGTCAGAGCCGCCGCAACCGCGAGCGGCGTGTGCGTCAGCCCGACGACGAAGAGCGCCGTCCCCCCCACGCTCTCGAGGAGGAAAACGGGCCAGACGCGCTTCATCTCGCGGGCGGGGACGACGAGCGACGAGGGTCGCCGCCGCATAAGGAGCGTCCCGACGGGAAGCAGCGCCACGGCGAAGCCCATCCGGAAGACGTTCACGGCCGCGACCGGGAGGTCCGCGCCCCCTTTCGTCACCGCGAACGTGTTGAGGGCCCAGAAGAGCGAGGTGGCGAGGGCGAGCAGGACGCCGGCCGTCCCCGGGCGGACGCTCCTCTTCGCGAACGCTCCGTCGGTCGGCGAAGGCTCCTCGCTCCGTCCCCGCTCCCGGCCGATCACGGTCACGACTCCCGCCACGACGAGGCCGACGCCGGCGAGCCCGGCCGCGCCGACGCTCTGGCCGAGGAACGCCCAGCCGGCGAAGGCCGACCAGAGCGGGTAGGTGGAGGCGATCGCGAGCGAGACCGGGACGCCGAGGGAGCGGGCGCTCGCGAGGAAAAGCGCGTCGCCGACGACGTAGCTCCCGACGACGCTCAGGAGGAGCCAACCTGCGCGCCCCGGCGTCACGAGGGCGAGGCCGGTCGACGGCCCGGCGAGGAGCGCAGCCGCGAGGAAGATCGGGAACGAAAGCGCGGCCCGCATGAAGTTGACCGCCATCGGCCCGTGCTCGCGCGCCACGCGGGCGTAGACGTTCGCCGCGAGGGCCCAGAGCGCGGCCGACCCGAGGCAGGCGAGCGGGCCGAGGAGGAGGGCGGCGGTCACGGAGAGAGGTGCGTCAGGCGGCCGCGGCCGCGCGAAGACCGGCGGTTTCCGCGGGGACCCGGTGGCGATCGATCGCGTACGCCCAGAGGACGAGAAGCCACTGCGCGTGCCCCGCCCAGGCGATCGTCTTCGTGTCGGGCGGCGCGCCGCCGAAGAGGTTCGCGGCGTAGACGGCGAGGAGGAAGGCGACGAGGCCGCCGAGCGCCCAGGTCCCGGCGCGGTCGCGGGGACGCGTGGCGCGCACGTAGAGCGCGACCCCGGCGGCGAAGAGGGCGAGCTCGACGGCGAGCGTTCCCGGGAGCGAGCCCCAGAGGCCGAGGCCGACCTTCGGGCCGCTCCCCGGGAGGAGCGGGAGGTCCGGACGATGCGTCAGGAGGTCGAGGAGCCAGTGGCTGACGACCGCGCCGAACAGGACGGCGGAGCCCGCCGCGGAGCGCCTCGCCAGGTGGTAGACGCCGGCGAAGAGGGCTCCCCAGAGGACGACGGCCAGGAGCGAGTGGGAGATCGGGTAGGAGACGAAGTCGAGCGGCGTGACGCGGGTGATGCCCGGGTGGACCTCGACCCGCTCGAGGCCGAGGAGGAGGAGCGTCGGCCAGAGGAGGTCGATGAACTGGGAGGCGAGGACGAGCGTTCCGAGCGAGACGCGCGGCGCGGCCGCCTTCCCCGCGAAGCCGACTCCGAAGTGGCCGACGAACATGGCGGCGGAGAGTAGCAGGGGCGCGGGGAGGATCCCCGGGTCAGCAGTCGGGAAGGCCGACGCTGACGTTCGCGTGGGCGGCGAGGCGGACCGCGAGCCCGCCGCGCGCCGTCTCCTTGTACTTGCTCTTCATGTCGAGGCCGGTGTCGCGCATCGTCCGGATGACGTCGTCGAGGGAGACGAAGGCGTGCCCGTCGCCGCGCAGGGCGAGGCGCGCGGCGTTGATCGCCTTGACCGCCGCCATCGCGTTCCGCTCGATGCACGGCACCTGGACGAGGCCCCCGACCGGGTCGCAGGTCAGTCCGAGGTTGTGCTCCATGGCGATCTCCGCCGCGTTCGCCGCCTGCTCCGGCGTCCCGCCGAGCGCCTCGGCGAGCGCTCCGGCCGCCATCGAGCAGGCGCTCCCGACCTCTCCCTGGCAGCCGACCTCGGCGCCGCTGATCGACGCTCCCTCCTTGCAGAGGAGGCCGATCGCGCCGGCCGTCAGGAGCATCCGCACGACCCCGGCGTCGGTCGCGCCCGGAACGAAGCGCCGATAGTAGTGGAGGACCGCCGGAAGGATCCCGGCGGCACCGTTCGTCGGCGCCGTGACGACGCGGCTTCCGGCGGCGTTCTCCTCGTTCACGGCGAGGGCGTAGAGGCTCACCCAGTCGATCGCGGTGAGCGGGTCGGCGAGGCCGCTCTCGGGGAACTCCGTCAGCTTGCGGAAGAGGGCGGGCGCGCGCCTCTTCACCCCGAGCCCGCCCGGAAGGGCCCCCTCCGCGCGGCAGCCACGCCGGACGCACTCCTGCATGACGCTCCAGATCCGGAGGAGACCCGCCTCCGTCTCGGCCTCCGGCCGGAACGCCCTCTCGTTCAGCCGGACGACCCCGCTGATCCCGAGCGCGGTCCGCTCGCAGGCGGCGAGCAGCTCCTCCGCCGTCCGGTACGGGTGTGGGACGGCCGTCTCGGCCGTGGCACCCGCGTCCGCCGCTCCCTCCTCGACGACGAACCCGCCGCCGATCGAGAAGAACGTCCTCGCCGCGAGCGGCTCTCCGGCCGGACCGAACGCTTCGAGGACGAGGCCGTTCGGGTGAAACGGAAGCGGCTCGAGCTCGAGGCGAAGCGCCTCCTCCGCGGCGAACGGCACCTCATGCCGCCCCAGGAGCGCGAGACGCCCCGAGCGCCTCACGGCGGCGACGAGCGCCTCCACGTTCCCGGGGTCGATCTCCTCCGGCCTCTCGCCGAGGAGGCCGAGGAGGACGGCGCGGTCCGTCGCGTGTCCGCGGGCCGTCGCCGCGAGCGAGCCGTGGAGCGTCACCCGGACGGAGGCCACCGAGGCGAGGAGCCCTCCCGTGTCCAGACCGGCGGCGAACGTCCGCGCCGCCTTCATCGGCCCGAGGGTGTGCGAGCTGCTCGGTCCGATGCCGATCTTGTAGAGGTCGAAGACCGAGACGCTCATCGCGCGCCTCGCGCGGCGGGCGGCCCTCCGGCGGCCCTCACCGGGCCTTCTCGCGACTGCAGACGACGAGGGCGCCGATGACGCCCGGCACCCAGCCGGCGAGCGTCAGGAGCGAGACGAGGAGGAGCGTCCCGCACCCCTTGTCGAGGACGGCGAGCGGCGGGAGGAAGATGCAGAGGAGCGCGCGGCCGAGTCCCATCCGTCTATTCTCTCCTCGGCGGCGCCCCGGCCGCGAAAGCCTCCGGGAGCTTCCCGCCAGCCCCGGAAAGGAGCCTCCCGTGATCGACGAGACGCTGACGATGATCCCCGGCCCGACGCCGGTCCACGACCGGGTCCTCGACGCCCTCGCCCGCCCGACGACTTCCCACGTCGCCCCGTCGTTCGTCGCGGCCTTCCGCGAGGCGCTCGCCGGCTTCCGCACGCTCTGCCGGAGCGAGCGCGGGCAGCCGTTCGTCGTCGCCGGGGGCGGGACCCTCGCGATGGAGATGGCCCTCGTGAACGTCGTCGCGCCGGGCGAGAAGCTCCTCGTCGTCTCGCACGGCTACTTCGGCG
>CAZWRQ010000149.1:0-12073 GCA_964636395.1 uncultured Holophagales bacterium
CCCGCATGGAGGTCCTCGATCTGCCGCGCGCCGACGCTCGTCACTGCCCCGGCGAGAGCCTCGCGCCGCACCTCCTCGAGGACGGGACGAGCCGTCACGGCCACCTTCGCGGCGACGGCCGGGACGACCGGCGCATCTCCGGCCACCGCCACGTCCTCCGCGGGCCGGGCGGGCTCTTCGGCGCTCGCCGGCAGGAGAAGCAGGGAGAGAAGCGCGCCGGCCAGGACCGCCGCCCGCCTCCCGGTCGACGGTGATCCGCCGGCGCGTCGCCAGGCCCCGGGACGGGAACGCCGCGAACGCTCCGTGAGCATGGCCGCGATCTTACGGGTTCCGCCGCTCCGCTCTTCCCGGACCCGGCGGGCTCGCGGCTACGCCGGGACCTCGAAGCGGAACTCGGCCCAGCGCCCGGGCTCGGAGTCTGCGTCGATCCGGCCGCCGTGGAGCGCGACGATCCGGCGGCAGGTGTAGAGGCCGACACCCGAGCCGGGGCGGCCGGCGAGCTCCGGGTCCGGGAGGCGCGAGAAGCGCCGGAAGAGGCGCGAGCGTTCCTCGGGCCGGAAGCCCGGCCCCTCGTTCCGCACGGCGACGCGGAGCCGGTCCCCGTCGCGCTTCGCGGACAGGCGGACCTCCCCGCCTTCCCGCGCATACTTCGCCGCGTTTCCGAGGAGGTTCACGAGGACGACGGTCATCAGCTCGGGGTCGACGTCGGCCGGGATCGGGCTGGCCTGGAGGTCGTGGACGAGACGGCACCGCCGATCCACGAGGAGCGCGCGCACCACGTCGAGGGCGGGCTCGACGACGTCGGCGAGGAAGTCGCAGGCGACCCGCCGGACGGCGAGATCGTGCTGCTCGACGCGCGCCAGATCGAGGTACTCCTTCACGAGCCGCCCGAGGTACGCCGCCTTCCTCGTCATCCGCTCCACCGCGGCACGCGCGGATTCATCGACCTGCCCGGCGTAGCCGCCGAGGAGCGTCTCGCCGTCCATCACGAGGGAGGCGAGCGGCGCCTTCAGCTCGTGGCTGACGAAGCCGAGCATCTCGACGTAGCCCGCGTTCGCCTCGGCGAGGCGGTCGAGCAGCCACGCCTTCTCGACGGCCTGAGCGAGCCGCTCGCTCACCTCGAGGTGGAGGAACGCCTGGCGGGCGCCGTAGGCCCGCGGCCTTCGGGCGCTCCGGAAGAGGAAGCCGAAGACGCGCCCCTCGACCTCGAGCCGGGCCGTCAGGCTGGAGCGGACCCCCTCCTCGACGAGGAGGCGCGTCGAGCGGCTCTCGGGCCGCGCCGCCAGGTACGCCGGGAGCTCGTCGAGGACGCGCGGAGCACGCGACGCGAGCATCGGCCCGAGCGAGGTCGCCGCGAGGTCCTCCGCCCACCCGGCCGCGAGGAGGAGCGGCTCGTAGTCGGCGACGGCCTTCCGTGCCACGACACGCCGCCCCTCCTCTTCAAGGAAGGCGACGCCGATCCGGTCGCAGGGGCAGACGTCGCGCGAGGCGCGGAAGAGGAACTCGAGGACCTCCTCGAGGCTCCGTCCGGCGGCAACCTTCCGGTTGACGAGGTCGAGGACCTCCGCCTCTCGCGGCGCGAGGTCCGACGCCGGGACAGGCCCAGCCAGGCTCACGGGAGGGACCTCCGGCGGAGCCCGCCGAGCGGGCTCCGCCGGACCGGGCACGGGGTCGTTCGCCAGCGGGTCAGGCGATGTACTTCCCGCGGGGGGTGTAGTGCGTGTGGAGGAGGTGGTGGCTCTTCTCGCCGCAGGGGCCGTCCGTCAGGAACTCCTCGTAGAGGCGGATCACGGCGGGGTTCTCGTGGGCCTTGCGGATCTCGTAGCTCGCGTCCTCGGCGTAGATCGCCTTCGCGCGCGCCGCCCGGATCTCCGGCGAGGTCGGGATCGGCATTCCCCCGCCGCCGAGGCACCCGCCCGGGCAGGCCATGAACTCGATGAAGTGGCACTTCGAGAACACCCCGCCCGCCTTGATGTCCTCGACGACGCGCTTGGCGTTCGCGGTGCCGTGGCAGACGGCGACCTTCAGGACCGCCCCCTCGAGCCACTTCCAGTCCGAGAACGGCAAGGCCTTGTTCATCTTCAGGAGCGCGGGGACCTCGCCGATCGCCGGGATCGGGAGCTCGACGTAGCGGACCCCGTCGAACCCCCGGACCGGGGTGACGTCGGCGTTCGCGAAGACGTCCTCGATCTTCAGCCCGGTGACGAGCTCGACGACCGTCCGGATCGCGGCCTCCATGACGCCGCCCGTCGCCCCGAAGATGACTCCCGACCCGGTCGCCGTGCCGAACGGGTCGTCGAAGCTCCCCTTCGGCATCTTCGGCAGGTCGATCCCCGCCTCGTGGAACATCTGCCCGAGCTCGCGGGTGACGAGGCCGTAGTCGACGTCCTTGAAGCCCGAGTCGGACATCTCCGGGCGATTGCACTCGTACTTCTTCGCCGAGCAGGGCATGAGGGCGCAGGCGACGATGGAGGCCGGGTCGATCCCCGCCTTCTGCGCGTAGAACGTCTTGATGAGCGCTCCGAACATCTGCTGCGGGCTCTTGGCCGTCGAGAGGTTCGGGATCATCTCCGGGTAGAAGTGCTCGAGGTACTTCACCCAGCCCGGCGAGCAGCTCGTGAACTGGGGAAGCGCGACGGCCTCCTTTCCGACGAGGGCCCGGTGGAGGCGGAGGAGGAGCTCCGTCCCCTCCTCGATGATCGTCAGGTCGGCGGTGAAGTTCGTGTCGAAGACACGGTCGAACCCGATCGTCTTCATCGCCGTGTTCATCTCGAACGTGAGCGGCGTCCCCGGCGGGAGGTCGAAACACTCGCCGATCGCGGCTCGCGGCGCCGGGGCCGTCTGGATGACGACGTGCTTGCCCGGGTCGTTGATGTCCTTCCAGACCTCGTCGGTGGGGTCCATCGCGCCGAGGGCGGCCGTCGGGCAGCGGTTGATGCACTGGCCGCAGTTGATGCAGACGACGTCGTTCAGCGGCTTGTCGAGGAACGTCGCGATCCGGGTCCCGTCGCTGCGCCCCACGGCCTCGAGGACGCCGACCTCCTGGAGGTCGATGCAGGTCCTCACGCAGCGGCGGCAGAGGATGCACTTGTCCATGTCCCGCCGGACGGAGTAGGACGAGTCGTCGACCTGGTGCCGGCGCGCCGCCTCGTGGCCGAAGCGGAAGAAGTCGACGCCGTACTCCTTCGCGAGGGTCTGGAGCTCGCAGTTCAGGTTCCGGAAGCACGTGTAGCACTCCCCGACGTGCTTGCTGAGCATCAGGTCGAGGATCCGCCGGCGGGCCTGCCGCACCTTGCGGGTGTGGGTCTGGACCTTGACCGGCGCCGTGATCGGGAAGGCGCAGGCGGCCTGCAGCGTCCGCTGCCCTTCGACCTCGACGACGCAGATCCGGCAGACGCCGGCGACCTCGAGGTCGGGATGGTGGCAGAGCGTCGGGATCTTCAGACCGAGGGTGCGGGCGGCGTCGAGGATCGTCGTCCCGAGAGGGACCTTCGTCTCGATCCCGTCGATCGTGACGGCGACGGTCCCACCGATCGCTTCGGGGTCTGCGGAGACCGGGACGACGTGGCCGCGCTGGCTGACGGGCGCCCGGGAGATGGAGGAGGTGCGTTCGATACGGCTCGACATGGGATCTGCTCCTCAGGCGTTCCCGCCGGCCGTCCGGCCCATGATCTCGGGACGGAAGTGCTCGACGATGGAGAGGAAGGCGTTCGGGCTCGACTGCCCGAGGCCGCACTTGGAGGCCAGCTGCATCACCTCGCCGAGCTTCGTCAGCTCCTGGAGGTAGGCCCACGAGCAGCGCCCCTCGCGGAGCATCCTCACCCCCTCGAGGAGCTTCACGTTCCCTTCGCGGCAGGGCGTGCACTGCCCGCACGACTCGTCGACGAAGAACTCCAGGAAATTCTCGGCGACGTGGAGCATGTCGCGGTCGGGCCCGAAGACGATGATCGACCCTCCCGTCGGGATCCCCTCGAAGGCGAGCGTCCTCCCGAACTCCGCGGCCGGCACGCAGCGGCCCGAGGCGCCGCCGACCTGGACCGCCTTCGCCCCTTCGCCGCCGATTGCGGAGAGGAGCTCGGCGATGGTGATTCCGAGCGGGAACTCGTAGACGCCGGGCTCCCGGCAGTCGCCCGAGACGCTGAAGAGCTTCGGGCCGGTCGAGACCTCCGTCCCCATCCGCCGGAACCACTCGGCGCCCTTCGCGAGGACCATTGCCGCGCAGGCGAACGTCTCCACGTTGTTCACGATCGTCGGCTCCGAAAGGTAGCCGCAGTCGACCGGGAAGGGGGGCCGGTTCCGCGGCTCGCCCCGCTGCCCCTCGAGCGACTCGATGAGCGCCGTCTCCTCGCCGCAGACGTAGGCGCCCGAGCCCATCCGGATCTCGACGTCGAAGGCGAGCTCTCTTCCGAGGATCCCCGTCCCGAGAAGGCCCGCCTCCCTCCTCCGCGCGAGGACCTTCTCGAGAGAGTCGCGCAGGTAGGCGTACTCGCCCCGCAGGTAGAGGATGCCGTGCCCGGAGCCGATCGCCCAGGCCGCGATCGTCATCCCCTCGAGGACGAGGTCGGGCGCCTCGGCGAGGATGACCCGGTCCTTGAACGTCCCCGGCTCCCCCTCGTCCGCGTTGCAGACGACCCACTTCGCGGGCGCGGTCGCCGCGGCGGCGAGGTTCCACTTCACCCCCGTCGGGAAGCCGGCGCCGCCGCGGCCACGGAGCTTCGAGGCCGCGATCTCGGCGATGACCTCCGATCGCGGGCGTGCGAGCGCGGCTTTCAGGCCCTGCTCCGGCACGGCGGCGGCGAACGTGACGAGGCCCTTCTTCACGGCGCTCATCAGTGAGCCCTCCCCTTCTGCCCCTGGACGGCGAGCGGGCCGAAGCTCTTGCGGCACGCCTGGATCAGGTCGTGGACCGTCTCCGGCGTCACCGACGTGAAGACCTGGTCGTTGATGAGGAGGGCCGGCCCCCGGTCGCACATCCCGAGGCAGTTCGCCCACTCGAGAGTGAAGTTGCCGTCGCGGGTCGTCTCGCCGAAGCGGATGCCGAGGTCGTTCTCGAGCTGCCGTGCGACGCGGTCCTTCCCGGTCATGTCGCAGGAGACGGTGCGGCAGAGGCGGATGACGAATCGGCCCCGGGCCTTCGCCTCGAGGAAGCTGTAGAAGCTGACGACGCTGTAGACCTCCACCGGGTGGATGTCGAGGCGGTCGGCGACCTCCTGCATCGCGTACTCGGAGATCTCGTTGTAGCTCCGCTGGATCTCCTGGAGGACGGGGATCAGCGCGGAGCGCGTCGCCCCGTGCTTTTCGACCCAGGAGCCGATGTCATCGTGAAGCCGGATTCGTTCCGTGACCAGCATGGCTCTCCTCCTTTCCGCCCGCGCAGGCGAGCAGATCGGCCACCGTCTTCAGGAGGACGGCGGGCCGGACGGGCTTCTCGAGGAACGCGTCGACGGGGAGGACGTCCGGGTCGGCGCGGTAGCCGAGGCCGGTCACCTTCCCGATGCTCGTGAGCATCACGATCGGAGTCGTCCAGCCGGAGCGGCGAAGCTCCTGGGCCATCCGGATCCCGTCGTCGGGCTCGTCCATCATCACGTCGAGGATGAGGAGGTCCGGGGGCCAGTCCGACACGGCCCTCATCCCGCCGCCCCTGCTGTAGGCGGCCGCTACGGTGTGCCCCTCTCTTTCCAGGAAGAGGCGGCAGGCTTCGACGATGTCCTTGTCGTCATCGACGATCAGGATCCTCGCCATCGTGACCTCCTTGTCCGAATCCCGGGGCTCGCGCTGTCGAACGGAGATGCACCGGGGACGGCGCCGTCGTCGCCAGGACCGGACCGCAGCAGCCGGGTCCCCGATACATCGAACCTCGAGCCTAGCACCGGCACGGGGGTGCCGTCACGCCGGAAGTCATTGGAAACAGGCCGCTTCCGGGACTGTATTCGCGCTCGACCCGCAGCTCGAGAGGGTCCCCGAAGGAGCGTCCTCAGGCGAGGCGTCCGGACCCGAGCGGCGCAGCCCGCTCCCCGGACGGGAGCCGCACCGTGAACGTCGTTCCCTTCTCCGGCTCGCTCTCGACGCTCACTTCGCCGCCGGCGAGCTCGACGACCTTCTTCACGATCGAGAGCCCCAGGCCGCTCCCGGGGATGTCGCGCGTCCTGTCGTTCCGGATCCGGACGAACTCCCCGAACAGCCGCCCGACCTCCTGCGCGGTCATACCGATCCCGGTGTCGGCGACGGCGAGACGGACGCCGCCGGGGTCGTTCGCGAGGCTCACGTTCACCCGGCCGCCCTCGCGGTTGTACTTCACCGCGTTCGACAGCAGGTTGTTCAGGACGATCTCGAGCTCGCCCGGGTCGGCCACGAGCGGCGCTGCCTCGGGCGCGTCGACGAAGACCTCGATCCGACGCGCCGCGGCCGCCGGCTGCGCCGTCTCCACGGCCCGGAGGACGACGTCCCTCGCGTCGAGCTCGACCGGCTCGCGCTTCCTCTGCCCCGACTCGAGCCGGGTCAGGTCGAGGAGGTCGACGACGAGGCGGCGCATCCCCTCGAGCCGCACGCGGCTCCGTTCCAGGACCTCGCCGTACTGCGCCGAGCCGGGCGGGAGGAACCCCTCCCGGAGGACGTCGAGGTAGCCCTCGACGGCGGCGAGCGGCGACTTCAGCTCGTGGAAGAGGACGGAGAGGAGCTGGAACCGCGCCTGACGCTTCTCGTCGGCGAGGCGCTTCGCCCGCCGCTGGAGGGCGAGGTGAGTCGCCGCGCGGCTCACCGTCGTCCGGAGCTCCGCCGGAGTGAAGGGCTTCGCGAGGAAGTCGTAGGCGCCCCGGCGCGTCGCCGTCACGGCCGTCTCGATCGTCGCGTACGCCGTGATCATGACGACGATCGTCTCCGCCGTCGCCGGTCCGAGCCGCTCGAGGACGTCGAGCCCGGAGAGGCCCGGGAGCTTGTAGTCGAGGAGGAGGATGTCGGGCGCGCCCGCCGCGCAGGCCGCGAGCGCCTCCTCGCCGGTCGCCGCCTGCGCGACCGCGAACGCCGTCTCCTCCGTCTCGTCGGGGAGCGTCGTCCGGTGAGCCTCGAGGACCCTCGCCACCGCGAGCCGGATCCCCGGCTCGTCGTCGACGACGAGGACCTTCAGCGTGCCGCCCATCTCTCAGACGCTCCGCGTCCCGCGCAGCGGGAGCCTCACGGTCAGGACCGTGCCCGTCGGCCCGGCGGCGGGGTCGGCGTTCGAGACGACGTCTATGTCTCCGCGATGCATCTTCACGATCCCGTAGCTCACCGGCAGGCCGAGCCCCGTCCCCTTCCCGATCGGCTTCGTCGTGAAGAACGGCTCGAAGACCCGGGTGAGGTTCTCCTTCGAGATCCCCGTGCCGCCGTCGGTGACCGAGAGGACGAGGGAGCCGCCCACGGCCCGCGTCCTCACGATGACCGTCCCGCCTCGCGGCATCGCCTCGGCCGCGTTGCGGACGAGGTTCGCGACGACCTGGACGATCTGGTCGCGGTCCAGCTCGACGCGGAGCGACGGGTCCTCGTGCTCGACCTCGACGACGACCCTCTCGGGCAGGACGACTCCCCGGACGCTCTGCGCCACGAGGTCGCCGACCGTGACCTCCGACAGGGAGACCTTGTTCTGCCGTGCGAAGTCGAGGAGCCCGGAGACGATCTTCTTGCAGCGGTCCGCCTCCGCGGCCACCGTCTGGAGGTCTCCCCGGAGCGAGGAACCCTCCGGGATCCCCTCGAGGAGGAGGTGGGAGTAGAGGAGGACGACGCCGAGCGGGTTGTTGACCTCGTGGGCGATGCCGGCGGCGAGCTGGCCCATGCTCGCGAGCCGCTCGGAATGCATGAGCGCCTGCTGGGCCGAGGCGAGCTGGTCGTGCGAGACGGCGATCTCGCGAACCGCGTTCCGGAGCTGGTCGATCGTGAAGGGGAGGCACATCTCCGACTCGGCGAGGCCGGAGTGGACCGCGGCCGCGTGCTCGCGGCAGGTGTCGTAGCCGCACGCCCCGCAGTTCAGCTCGTCGGCCGGCGACTGCTTGCCCATCCGCCGGAGGATCTCCGCGACGTCCTCCCCGCTCGCCGCCCCGACCGTGACCGGGCGGGCGAAGAAGGAGCGCCCGAGGTCGAGGTCCGCGAAGGCGCTCATCTCGCCCTCCCACCGGCCGCGGTCGAGCTCCCGGAGTCGCTCCCGCGCCGCACGCGTCACGAGGGCCCGGCGCTTGTAGAGCGGCGAGGTCGACGTCATCCCGGAGCCCATGACGCAGCCGTTGCAGCAGAGGAGCTCGAGGAGCCTCGTCGCTCCGTCGAAGTCCCCGGACTCGAGCTCCTTCACCGCGTCGACGAACGCGCTCCGCCCGTCGGCCGAGACGACCTCGCCGAGCGTCAGGTCCTCCGGGACCTCGGCCGCCTGAAGCATCCCGCGGCTCACCGGGAAGATCGCCCCGCTCCCGGCCCGCGGCGGGTCGAACTCCGCGGGCGAAGCGTCGGCGGGGTCGATCCCCTTCTCGCGCCACATCTCGCGGAGCTCCCCGAACGTGAGGGCCTCGTCGACGCCGGGGTCGGCGCCGGGCCACCGGTCCTCCCCCTTCTTGGCGATGCAGGGTCCGACGAAGACGACGTGAAGGTCCGGACCGTGGATGCGCTTCAGGACGCGCGCCGTCGCGACCATCGGCGACGCGACGGGCGCCAGCAGCTCCACGAGGCGCGGGTGGTAGCGCTCGACGTAGCTCACGACGGCGGGACAGGTCGTCGCGATGTAGCGCGTGCCGGGCTCGGCGAGGAGCTCGCGGTAGCGGCGAGCGACGAGGTCGGCGCCGAACGCGACCTCCTGGACGAGCGAGAAGCCGAGCGCGCGGACCGCACCGACGAGCCGGGAGACCGGAAGCTCGGGGAACTCGGCCGGGAAGCTCGGCGCGAGGCAGGCGGCAACGGGGGCGCCCGAGGCGAGGAGCTCCTCGACCTGGGCGATCGAACGGACGGCCTGCTTCGCCCCCTGGCTGCAGACCCTCACGCAGTTGCCGCAGGCGATGCAGCGCTCCGGGATCACCTCCGCCTGTCGCCCGGAGATCCGGATCGCCTTGGCCGGGCACTCGCGAACGCAAGCGAAGCAGACCCGGCAGCGCTCACGGAGCGTCGTGACGAGGGCGGTCCTCCAGCCGGGGCTCACGCGCGCGCCTTCCGGAAGAATTCGGCTGCGGGGCGGGTCGCTTCCGCGCAGCCCGCCGCCCCGTCGATCCGGACCCGGCCGGAGGTCCTTCGCAACCGTCGCCTCCCGCGGCCGGCCGGGTGAGGGCCCGCCGCAACGGGTCATCATAGACCGTCGGAGAGGCGCCTCGCCGCGTGGGGAACGCGGCGGGCACGGCGCCCGACCGCTCTCGCCGGAGTCTCCCCGTCGACGCCTGCCCACCGCCGTCCGGCCCTTGACGATCCCGGACGTTTGTTAGATGCTTCTAACGATGATCGGGGCCGACGCGACGCCGCAGCCGATGAGCGAGCCCCTCGAGGACTACCTCGAGACGATCTACCTGCTCCTGCAGGAGCACGGGGCCGCGCGGGTCCGCGACATCGCCCGGGCGCGCGGCGTGAAGGCCGCGACGGTCTCGATCGCCCTCGGCAAGCTCGGGGACGCCGGCCTCGTCGACTACGCGCGCCGGGAGCACATCCGGCTCACCCCGAGGGGAGAGGAGGCGGCGCGCCGCATCCTGACCCGCCACCGCCTCTTGACCCGTTTCTTCGAAGAGGTCCTCGGCATGTCGCCGCATGCGGCGAGCGAGCAGGCCTGCTCCCTCGAGCACGCGCTCACCGACGAGGCGACGGATCGCCTCGTCCGGTTCTTCGAGTTCCTCGGCACCCGCCCGGCCACTCCCGCCGCCTTCGGACAGTGCCCCGTCGGCGCGCGCCCCGGAGACGAGCATCCGTGCGGCGCCTCCTCGCCGGAGTGCTCCCGCTGCCACCCGTCCGACCAGGAGAACGCGATGAGCGTCGCCACGCTGAAGCCCGGCGGAAGCGGCGTCGTCACCCGGATCACGGCGACGGGTCCGCTCCGCAAGCGCCTCCTCGACATGGGGATCCTCCCCGAGACGAGGATCGACGTCGAGCGCCGGGAGCCTGGCGAGCGCTCGGTCCGGATCCGCTGCCACGGCGCGCGCTTCGCGCTCCGACGCTCCGAGGCCGACCGGGTCCTCGTGCGGACGACCACGTGATCGCAGCCCCCCTTTTTTGACCGGAGAATTAGATGCCTCTAACACACCCCGCGCCTCCCGAATGGTCCGGACCCCGCACGCGGCGCCCCGACGATCGAGCCGCGGACGCGGGCCGGTCCGCTCCCGCTCCGCGCCGCCTGCGGCTCTCTTGAAGGTCCCCGGCATGGACACGGTCCTCGCGATCCTCATCGTCCTCGCCGCCGCCGCCGGCATCGCCCGCTCGGCCCACCGGCGACTGTCCCTGCGTTCCGGCGGCTCCTGCTCCTCCGGGTGCGACGGGTGCGCCCTCGCCTCGCGCTGCGGCGCCGCTCCGGCAGGCGGGGCGTCTCTCCCGGCGGGCCCGGGCCTCCCGGGCGCCGGCGGCGAGCGGGCGCGTCCTGCCCCGGACGGACGAGACCGGCTGAAGTGAGCGACCCGTTCGTCTCGTGCCGCGTCGCGCTCCTCGCGCTCTCTCTCGTCGCGCCGGCGCGTCCCGTCCCCGCAGCCGTTCCGTTCGCCGCTCCGGAGCCGCCGTCGAAGACGACCGCGGACGCGGGAGAAGGATTGACCGGCGACGGCGCCCTCTCTTCGCTCCTGAGCCGCCTCTCTCTCACGGGCTTCTTCGACGTCACCGCCCGCGACCGCCGGAGCGAGGAGAACGTCTTCGCGATGGGCGACCTCGAGCTGGACCTCGCCCGGGAGCTCGGCAGGAGCGTGCAGGTCGCGGCGGCCCTCGTCGTGAACGACGACGGGGCGGAGCTCGCGGTCGGCTTCCTCGACGTCCACCTCCTCGGCGGCCTCGTCGCGCCGCGCGGCCGGCTCCCCGTCGAGAAGGGGCTCCACGTCCAGCTCGGCCGCTTCGACGTCCCGTTCGGGAACGACTGGCAGCTCTACGCCGCGAAGGACCGGGTCGAGGCGAGCGCGCCGCTGACGACCGAAGCGCTGCTGGACGGCGGCGCGAACGACGTCGGCCTGCGCGTCCTCGGCAACGACGGCACCTTCGGCTACACGCTCTACGTGCTGCGCGGCGAAGGCTCCGGGAACGCCTTCGGCGGGCGCGTGAGCGTCGCACCACTCGACACGCCGTTCCGCTTTCCTCCACGGCTCGGCCTCTTCGAGGTCGGCGTCTCGCTGCTCCACGACGTGGACGACGACGGGAGGACGGAGAGGACCGCCCTCACCCTCGACGCACAGATGCGCTCGGGCCCGCTCTCGGTCCGGAGCGAGTACGTCCGCGCGGACGAGCGGCCGACCGAGGAGAGCCCCCTCCGTTCGGTCCGGGACGGGTGGCACGTCACGGCGGCGTTCGAGGCGGGCGACCTTCCCGGCGGCGTCTCCCTCACCCCGTACGCACGCTACGACAGCGTCCGTGGCGACGAGGGGGCGGGGGCGGGCCGGACGTCACGCGTCACCGTCGGCGCGAACGCCGTCCCCTTCGCTCGCCTCACGCTCAAGGCCGAGTACCGCCGCACGCTGGAGGCGCCGGAGGCCGTCCGCGCCGAGGCGGGCTTCGGCAGGGACGCCTGGCTCGTCCAGGCCGTCGTCACGTTCTGAAGGAGAGATGCATGAACGCCTTCCCCATCACCCGGGTCCCGCTCCTCGCGCTGGCGCTCCTCGCCGTCCCGGCCGCGGGGACGGGTGCACCCGCGGACCGCTCCGCTTCCTCGCCGCACCCGACCTGGGAGCTCGACTCCTGCTTCTCCTGTCACGCTCGCGCCGAGAGGGAAGCGCTCGGGGTCCGGCTCTCCCGCCCCTGCGTCCCGCTCTGTACGACGTGCCACGACGACCGCGAGACGCATCATCCGACGGGCGCCCGCGTGCCGGGCCTGCGCGCGCCGCTCCTCCTGACGGGCGACGGAAAGCTGACCTGCTCCACCTGTCACGACCCGACGGCGCCGCGGCGGCGC
>CAZWRQ010000150.1:0-12067 GCA_964636395.1 uncultured Holophagales bacterium
GGCGACGAGGGCCATCCTGAGCCGGGCGCCGCCCCGGGAAGTGACGGACCGGCTCGCGCCCTTGAGCTCCCCGGCCAGAGACACGCGCGTGCTACGCAGCGCCGGGACGAGCGCGACTCCGGCGCCGGTGAGAAGGGACACGACGACCGCGAAGAGGAGGACGCGCGAATCGAGGCGGAGGGAGACGTCGGCGAGCCCGCTCCTCTCCAGGCCGAGCACGAACGGAAGGAGCCTCTGGAGCAGGGAGGCCACGAGCAGGCCGAGGGCACCCCCCAGGAGCGCGAACGTCACGCCCTCCGCCAGGAGCTGACGGACCAGCCGCCCACGAGAGGCCCCGAGGGCGGTCCGCATCGCCAGCTCGCTCCTCCGCGTGACGCCGCGCGCCAGCAGGAGGTTGGCGACGTTGGCGCAGGCGATCAGGAGCATGAGGGCGACCGCCGCCGCCAGCAGGAGGAGCTGCGGCTCGAGGTTCGCGACGAGAGCATCGGCGAGGGGCGTCAGCTTCACGCCCATGCCCTCGTTGGAGTCGGGGTAGGTCCTCTCGAGCCGCCCGGCGATCGCCGCGAGCTCGCCCTGCGCCCGGGAGATCGGGACCCCTCGCCTGAGCCGCCCGACCGCGACCCAGTTGTGGAAGCGGCGAGCCGTGGCCCGCTCCCCGTTCAGCCGCAGGGGAAACCAGACGTCCGCGTCGACCAGGAACCGGAAGCCCGGAGGCAGGACGCCGACCACCGAGACGGGCTGGCCGTTCAGCGTGAGCCCGCTGCCGACCGCCTCCGGCGAGGCGCCGAAACGCCTCTGCCAGAGCGCGTGGCTGATGACGGCCACGGGCGGCAGGAGGGTCGGCTCGTTCTCGGCCGTGATCGGCGCTGGTCTTCCCTCCTCGGGGACGAAGGTCCTCCCGAGCCGGGGGACCACGCCCAGCGTTCGGAAGAGGTCGGTCGAGACGTAGGTGGCGCGGAGCGTCTCGGGCGTCCCGCCCCCGGTAGAGGAGACGTGGGTCGAGAACTCGAGGTGGGCGCCGAGCGACTCGAAGCTCGTGGACTGGTCGCGGTAGTCGAAGTAGTCGTGGGCCGAGAGCCCGACGGTTCCGCCCTGGAAGGTGGAGCGTCCGAAGACGAGCCGGTCCGGCTCCGGGTAGGGCATCCCCGCGAAGAGGATGGCGTTCATCGCGCTGAACACGCCGGTCGTCGCGCCGATCCCGAGGGCGAGAGTCATCACCACGACGGCGGTGAAACCCGGCGACCTCGCGAGGCTGCGGAAGGCGAACCTCAGGTCGGACCAGAGACCTCCCACGGTCCACCCCGCCTCAGGCCGTCGCGGCCGCGGCCCTCGCGACGCTCTCGTCGACGATCCGGCCGTCGAAGAGGTGGACGGTGCGGTCGGCGTGGTCCGCGTAGCGCGGGTCGTGGGTCACCATGCAGATCGTGGCGCCGCCCGCGTGCAGCTCGCAGAGGAGCTTGATGACGGCGTCGCCGTTGCGCGAGTCGAGGTTCCCGGTCGGCTCGTCGGCGAGGAGGACGAGGGGCCTGCCGACCAGGGCGCGGGCCACGGCGACCCGCTGCTGCTGGCCGCCGGAGAGCTGCGCGGGGTAGTGGTTGGTCCTGTGCTCCATGCCGACCTTCCGGAGGGCCTCGCGCACCCACTCCCTCCGCTCGGCCGCCGGCATCTCACGGTAGACGAGCGGCAGCTCGACGTTCTCGAAGACGGTGAGGTCTCCGATCAGGTTGAAGTTCTGGAAGACGAAGCCGATGGTGAGGTTGCGCAGCCTCGCCGTCTCCCGGGCCGTCAGCGACTCGACCGGCGCCCCTCCGATCTCGTATCGCCCGGTGGTCGGGCCGTCGAGCAGGCCCATGATCGAGAGGAGCGTGGACTTGCCGCAGCCGGAAGGGCCCGCGATGGAGACGTACTCGCCTCGGCGGATCTCGAGGTGGACGTCCGCGAGCGCGTGGGTCTCGACCTCGTCGGTGACGAAGACCTTGCCGACGCCGGTCATCCGGATGAGCGTGTCCTGTTGGGTCGTCATCGATGTCCCTCCCGCCTCACTCGAGGCGAATCCGTTCGTTGTCGTCCCAGCGGGTCGTGTCGGAGAGGACCACCTCGTCGCCGGGGACGAGGCCCTCGAGGACCTCGATCGTGTTGACGGAAGCGCGCCCGAGCCGCACCTTCACGCGCACCGCATGCGGGCCGTTCTTCTCGAGGCGGAAGAGGCCCACCGTCGAGCCCTCCTGACCGGACGCCGGGCGCCCCACGTAGACGACGTCCTCGAGGCGCTCGATCTCGATCGTGCCGTCCACGTTGAGGTCGGGCCGAGCACCGCGCGGGAGCTCCCCCGCGAGGGTCAGGTCCACGGTCACCGTTCCGTCGCGGACCGCCGGGTCGAGGCGGGCGACCTTCGCAGCGACGATCCCGTTCCGGGTGTCCACCTCGGCGGCCTGGCCCACCAGGAGGTCGCGGGCCTGCGTTGCCGGCACCTGCACGCGGGCCATCAGCCGTGCGGGGTCCGCGACGCGCGCGAGGTTGAGGCCGGGGGTCACGACCTGCCCGACCTCGACGGCGATCTCCTGCAGCACCCCCGCGAGGCCCGCCCGGACGTACAGGGAGTCGCGCAGCCGCCGCTGGAGCTCGAACATCGTCCGGCGCTGGTCCACCTCGACGCGCTTGGCCGCGAGCTGGGCCTCGATTCCCGTGCCGGCGGCCGCGAGGCGCTTCCTGTCCATCTCGGCCCGGACCCTCAGCGCGTTGGCGCCCGCGATCGAGCTCTTCAGGGTGATGTCGGGAATGAGCCCCTCTCGCGCCAGCTCCTCGTCAGCCGCGGCCCGGAGGCGCCCCTGCTCGTATTGGGCCTCGGCCCAGGCCACCCCGGCCGCCTGGTCGAGCGCCTGGTTTTGGAGCTGCACGCGCAGGCTGACGAGCTCGGCCTCGGCGCGGCGCAGCTGCATCTCGGCGTCGACGGCCTCCTGCTCGACCCGGGGGTCCGACAGGACGAGGATCACGGAGTCCGGCTCGACCACGGCGCCCGGCTGAAGGACCCGGCGCTCCACGCGGGCGCTCGTTTCGGCCGGGATCAGGCGGACGACCTCGGGCACGAGCGTCCCCGAGCCGCGGACGCACCGGACCATCGGCCCGCGCTGGACCTTTCCCATCCACACGGTGGCCCGCTCGACCGAAGGGGCCGCCGGCTCGAGACGGGAGAGCGCAAGGGCCGCGAGGGCGAGAGCGCCTACGGCCACGGCCGACAACAGAAGGAGCCGCCTTCGCTTCCGCTGGGCCACTCCGGTCCGGGGGACGTCCATGAACCGATCCTCCGACCGGCCGAAAGGCGAGAACCGTGCCAACCGGCCGGATGCGTCCGCGAGCCGTTCGCGCCGGATCGCAGCTCCCCGCAAAACCGCGTCTGGCGGAGCAGAGGTGTCCGCTCGTGGGACGAGACCGTCCGGAACCGCACACCGGTGGCGCCGTCGGAGGGGACGGTGCGGCGGCTCTTCGCGGCGGGACCGACGGGCGGGCGATGGCACGGCTCCTGCTGCTTCGTGCGGCATGCTCTCGGAGACTCGGCACGTCCTCCGATCCCTCCGCCGGATGCCGGGCTTCACGCTCGTCGTCGTCGCGACATTCGCCCTGGGCATCGGCGCCACGACGGCTCTCTACAGCGTCGTCAGCCGGGTCCTGCTCCGGCCCCTCCCCCTATCGGATTCGGAGCGGCTGGTCACCGTCTGGACCCGGATGCCGGACGCCGGGATCGACCAGCTGCCGGTCGCGCACGCGGAGTACCTCGACTACCGCGCCGAGACGCGGCTGATGGACGAAGTGGGTGCGTACACCACGCGTCCCGCGACCCTGACCGGCGTCGGCGAGCCGGCGAAGCTCCAGGTCGGGCTCGCCACGGCGTCCCTGTGGACCGTCGTGCGCGTTCGCCCGGCTCTGGGCCGGGGCTTCTCGCCCGACGACGAAGTCAAGGGTGCGGAACCGGTGGCGCTTCTCGGACACGGACTCTGGCAGAGCCGCTTCGGCGCCGACCCCGCCGTGATCGGCCGCACGATCCAGCTGGACGGCAAGCCCCGGCAGGTCGTCGGGGTCCTGCCGCCAGCCTTCGACTTCACCCAGTCCGCGCCGGACCTCTGGCTCCCCCTCATCCTCGACCCGGCCCGGCGAGACAACCACCACCTCCTGGTGATCGGCCGGATGAAGGCCGGCACCTCTCTCGGGATGCTGCAGCCCGAGATGGACGCGATCGTCGCCCGCTGGGCGAAGCTCTACTCGCACTTCCATCCCTTCTTCGCCATCCCCATGCGGGAGCTCGTCGTCGGCGGGGTCCGCAAGCCGCTGGCGGTCCTTTTCGCCGCGGCCGCGCTCGTCCTTCTCGTCGCCGCGACGAACGTCGCTGGGCTCCTCCTGGCCCGGGGCGAGACGCGGCAGCGGGAGCTCGCCGTGCGGGCGGCGATGGGAGCCGGGCGGCTCTCGCTCGTAAGAAGCCTGCTCGGCGAGAGCGTCGTCCTCGCGCTCGCCGGCGGCCTCCTCGGGCTTCTCGTCGCAAAGGTCGGCCTCACTGCGATCCTCTCGCTGCACGAGGGGGCGTTGCCCGCGGTCGACGGGATCGGACTCGACGGCGAGGTGCTCCTCTTCGCCCTCGCCGTGTCGATGCTCGCCGGCGTCCTCGCGAGCCTCGCGCCGGCCCTGCGCGTGTCGCGGCCCGACCTCGCCAGCATCCTCAGAGGGAGCGGCGAGCGGACGGCTTCGGCCTCCTCTCACCAGCGGCTGCGAAGCCTCCTCGTCGTCGCCGAGACGGCACTGGCGGTGGTGCTCGTGGCCGGTTCGGCCCTCCTCGTCCGCGGCCTCGTCCGGCTTTCGCACGTCGATTCCGGTCTCGACCCCGATCACGTCCTCGCGGCCCAGGTCAGCCTGCCCTCCGCGACCTACGCGAAGGGTCCGGACGTCCTCGCGTTCTACGACCGCCTCCTCGAGCGGACGGGAGCGTTGCCCGGGGTCCGGTCGGCGGCCCTCGTGAACTCCCTGCCGATGCGCGACGAGATGCGACTGATCCTCGCGGGCGGACCGTGGCAACCGCCCGGCGCCGAGCCGCTCGGCGCCGTGGTCATGATGGTGACTCCGGCATACTTCGAGACCCTGGCCAATCCCGTGCTCCGCGGTCGCGCTTTCACCGCGTCGGACCGCTCCGGCGCGGCGCGCGTGGCCGCCCTCAACGAGACGGCCGCCCGGGCTCTCTTCGGCGCGGGGGACCCGCTCGGCAAGCCCCTGTCGATCGTTCAGGCGGAGCCGAAGGAGCCGGCCTTCGAGATCGTCGGAGTCGTCCGCGACGTACCCGCCGCCGGCCTCAGCACGAAGGTGCAGCCCCAGGTCTACCTGCCCCTTTCCCAGGCAGTCACGGAGATCCGGGGCGTCACGCGAAGCGTCAGCGTGGCTCTGAAGACCACGGTCGAGCCATCGAGCCTCGGGTCCGCGCTGCGCTCCGCGATCTGGGAGCTCGACCCGAATCTGGCCGTGTCTGAGGTCGAGACGATGGACCGGATCGTCTCGGCCTCGCTCGGGCCCCAGAGATTCCAGGCGACGCTCCTCGCGTCGTTCGCGGTCGTCGCGCTCGTCCTCGCCGCGATCGGACTCTACGGTCTCCTCGCTCACTCGGTCGACCTCCGCCGGCGGGAGCTCGGAATTCGTCTCGCGCTGGGAGCGCGACCCGTCCAGCTCCACGCGCTCGTCCTGTCAAAGGGGCTCGCCCTCACCGGGCTCGGCCTCGTGGCCGGCGCCGGTCTCGCGCTGGGGAGCGGCCGCCTCGTGGAAGGGCTCGTCTTCGGGATCGGCCGCTTCGACCCCGCGAGCCTCCTCGTCACGGGGACCGTTCTCCTCCTGACCGCGGCCGTCGCGAGCTACGTTCCCGCCCGGCGGGCTGCCGCCGTGAACCCGGCCGTGACGCTGCGGGAGGAGTGACGGACGGCGATCGGCGCGCCCAGCCCCCCGGTCACAGACGGTACGGTTCGCGCGGAGCGCTCCTCCTTCTCGGTGCGCTCCTGGTCCCGGCCTCGACGCGCGCGGCGGGGCCGGACCCCTGAGGGACCTCGACGCCTTCGTCGAGAGAGGGCTCGCGTCGTGGAAGGTCCCGGGCCTGTCGATCGCGGTCGTGAAGGACGGCGCGGTCGTCCTCTCCCGCGGGTACGGAGTCCGCGACCTCGCGACGAGGGAGAAGGTCACACCGGCGACGCTCTTCTCGATCGCGTCCGCGACGAAAACTTTCACCGCGACGGTGGCCGCGATGGCGGCGGAGGAGAAGAGGATCGCCTGGGACGCGCCCCTGAAGCGCTACCTTCCCGGCTTTCGCAGGCATGACCCGGCCGCCACGGAGAAGGTCACCCTCCGGGACCTCCTCACTCGCCGGAGCGGCGTCTCCCGGCAGAAGCTCTTCAGCCTGAACCCGCCGGACACGCGGCGCGGGATGCGCGACCGGATGCGGTCCTTCGAGCCGTCGGCCGACTTCCGCGCCGCATTCCAGTACCGCAACGAGACCTGCACCGTGGAGGGGGACATGGTCGCCGAGCGCCTCGGGGCCTCCTGGGAGGAGCTCGTGACGACGCGGCTTCTCGAGCCGCTCGGGATGCGCGCCACGCTCCTCTCCGTGCGCGAGATGCAGAAGGCTCCCGACTACGCCACGCCCTTCATCGACTGGGGCGAGGGGCCCGAGGAGATGGCGTTCCACGATGCGGGCATCCTCGGGCCGGCGGGAGAAATTGTCGCGAGCGCGAACGACCTCTCGAAATGGCTCCTGTTCGACCTCGCCCGCGGTCAGCGGGAAGGCAAGAGGCTGGTCGACCCCGCGCAGCTCGCCAGGATCCAGTCGCCCCAGGTGCCGATCCCTCGCCCGATGCGCGAGAAGGAGATCCTCCTCCAGAGCTGCGGGATGGGCTGGTTCCTCGACGCGTACCGCGGCCTCCTCCACGTCCACCACGGAGGAGCCCTCCACGGGTTCTCCTCCCACGTCTCCTTTCTTCCACAGGAGAATCTCGGGCTCGTCGTCGAGACGAACCTGAACGGCACGCCGTTCCCGACGATTCTCGAGGGGTACGTCTACGACCATCTCCTCGGCCTTACCCCTACCGACTGGAACGGCAAGGCGAGGGCCCAGGAGGCCCGCGTGAGGGAAGAGATGGACGAGGCGCGGGCGGGGGAGGCGAAGGATCCGTGCGGCCGGCCGGAGACGAGGGCGGCGCGTCCTCTCGAGGCCTGCGCCGGGACCTACCGGAGCGACGGGTACGGGACGATCGTCGTGCGTGCGGCCCGGGGCGTCCTCGAGGCCACCCTCTGGAACGAACCGTGCACGCTGAAGGCGTGCGGGGGAGACGGCTTCGATCTCCACCACCCGGTAGAGCGTCGGGCGTGGAGGGTGACGGTTCAGGGTGCGCCCGGAGGGGCGGTGGCGTCGTTCGTCGTGGCGCCCGTGCCGGGGTCGAACGAGATCGCCTTCAGCAGGGAATGACCCCGTCATCCGCCGCGGGTGGGCGACGGCCGACCCTTCCGTCTTCGGGGACCTGGGGGAGCCGCTGCGTTCCGTCCGCTCTCCTTCCGTGCGAGGAGCGCGAGGAGGAGGGCGAACCCGCCGAGGACGAGCGCGCCGACGAGGGCGTAGCGCTGGTCGTCCCACGTCAGGAGGAACGGGACCGCGCCCGTCGCGGCCGCGAGGAGCGACGTGACGACCCCGGCCTCCTCGCGCTCGGCGTGGAGGAGCGCGAGGAGGAGGAGGGCGGAGACGTAGTAGCAGGTCAGGTCGGCGAGGACGAAGACGAGCCCCGCGCTTCCGGCCGCCGCCGCCCATGGAGGGCGCGACCGGAACGCGAGGGCGACCGCGGCGAGGAAGGCGGCCGCGAGGGCGAGGCGGAGGGGGCGCGCCTCGCGGAGGACGGCGTTCTTCGTCTCCTTCCATCCCTTCCAGGGCTCGACGGCGTCCGGGAAGACGAGAGCCCGGCCGCTCGTCGCGTCGCGCCAGGTGAGGGTGGTCCCGAGGCCGACGTTGTTCGTCAACGGGGTCGCGAGGTGTTTGCGGCTGTTCGCGGCGAGCTCGCTCCAGGCGCTCCAGCGGACGGACGTGAAGCCGCCCGCGGCGAAGAGCGAGAGCGGGAGGACGACGGCGGACGCGAGGAGGGCGCCCTGAGCGACGCGCAGCTCGGTCCGAACGGCCTCGAGACGCCGCTCGCGTACGAGCTGGAAGAGCGCCGCGGCGCCGAGGCCGAGGAGGAGCGCCCCCGGGAAGAGCCGGAGGAGCGTCGAGAGCCCGAGCGCCGCCCCGGCCAGCCGGGGGCGGCCGAGCTTCAGGAGCGCGACGCCCGACATCGCGGCGGCGAGCCAGTCCATCCGGAGGAACGAACCGCCGTTCCAGTCGAAGCGCGCCGGGAAGTTCGTCCCCCAGAAGACGAGTGCGACGCAGGCGACGCGGAAGCCGAACGCCCTGAAGACGAGGAACCAGGCCCCGAGGAGGAGGAGCGGGTCGAGGAGGGCGAGCGCCCGGACGGAGCCGTCCGTCGGCGGCCCGGCGAGGCGCGCGAAGAGGCCGCCGAGCACGCCCCACGCAGGCGTCGCGTTGTAGCCGTGGTCGAGGAGGATTCGGCGGAACGTCTCGGCTCCTGCCTCGGCGCGGAACCAGAGGACGTCCGTGACGAAGGCCTCCCACCGCGGGCCGAGGCGGGCGGGCCATCGCGCGAGGGCCACGTCGGCCGACGTCGTCTCGATCGCGTTCGTCGCGAGGTTCCGGAGCGGGACCGTCGCTCCCGGAGGGAGGAGCCCGGCGGCGCGCTCGGCCGCGAGCGCCGCCTCGTAGAGGCCGGTGTAGCCGAGCTCCGGGAAGTACTTCACGCCGACGACGTAGTGGAAGCTGTCCCAGACGTGGACGAGGCGTCCCCCGTGCAGTCTCCCGAAGCCGAAGAACGCGGCGGCCGAGAGGAGCCCCAGAGCGACGAGGGCACGGTCGCGGAGGCGGCCGAGCCTCTCCGGGCGCCCCTGCCGGCGGAGCACGATGCCCCAGGCGAGAAGGAGCGCCGTAGCGAGGGCGAGGAAAGCCCTCGCTGCGACGAGCCGGTCCCCCTCCGTTGGCCCCGTCCGAGCGGGCGTCGTGGAGGTCGCGGGCTCGGACCACGACGTCGGCGGCTGCACGTACGCGGCGAGCTCGCCGACCGCGTACGTCCCGTCGCCGCCCTCGGCGTGCACGAGGAGGAAGCGGAGCTCGCGGGGCGGGACGACCGGCGCCCGGCGCGTTCGCATCCCGCCCGAGGCATCCCCGGCCTCTATGCGGACGAGCCCGCTCCAGGCCGTGCCGTCCGCCGAGGCCTCGACCATGTAGTCGTCCCCGGCGTCCGCCTGCAGGAGGAGCGCGCCGACGGGGCGAGCCTCGCCGAGGTCGAAGACCAGGCGGACCGACGGGTCGGCCAGGCGGGCCGCCCGTCCCTCGCCGATCGCCTCGGCGGCGGCGGCCCCCTCTGCCGCCAGGAGCCCGTCGGTGGCGGCCGGCGCGCCGGCGACGCCGTTACCCGAGGCCGGTCGACCCAGCAGGAGGTTCCCGCCCGGAAGGCCGAGCGAGGCGGCGAGAAGGAGCGTCGGAAGCATCTCTTCGATACGCCGGAAACCCGGCGGCGCCGGAAGCGTATCTCGGACGCCATCGCACGAAGGGCAGCCGACGCGGGCCCCGGGCCGGGGTCGCGGCGCCGGCTTTTCCGAAGGAGGATCCGATGCTCCGAAACACGTCCCGGCTCGTGCCGGTCCTCGTCCTCGCCCTCGCGTCGCCGGCGGCCGCCCAGCGCCTCGCCGGCCCGCCGAGCGGCGGCAACCAGAAGGCCTCGGTCTCGCAGTGGATCGGGCCCGTGCAGGCGACCGTCACCTACAACAGCCCGAAGGTCGTCGCCCCGGACGGCACGGACCGCCGCGGGAAGATCTGGGGCGGCCTCGTCCCGTGGGGGATGTCGAAGGACTCCTTCGGCACCTGCGGCGACGAGTGCCCCTGGCGCGCCGGCGCGAACGAGAACACGGTCTTCGAGGTCTCGCACGACGTGAAGGTGGAGGGACAGCCGCTGGCGGCGGGCGCCTACGGCCTCTTCATGGTGCCCGGGCCCGAGGAGTTCACGGTCATCTTCTCGAAGAACTCTACGAGCTGGGGGCATTACTTCTACGACGCGAGGGAAGATGCCCTGCGCGTCAAGGTGAAGCCGCGGAAGGCGCCGTACACGCACTGGATGACGTTCGACTTCGTCGAGCGCAAGCCTTCCGAGGCGACCGTCGCCCTCCGGTGGGACGAGCTGGAGGTCCCGATCCGGGTCGAGGTCCCCGACGTCGACGGCCTCTACCTCGCCGAGATCCGGAACCAGCTCCGCAACGCGACGGGCTTCGACTGGCAGTCGTGGGAGCAGGCCGCGCAGTTCTGCCTCGCCCGGAAGATCAACCTCCCGGAGGCGCTGAAGTGGGCCGAACATGCGGCGACGCCTGGCTTCACGGGTCAGGAGAGCTTCCGGACCCTCTCGACCCTCTCGCAGGCCCAGACGGCGAACGGGATGGTGGACGCCGCGAAGGCGACGATGCAGAAGGCGATGGCCCACCCGACGGCGACGGCGGTCGACCTGCACATGTACGCGCGCGGCCTCCAGGCGCAGAAGAAGACCGACGAGGCCGTCGCCGTCTACCTCCTGAACGCGAAGAGGCACCCGGGCGAGTGGCCGGTCGAGGTCGGCCTGGCGCGCGCGTACTCGGCGCAGGGCAAGCTCAAGGAGGCCCTCGCCGCCGCGAAGAAGGCGCTCGCACAGGCGCCCGACGAACCGAACAGGAAGGGCCTGCAGGGGATGATCGAGAAGCTCTCGGCGGGCAAGCCGATCGACTGAGCTCCGAAGGGGCCGCGCGGCCACGAGGCCGCGCGGCCCCGCTTCCGGCGCGCCCTTTGCTACGGGCTCACCCCGTCCCACCCGGCGAGCCGCGCGAGCATCCACCAGAACGCGCGCGCCTTAAGGACGCAGTTGAGCCTCTCGGAATGGGCGCACTCGCCGCATGCGGCGGCGAGCTGCGTCAGCTCGTGCCCCGGGTGCGCCGCGATCCACTCCTCGGCCCAGTTCCCGTCGTCCCAGGGGTTCCCGTCGCCGTTCCGGTCGTACTCGCAGCTGTCCGTCGCGTACTTCCTCATGTAGTCGACGAGACCGTCGGGGTCGAAGCTCTCGATGTCGGCGAAGTCGAAGAGCACCCTGCCGTTCTCCCGGCAGTAGCGACGGATCTGCTCGTTCCGTCGGTGGAGGTCCCCGTCGGCCCCGCTCCCGACGAGGTGGCCCGTCATGTAGACGAAGCGGACGTCGGGGAAATCCGTCTCGAGCGCGGACATCAGCGAGAGATACGTCTCGATGTCTTCCGGGTTGCTCGTGTCGGCCTGCCCGCACCAGGACCAGACGACGACGTTCCGGTCGCAGCCGCCGGCGCGGTTCAGGAGAGCGCGGGTCGCGGTGGCCCAGGCGACCCGGTCGGGGCTCCCGAGGTCGTCCGCCCCCGGGAAGGGCGAGTCGTTCAGGAAGACGCCGGGCTGGTACCCGGAGGAGGAGGTGAAGCCGAGGAGCGAGCCGGACGCCGCCGCGAGCGCCTCCATCCCGGTCACGATCTGGCTTCCGTGGGAGGTGTGGCCGTAGGCGATCCGCAGCTGCGTCTTCGCGGCCTCGAGGTAGTGGCTCGGTACGCGGAAGAGGTCGGTGCAGGTGTGGTCGACGATGAGCGTGCCCTCCGCCGCGGGCGGCGTCGGAACGACCGCGGGGACGTAGGCGCCGTCGCCGGTCCGCTCACCGGGCCAGCGGCCGTCGTTCACGACGCCGTAGGCCATCCACGGTGCGTCCCCTTCGAGGAGCGTCACGCGGACGAAGCCGTTCGCGACGCCGGACGCCGCGAAGAATCCCTCCGGCTGCGCCCACTCCCCGCCCTCGAGCGTCACGTCGAGCGGGCTCCCGGCGGGGGCGCCGCCCGCGGCGCCGTCGTGCACCTGGAGGCGGAGCGTGACCGGGCCGGTGCCGGTGTCGCCCGCGTGGAGGACCGCGACGTTCGTCCGGTTGAAAGC